>NZ_MUAV01000001.1:0-313447 GCF_003265965.1 Rhodovulum viride | reverse complement strand
GTGAGGCAGCCGGAAAAATCCAACTTCCGGCGGTCCAAGGTTGGGGAGCAGGGCAGCAGCCGGAAAAATCCAACTTCCCGCGGTCCAAGGTTGGGGAGCAGGGCAGTCGTTCGCCCATTGCAGGATCGCCTTGCTGGTGAACTCGGTGCCATTGTCACTGACGACACAGGCCGGTTTGCCGTCGATGCGAACCAAGGCGTCCAGTTCGCGCGCCACCCTGGCCCCCGAGATGCTGGTATCAGCGATCAGGCCAAGGGTCTCGCGGCAGCAATCGTCGTTCACCGCCAGGATGCGGAACTTCGGGCAGGCCCCGAAGGTGTCCGACAGGAAGTCCAGCGACCAGCGCTGGTTTGGCCGCAGCGGCACCGGCATCGGAGTGCGGCTGCCGCGCGCCCGCTTGCGGCCACGACGGCGGCGCACCGACAGCCCTTCTTCGCGGTAAATCCGGTACAGCTTCTTCTCGTTCATGATCATCCCCTTGCGCTCCAGCATGATGCCCACGCGCCGATAGCCGAAGCGTCGACGCTTCTCGGCGATCTTGTGCATCTCCTCACGGATTTCCGGGTTATCGGGCGGCCGCTCACGCCGCACCGTCTTCGGATCGACACCGATCAGGACGCGGGCCCGGCGTTGCGAGATCGGATGATCCCTCATCGCCCGCAACACCGCGTCCCGCCGTTGCATCGGCGTCGTCACGGTTTTCCCAGCAGATCCTTCAGAACAACCCTCGCCATTGTCTCTCGGACCAATGGCGTTCCAATGGCTCGATCCAGCATGGCATCCGCCAGCAGGCGCTTCAGCTTCGCGTTCTCATCCTCGAGCTGCTTCAGCCGCTTGGCGTCCGACAGGTCCATCCCGCCATACTTGGCCTTGAGCTTGTAGAAGGTCGCGGGGCTCAGCCCATGCGTCCGGCAAAGTTCCGAGGTGGGCAAACCCGCCTCCTGCTCTTTGAGCATCCCGATAATCTGCGCCTCGGTGAAACGGCTTTTCCTCATTCGTCTGCTCCTTCAGGTTGGGCAGACTCTACGCTACGGCGAGGGAACTTCCGGGGGGCAGACCAAGGTGTGTAGCTACGTCAGCACGTAAGCTGGGTATCGCGATTGACCCCGGACTCAAGTTTTCTGAGCGTGTGTTGTTCGCTGAGCATGGGGAGGCTGGCCGTGCGGTCAAACTCGTCAAGGATAGCCTGCGCCGCGTGATCACCAAGCGGCGCTCCCGGCTCGAACTCGAGGACGCCGAGCGCATCTTCGTGAAAAGCAATGGTCCCAGGGAAATGACACCTTTTCACCCCGGAGACTGGTCCTTCGTCGAGAGCGAGCTGAGGGCCATGGGATGGGTGCGATGAGAGTGCTGCGTCCATATCTGCCGTTTGACCCTGAGGAAACGACGTTGTCGTTCGCCAACTGTCTTGCGCTCATGCACACGGGGCGCGGTATGCGGCACTTCCTGCGTGATCTCAATATCAGCGCTCCGAGCTTCGTTTCGGGCCATGCGGCGGAAACCAGCGCACTTGCGGAGATGGTGGGCGTCGAACCCGAAGAGCTTTTGGCAAACAGTGTCGACGTGAAGCAGACTCATGCAAGCTTCAGGGACCAGCGACTGGCCCGGGCATTTCTCTCCCCGCATGCTGCACATTTCTGCCCGGCCTGCCTGGCGGCGGATGGTGCCCGCGAATGCTGGCGGCAACGGCTTATCTGGGGTTTTCGGCACGTTCACCGATGTGACCGCCATGGTCTTTGGCTCGCCCATTCAGACAATGCATCTGCAGAAGCGCTGCCCGATGCGGTCTCGGTTTCGACTTTCAAACAACGGGATACTGTCGAAGACCCCACGCCCGAGTACATTGGTTGGCTGAAATGCAGCCTCTCCAATACGAGTACACCGGTGTGGTCCTGGCTCGAGGGTCAGACCTTGGAGCAGGTCTTGAACGCGTCTGAGATGCTTGGAGCCGTCCTCGAGCACGGTCATGGCGTCAAGATCAAGAAGCTCGCCCCCATCGAAGTGGAGCAGGCGACAGACATCGGTTTCAGCATCTACCGCGAAGGCCCCGAGGCTGTGACCGAGGCGCTTGATACGATCCATGCAACGTCCCCGGCTTCGGCCGTTCAGGCGGGGCCTCTCGCCTACTATGGAGCGTTGTTTGACTGGCTTGATCGGCGAGCCAACGCAATCGATCCGGGGCCCATCCGAGATATCCTCCGTACGCACATCACAAAGCACTTTGCGATCGAGCCCGGCACGAACATTTTGGGCGAGCAAATCACCGCCCGCACCACCTATAGCTTCCAGGCTCTGAGCGACACGCTTGGAATTCATCGGCAGCGCTTGTCTCGGATCCTCCAGAAATTTGGGAAGGTTCCGATGGGGGCATCAGATAAGGAAAGCGGCAGGATCGTGTTCGATGCGGCTGAAATCTTGCCTCTGATCGAAGACTTCCAGACAGCGATCAGTCTTCATGACATCCCCGGCCACCTGGGGGCCAGCAAACGGCAGGTGGAGGTGCTATATCGGGCAGGTCACACCTCGTCCCCCTGATACCTGCACCTGAGCGTGGTGCCGTCCGAAAGGTGGTCTTCTCCCGTCGGCATCTGGAGCAACTTCTTTCCAAGATTATGGTTCTCGACGAGCTGACAGATCCCGCCGATGGATGGCATCCTGTAGGTTATGCTTGTCAGCGTGGAGCTGGTCCGTTCGCGGACCTTTTTCCAGGATCATGTCGGGTGAACTCCGTGCGCTTCGTGCTCCTATGCAGCATGGCGTTGCCAGCCTTCGCGTCCACCTGGACGACGTGATTGGTTGAGCCCACCTAGCTCTGACGATCTTCCGCGATATGAGAAAATGCCCGCTTCGGCGGGTTTTTTCATGTCTCACGGGGTGATCCGGCCGGACCTTGAGGCCGACTTGGCCGCATCTTGACACCAAGGCACTTTGACTGTCACTTTAAGCATCTGATACGAAATCAAAAAATCTACGCCTTGGCCCCAACTTGTTCCCGATCCACAACCGCAAGGGCTTTCGGGATCATCCATCGGGCCGTTTCGGCGAACGGCACTGCTGTCGCCCGTTGAATGCCCGGCGTCCGGTGCGGCGCCTTTTGGGCCGAAGGCGCTGCCGACTGGCGGATCCCCGAGCGGCGCAGCGGGCCATGGCCGCGTCGGTCCGCAGAGATCCCGGGGCCTCTGTCCGCTGGAAGACCCCGGGGGAAGCTGAGCCATCCGGGCCGCCGGGCGCGCGCTGCGCCTCGTAGGGCCTCCCGACGCATCGACCCCTTTCCGTCGCGTCGTTGGCCGGTCGGCGAACCCGCCCGAAGCGACCGTTTCCGCCGGTGCCGGTCTAAAGGGTCTTCAGGTTCACCCGGGCCGAGAGCTCGGCATGGCTTTCCTTGCGCTCCGAGTAGCGGTCGACCAGATGGTCGCGGATGTCGCGCGTCAGAAGCGTGAGCTTCATCAGTTCCTCCATCACATCGACGATGCGGTCGTAAGAGGGCGAGGGCTTCATCCGCCCGGCCTCGTCGAATTCGGTCCAGGCCCTGGCGATGGAGGACTGGTTGGGAATGGTCAGCAGGCGCATCCAGCGCCCGAGCACGCGCAGCTGGTTGACCGTGTTGAAGCTTTGCGAGCCGCCCGAAACCTGCATCACGGCGAGCGTCTTGCCCTGGGTCGGGCGCACCGAGCCCAGCGACAGCGGAATCCAGTCGATCTGCGCCTTCATGATGGCGGTCATGGCGCCATGGCGTTCGGGCGAGGACCAGACCATGCCCTCGCACCACTCGACCAGGGCGCGCAACTCCGCGACCTTCGGATGGTCGGCCTCGACGCTGTCGGGCAAGGGCAGGTCGCGCGGGTCAAAAAACCGGACCTCGGCCCCGAGGCGTTCGAGAATGCGTGCGGCTTCCTCGGCGGCCAGGCGCGAATAGCTGCGCTCGCGCAGCGAGCCATAGAGGATCAGGATGCGCGGCGCATGGGCGCTGCGCCTGGCCGGGACCAGCGCGTCGGGATCGGGCAGGCGCAGCAGCGCGTCGACGAGGTTCGGCGTTTCAGGCAAGCCGGTCTTCCTTTTCCTTGAGGATCGTGTCTCGGTCCTGCCTGTCATGCGGCCCCGACGGCGGCCGGTCCAGCGGATTTGCGAGGGCGTCGGCGGCTGGAGAAGGGCGCATCCGCGTTGCCATTGCTGACCGCGGCCGGGAACAGGGTCGGTTTCGCGCCTTCGGGGGTCGCATGTCCGCCGCCCGCGTCCCCCGACACGCTGCGGCTGGCTGGGCAAGGATGCCGGGAACGTCCGCCATCGCGAAGTCGCCGCGCGGGCCTCCGCGTCCGGCCCCGATTGGCGGAACCCGGATGGCGTTCCGACGCGCCGATGCGCCGCCGAACGCGGCCGCCGGCCGATCGGGGCGCTTCTGGGCCCTGCGGGCAACCGGCTCTCGGACCGGTTTGTCCATGAGGCCCGCCGCCCGGGTGCCAGAGGGGGTCGTGCTTGCGGCAACGAGACATGGGATTTCGGCGCGGACGGCCCGATGATGGTGGGCCGCGCCCGGATCGGCGACCGGCCGATTGCCGGGACCGACCGGCTGTCCCGCTGGCCGCGTGGCCCCGGTCGGCCAGCCAGGCCTGTCCGACCCCGGCCGCTGAGCCCGCAGGGAAAGAGGCCCGCGAGGACCCGAGCCCCCGGCTCGGGACGTCCCCGGAGCCGCGCGGCAGAAGCCGGTTCCGGGTCGGGTCTTGGCCTTCGACCGGCACGGCGCGGGGCCTATCCCGCAACCCTTTTGCTGGGACGTGATCGAGGCGCTGGATGCGCCGGCGCCAGCGGGGGGCGCGCGGCGTTCCGAATGGCGCGCGCCCGATTGGCCTTCCCGGCACCGGCGGAAACGTGGCGCTGCACAGCCACCTTGGCGTTCCGCCATCGGTTGGACTGGGCATCGCGGGCGGCCGGGCCAGGGCCACCCCTGTCCATGACCGCGCGGCCCGGGCCTTTGTCGCCGGTCCCGGGGCCCGGACGCCCCGATATGGGGCCGTTGCGCCTGCGGCCTCGCGCGGGGCAAGACGCTCGACCGCCCGATGCGGCGGTTCCGGCCGAACCGGGCGGTGCCGGGCAGGGCGAAAGCCAGGGCGGTCAGAAAAATGACGAAGGGTTCACAGCGGTGTTACCTGCGGTGGATACCCGACGGTCACGCGCTCACCAAGACCCTAAAATTCAGTTCGGATGACACGAAACGCGTCGCGCGTCGCGGCTCTGGCCGCGCGGCACCAGGACGGCCCCAGGATGGGTCCAGGACGGCGCCGATCGGTGCCGAAACGGCGAGCGACGGCCGCCGCGGCGGACCGGAACCGCGTCAGTGTCCCGTCCTGCGCCGCCGGATCGCGCGACAATCGCCGGACTGGCCGACGTTTCTCGACCCCAGGAGATCTTCACATGAGACATCTTCCCTTGGCCTTCTCGTTGCTGACGGCCGCGGCGGCGGCGACGCCGCTTGCGGCGGAGAACAGAATTGACGGCCAGGCGCCCAACGCCCCCGCTCTGGCGGCTTACGGGGATCTGCCCATCGGCGTGCGGCGGATCGATCTGGTCCATGAAAACCAGATCGACATCGTCGGCATCGATCCGGCGGCGGGCGCATCGGCGGATCTGCCGCGCTACGACCGGCCGCTGACGGTCGAGGTCTGGTATCCGGCCGTCGCGGGCGCGACGGGCGAGACCTCGCTTGATGTCTACCTGCGCGACGGGATCACCGAGGTCGCGCTGGAAGGCCGCGCGGTTCGCGACGCCGCCGCCGCGGACAGCGCCGAGCCGCTGCCGCTGGTGATCATGAGCCACGGCTATCCGGGCAACCGCTTCCTGATGGCGGAACTGGCGGAAAACCTCGCCTCGAAGGGCTATGTGGTCGCATCCATCGATCACACCGATTCGACCTATCGCAGCCAGGCGGCGTTCGGCTCGACGCTGGTGAACCGGACCCTGGATCAGCTGTTCGTCCTGGACGAGATGGAGCGGCTGAACGCCGACGCAAATTCGGGGCTGGCCGGTCTGATCGACACGCGCCATACCGGTCTGATCGGCTATTCGATGGGCGGCTACGGGGCGATCGTCACGGCCGGCGGCGGCCTGTCCGAAGCGGCGATGGGCTGGGCGCCTGCGAACACGCTGGCGATCCACGAGCAGGGCAGCGAGACCCACGCGGCCATGGCCGATCCGCGGATCAAGACCGCCGTGGCCATTGCGCCCTGGGGCATGAATTACGGTCTCTGGGAGGCCGAGGGGCTGGCGGCGATCGACGTGCCGATGCTGTTCATCGCGGGGTCGGACGACCGCACGGCGGGCTATGAGACCGGCGTGCGGGCGATCTGGGAAGGCGCGACCGGCGTGGACCGCTCCCTGCTGACGCTTGAGGGCGGCGGCCACCATGTCGTCGCGCCGATCCCCGCCCCGGAGGAAAGCCATGCCTTGGGCGTCGCGGATCACTACATCGATCCGCTCTGGGATCAGGTCTTCACCAACAATATCGGCCAGCATTTCGTGACCGCCTGGCTCGACATCGAACTGAAGGGCGACACCGGCAAGGCCCCCTATCTCGACCTGGTCGAGAAGGGCGACGACGGCGTCTGGTCGGTCAACGAGGACGGGTCCGTCAACCCGGATCACAGCTACTGGTTCGGCTTTGAGGAGGGCGCGGCCGCCGGGCTCCGGTACGAGGTCCTGGCCGCGGCGGAGGACCCGGCCCCGGTTCCGCTGCCGGCATCGGTCTGGCTGATCGGTCTTGCCTGCGGCGCCCTTGGCAGCGCCGGGCGCAAACGCCGCCGGGCCGCCTGACCCAAGCGGGCGGTGCGGAGACGGCGACTGTCCGCCTCCGCACCGGTCCCCTGCCGCCGAGCCCTTGCCGCCGAACCCTTGCCGCCGGGGGCCCTTCCCGCAAAGCCCCGCCCGGCGGGTCCGGTGTCGTGAGCGGGGGGCGTGGGGGGCGTGTCCGAGGCGGGGACAGCGCTCGGCGCCCGCCTGCGCTTTCGGCCAGAAAGTCGGTCAGGGTCCGGACCCGTGCCGCCTTCCGGCCGTTCCGGGGAAAATAGAGAAAGAGCGCCGGATAGCGGCGGCAGCAGGGCTCCAGCACCGGCGCGAAGTCCGCCGCATCGGGCAGGCGGGCGCGCACTGGTTCGAACAACCGGCCGATCCCAAGGCCCTGCCGCACCGCGTCGGCGGTCACCTCGATGTCGTTGGTCGCAAGGCGCGCGGGCATGTCGATGGTCGGGTCCTCGCCGTCGCGCTCCTGCATCAGCGGCAGTCTCCGGTGCGCGGGCAGGTCCTCTTCCAGCCGGTCGCCGAAGCGGATGCCGATGTCGAAGCCCTGCCGCAGGATATCGACCGTGCCGTGATCGTCCGAGATTTCCAGCCGGATCTGCGGATGGCGCGCGGCGAAGCGGGCAAGCACGGGCCGCCGCAGCCCGCACCAATGGGCAAAGCGGGCCGCCGTGATCCGCACCGTGCCGCTGGGGGTCCGGCCCAGATCCTGCACGCTTTCCACCGCATGGCTCGGCACCCGCAGCGCGTCCGAGCTGCGGCCCCGCAGCATTTCGCCCGCCGGGGTGATTTCCAGCCGCCGGGTGCTGCGGTTGAAAAGCGGCACCCCGTCTGCGTTTCGAGCGCTTTCAGAGACTTGCTGACCGCGGGCAAGCCGACACCCAGACGCCGTGCAGCGCCGGTGACGCGGCGCTCGGCAGCGATGGCAGGAAACACCCGGAGGTGCCCGTAAAGCGCCAGCTCGGCCAACGTGTCCTTTCCTTCCGGGAAAGAAGGATTGGTCCATTCCACGGCCAATCGTCAAAAGCGCGCGGATCTGGATCGGCCCCGAGCTCCCCAATGCCCCCGCGGATCAAAGCATGACCAAGACACCCGTCATTTCCGGCCATCCCGATCTCGACCGGTCGACCGCGAACCGCATCATCCTCGACAGCCTGCGGGCGCAGCCCGGGATCGAGATCGAGCTGCGCCGCCTCGACGCGCTTTACCCCGATTTCCGCATCGACGTGCCCGCCGAACAGGCGGCCCTGTCCGATGCCGACGTCATTGTCTGGCAGTCTCCCCTTCGACTGCTTCGGCCTGCCGGGGCTGATGAAGACCTGGGTCGACCGCGTGCCGGTGCATGGTTTCGCCCACGGCGCGGGGGGCACGCGGCTGCAGGGCAAGCCGCTGATCCAGTCCTTCACCACGGGCGCTCCCGGGGCGGCCTATGCGTCGGGCCAGCCGATGACCTCTCCGCTGGAGGACTTTCTTCCGGCGCTGCTTTGCGGGATGGACGACCAGTCTCCCGTCATCTCGACCGGCATGAGACATGTCCCGGGGGTGAACAGTGCCGAGGACCTGCAAGCGGTGACGGACCGGGCGCGCGATCGCGCGGCACGGTTAGCGGCCTGAGAGGGGGGCGACTGGTGCGCCTTTTCCCCGATATGTCAGCCGGAAGGACCCGGACATGAGGCCTGCTGGCCATTTCGTCCTCGAACCCGACCCGCAGGACCCCGCGCGGATCGTCCCCCATGCCGAGAGGGTCGCGGCCGCGCCTGCGCGGTTCGGTGGGTGGCTGCTGGCCACTGGCGGCCGGACCGAAGCGGTCGAGGGCCGCGCGCCCGAGGGCAAGATCGTGAGGCCGCGGTTCGGCAGCATGGACAGCGCGCCTGGCTGGTACCGGTCCGAGGCCCATGCCGAAATTCGGGTCCACCGCCTCGCCGCGGGCCGGAAGCGCGGCTATTTCGTCGAGCGCCTGCCCGGCTGATCGACGCGCCGGATCAGTCGGACGATCCGAAGGACAGAAGAATGAAGGTGCTTGTGATCGGCGCCACCGGAGGCATCGGCAGACAGCTGTTGTCGCGCCTTCGCGCGGACGGGCACGAGGTGCGGGGCCTGCACCGCAAACCCGAACAGCCCGTCGGGATCGCCGAGGCAGGCGCGGTCCCGGTGTCGGGCGACATCGTCGGGATGACGGTGGACGACTTCACCCGCGCAGCCGAGGGCTGCGAGGTCCTCGTCTTTTCGGCAGGGGCGGCGGGCAGCGGGTCCAAGCGCACCACCGCGACCGACGGCGATGCCCCGGCCAAGGTCGTCGCGGCGGCCGAGCGGCTTGGCATCCGCCGCCTCTGCCTGGTCTCGGCCTGTCCCGAGGCCGGCCGCCAGCACGCGCGTACTCCGGGTTTCGAACATTACATGGCCGAAAAGAAGCGGGCCGATGTCGCGGTTGCGGCCTCGGGGCTCGACCGGGTGATCCCGCGGCCCGGGACGCTGGTTCACGAAGGGGGCGAGGGCAGGGGCAGCCCCGGCCTCGCGGTGCCCTGTGGCTGGGTCGCCCGGGGCACCGTCGCCCGCGTCCTCGCCGGGCGGGTCGGTCTGCCCGGGATCCGGCGCGAGATCCTCGATCTGACCCACGGCGTCACACCCGTCGCGGCGGCGCTGGACGCGGTCGCGCGCGGCGAGGGCAGGACCCCGGTCGCATGGGGCATTCATGAGCCCTGCTCATGTCGCAAACAAGGACCCCGGGCGTTCCAGAGCTACGCGCGGGCGCTATGTCATGGCCGGACCGTCCGGGGCCGCGCCCCGGGGGCGACCAACGGATGAAGGGAAAATCCATGCAGAAGCGAACGCTTGGACAAGGGTTGGAAGTGTCGGCCCTCGCGCTTGGCGCGATGGGATACGGCAAGAGCCGCGAGATCGAGGATCGCGACCAGATGATCGCGCTGCTGCGGGCGGCGGCCGAGCGCGGCATGAACCTCTTCGACACGGCCGAGGTCTACGGGCCCTGGACCAACGAGGAAATGGTCGGCGAGGCGTTCCGGGGCATGCGCGACAAGGTCAAGATCGCGACCAAGTTCGGCTGGGACATCGACCAGAAGACCGGCGAGCATCGCGGCGGCGTCAACAGCAAGCCCGCGCAGATCCGGTCCTCGGTCGAGGGCAGCCTGCGCCGCCTGGGTACCGATTACATCGACCTCTGCTATCAGCACCGGGTCGATCCCGAGGTGCCGATGGAGGATGTCGCGGGCGTCGTGAAGGACCTGATCGCCGAGGGCAAGGTGCGCTGGTTCGGCCTGTCCGAGGCCGGGGCGGGCTCGATCCGCAAGGCCCATGCGGTGCAGCCGGTGGCGGCGCTGCAAAGCGAATATTCGCTCTGGACCCGCGAGCCCGAGGGCGGGATCCTGCCGGTCCTGGAAGAGCTGGGGATCGGGCTCGTGCCGTTCTCGCCGCTGGGCCGGGGGTTCCTGACCGGCAAGATCGACCCGGCCGCCAGCTTTGCCGAGAATGACATGCGGGCGAAGATGCCGCGGTTCGAGGCCGAGGCGCGCGCGGCGAACATGCGGCTCGTCGAGCTGATTTCGGGGATCGGCGCCCGCCACGGTGCGACGCCCGCCCAGGTCGCCCTGGCCTGGCTGCTAGCGCGCAAGCCCTGGATCGTGCCGCTCTTCGGCACCCGGCGGCTGGAGCGGTTCGAGGAGAACTGCGGCGCGCTCGACGTCGCGCTGACCGAGGCCGACATGGCCGAGATCGAGGCCGCCGGGTTCCGGCCGCAGGGCAATCGCTATCCCGAGGCTTTCATGAAGCTCTCGGGGCTCTGAGCGAGGCCTTGTCGCAGACCCGCAGCATGCCTCGTGCCGCGGCCTTCGCAGACAGACCGGTCCGGCCCGCGTCGGGCTTTGGGTATGGGGCTTTGGGTCCGGGCTGCCGGTCGGGCGGGCAGGGCATCGGATGCCGAATTACGGGAAGACGAGGCCCGGCCTCGCCGCCCCGTCGGCCGGACTGGTCGCAGAGAGGCCCTGCCGTGCTCCGGCGCGGGCGGAGCGGTCCTCGATTGGCATCGGCGGGCGGACGGGCCTCGGCGTTGGCTGGCGCTCGGGGCGGGCGGCCGAGCGTGCGGGTCATGCCGGTGGGCGGGTCTGCCGCAAGCCCCCCGTGCCGGGCCATCGTTTGGCTCGGGGGGGGGAGCCGGGCGGTCAGGCGCGGCCCGAGAAGATGTCCTTCTTCACGATGGCATGGACACCCCAGTTGCCGTCGACCACCTGCGTGATCCCGAAATCGATGCCGACCGACATCAGCGAATGCGCCTCGTTCTCGGTCAGCCCTTCGTCGTCATCAGGAACTTGCGCATCTTCCGGAACGCGTCCCGCATCGCGTCATCGACCGAGGATTTCCCGTAGATGTCGGCCTGCGCGGTCGCGCCGAGCGCGCCCAGACAGTTCGGCACCGAGAAACCGTGCACCACCCATTCGGTCTGGGTTTCGAGCATCGGGTGATCCATCTCTTCCAGGGACGTTCCGGCAAGGTCGGCCTTCTTGTGCAGGATCAGCTGGGAGGTCGCGGTCAGCGAACATTCGATGGCGGTGCCGCAAAGCTCGCTGTCGCCCTGCGAGGCATGGGGGTCGCCGACCGACCGCAGAGCGCCCTCGACCGAGACCGGGTAATACATGATCGCGCCCTTGCCGATCCGCCAGTTGTCGACATTGCCGCCGGTATAGCTGGGCGGGACCGAGTCGACGAAATCGGCCTCGGCCGGGGCCACGCCGAGCGTGCCGAAATGCGGCCGGATCGGGATGCGGATGCCTTTCAGCACGTCGTAATTGCGGTCGGTCAGCGCATGGTCGACCGGCATGCCGGGATGGTCGATGGTCGGATGGGTCACGCCGAACGGGTCGGTCTGCGGAACCCATTTGAAATTGCAGACCGCCTCGGCCCAGCTTTTGTCTCCGGTGGCATCGACCTGATAGATCGTGATGACCTCGCGTTTCGCGCCGCCCAGCATGTCGTTGTAATGATAGCCCCACCAGGCGGCGGCGTTCGACCCGAAGCTCTTGCCGGCGAAATCCGGATTGGCGCTGGGACGCGGCACGCAGTCGAGGATGCGCATCTCGAGCACGTCGCCCGGCTCGGCGCCCCGCACATGGACCGGGCCGGTGAGGATATGCCCCCCCTGACTGTCGCCCGAGCCCACCCTGTCGACCGCCGGATCGGTCGATCCCGCGCCCCGGCGGTCGACGCCCTTCCTGTCCTTCGTCCAGAGACAGACGCTTTCGGCGCCTCATCGCCCTGAACCATGCGTTCCAGGTCGCCGGCGGCGTGATGGCTCAGCGTCTCGGGGGTCACGATGTCGCCGCTGTCGATCTCGCCCCGGGGCGCCAGCGTCTTGCTGAAATATCCCCCAATGGACCGTCTCGGCATTGGCGGGAAGATAGTGGCAGGACGGGCGCCCCGGCGCCTTGGCGGCACTGGTCTGCGCCAGCGCGGGCGTCACCAGCGATAGCCCGCCGCCCCCACCGCGATCAGCCCACCCGCGCCGAACAGACCGGCGCCCAGCAGCCCGCGGGCCGGGGTTGATCTCTTCCTTGAACTGCCGGAAATGCGCCTCGAAACCGGGGCAGGTCGCATCGTCTTCACGACACATGATCGTCTTTCCTGTTGGGAAATGTCTGGCACCGGCAGGCTCAGTTGGCGGTGGCCCGGTTTCGGCAAGCGCGCCCGGGCCTTCCGCTCCGGGCGGCGGAAAAAGGCGCCATGGCAAAGGGTTGGCGGGGGCTGCCCGCCGCCCTGCCGGACCGCCGCCGCAGGAGGGCTGCGCCTCCGGGAAACCGTTTGTGCATATGCGGGACAGCGCTTGCCGACACAGCCGCATGAAATTGAGGCATATGAACGGAAACCGGCCCGCCCCCCCCCCGGATTTCCGGCACCGGGCGGCCGCTGCTGCGCCAGGCTTGTCGCGGGATGGACAGCGCTTTGGACCCCGATCATCTGGATCTGTCGACGCCGCCCGAGGCGGGGCGCGCGGCTGGCCGAATTCGGGCTGACCGCTGCGCCGGCCGGCACGGCGGCGCTGACCGGCACGCTCAGCGTCCTGCGGCTGCCAGTCGGCCTGCGTCTCGCGCGGCGCGTGGCCCCCGCGCAAGAGATCCGCCCCGGTGCGGTCCGGTCGCGGTCCGGGGCGTTGCTTGCGGTGCTGACGCTGCGCAGCCGGGGCGTCCTTTCCGTCGGCTCACGCGTGCAGTAATTCGCCCAGAACGATCTTGCGGTTCTTGCCCCCGGGCGTCGACCGGTGCCTTCGTTGGTCAGGCGACGCCAAGGCGATCCTTCTGGATCTGCCGCCCGACTGCGTCTCGACCCGGCTCGGCCGACAGCGGCTGGCGCGGCCGTTGGTGCTGGGCGGGTCGGTTGCCGCCGATATGGCGCGGACGATGCTGGCGGTTCTCGGCGCGCAGTTCGACGCGCTGACCCGGCAGGACCTTGCCGCCAGCGAAGGCGCCCTGCTCGACGTGCTGTGCGGGGCGCTCCTGCATGAGGCGGATTTCGACGACGGCGGGATGACGCCCGTTCAGGTCGCGCATTTCCGGCGGGTCACGGCCGCCATCGACACGCGGCTGGCGATGCAGGAGCTGTCCCTGAGCGATGTCGCCGGACTGGCGGGGCTGTCGCCGCGTTATGCCCAGCGGCTTTTCGAGCCGCAGGGCGACAGCTTT
Source organism: Rhodovulum viride (assembly GCF_003265965.1). Taxonomy (NCBI): domain Bacteria; kingdom Pseudomonadati; phylum Pseudomonadota; class Alphaproteobacteria; order Rhodobacterales; family Paracoccaceae; genus Rhodovulum; species Rhodovulum viride. The sequence continues at coordinate 299,975 of NZ_MUAV01000001.1, read as the reverse complement.
TCCCGGCACATCCGCCAGAAACGGCTGGAGCGCAGCCGTGCCGATCTGCTGGACATGAGCCAGAACGGGGTCGGCATCGCCCAGATCGCGCATCGCAGGGGCTTTGCCAGCGCCGCGCATTTCAGCCTGTCGTTTCGCGACGCCTTCGGCATATCGCCCCGCGCGCTGCGCGCGGACAACCGGCATGCGCCGCTTCCCTACGCCGTTCGCGGCAATCCGGGCGAGGCCGCCCGCCGCCCCCGCGACGGACCTTCCCGACCCAGACCCCGACCCCGCGCCCGGCGATGGCTGCCCGGTCGATTTCGTTCTGCCCGCGCGGGCCGGTACCGTGCATCGGGGGCATATCGGCCGGTCGCTTCCGCCCGTCCTCCATGTGCCCTCCGGCGCGGTCGTCCGGGTCGAGACGCTGACCCGGCATGGCGGCGACGATTACACCCGCTTCGTCGAGAGCGATCCGGGGGCGGAAAGCGTCTTTCGCTGGACCCGCGAGGCCAAGGCGATCGACCGGCGCGGGGCCGGGCCGATGGATGCCTCGATCTTCGGGCGCGGCGCGGGCGAGGGTTTCGACGTCCATATCTGCAGTGGGCCGATCCATGTCACCGGCGCCGAACCGGGCGACGTGCTGGAGGTCGAGATCATCGAAATCGCCCCGCGCCCCTCGGCCAATCTGCTGTTCCGGTGCAAGGCCATCGGGTCGAACGCCGCGGCCTAGTGGGGGTATCAGTACACGGACCCGCTGCCGGGCACGAAACGGCACGAGACGGTGACGATCTTCGAGGTCGATCCGGACCGCCCCGACGAGGCCCGCGCCGTTTATCAGTATCGCTGGACCCCGCAGACCGGTCCGTTCGGGATCGAGCAGGGCACGATGGACGATCCCGGCATTCCGGTCGACCACAGTCTGGTCGGGCACCGCCGGGCGCTGGACGGGATCGTCGTGCCCGCGCGCCCGCATTTCGGCTTTGTCGGGGGCGCCCCGCGCGCGGCGGAGAGCGTCGATACCATTCCGCCGGGCTATTTCGGCGGCAATATCGACAACCGGCGCGCCGGTTCCGGCGCCCGCATCTATCTGCCCGTCGCGGTCGAGGGCGCGCTGCTGTCCATCGGGGACGGCCATTTCAGCCAGGGCGATGGCGAGATCAACGGAACGGGTCTTGAGATGTCGCTGACCGGCACCTTCCGCCTGAGACTGCACAAGTCCGGAACCGACACCGTCCCCGGGGTGCGCGGCCGGACCGCGCCGGTCATCGGGACGCCCGAGGCTTGGGTGATCCAGAGCTTCAGGTTCGAAAACCACCTGCGCGATCTCGGCCGCAGCGCCCAGACCGATGTCTACACGCGCTCTTCGGTGGATCATGCCTTGCGCCATGCCTTCCGCCAGGGGCGGCGTTTCCTGAGGGACGTCCACGGGCTGACCGAAGACGACGCCCGTGCCCTGCTGTCTGTCGCCGCCGATTTCAGCGTCACCCAGGTCGCGGATGGCAATTTCGGGGTTCATGTGGCGATCCGGCGGTCGCTTTTCCACCCGCCCGGGGGCTCGGCCAGGTCCGCAGGAGCCTGACCGCCGGGGTCGGCCGGCGGGTGAGACGATGCTTGCCCGAAGGGGCGCCGGCGCGACGGGCGATTGGCCGTTTCGCCCGCAATGACGGCAGGTCCTGCGCTAGGCCGGGCCGATGGCGCGACCAGCGCACCCGCGGCCCCACCGCCAGGGGCAGGATGCCTGGCGTTCCCGGCGCCTTTGCATGCATGCGCGGCGCCGATCCGATTATTAGGGTCTTTGGTCAACCGTCAGCGGGCGCCGCCAGTGGCGGCAATCGCAGGGTCCGAGTCCGCCCTTCCAAGGGACAACGCCCCTAATTCGTCGCGATCAACGGGTCGAGGGTCGGCCTCGGCCGAGGGCGCTTTGCCCCGGACTTTGCCGTGGCCCGACCGGGACAAGCGTCAGCCATATTGCCATCCAGGACAGGAAGCACAGGTAGATCTGCACCTGGATGCAGCATGTCACCGGCGCCGGGTCCGGCGCCTGACTTAAAGGAAAGGAGTTTCCATGCACGCAACGGTCATGCACGGCCCCGGCGACGTTCGCTATGAAGCCGTCGAAGATCCGAAGATCCTCAAGCCCACCGATGCCATCATCAAGTTGTCGGCCACCTGTATCTGCGGCTCGGACCTCTGGCCCTACCGGGGCCTGCAGCCGCAGGACGGTCCCGCGCATATGGGGCACGAATATTGCGGCGTGGTCGTCGAGGTCGGCAGCGAGGTGCGCACGGTCAAGCCGGGCCAGTTCGTCGTCGGGTCCTTCTGTCTTTCGGACAATACCTGCCCGCATTGCCAGTTCGGCTTCCAGTCCTCCTGCGAGCAGCGCGAGTTCATGACCGGCGCCCAGGCGCCCTATGCCCGGGTTCCGCTGGCCGACGGCACGCTGGTGGCCACCGAAGAGATGCCGGATGCCGGGATGATCCCGCATATGCTGGCGGTGTCGGACGTGCTTGGGACCGGATGGTACGGGGCGGTCGCGGCCAATGTGCGCGAGGGGGGAACGGTCGTCGTCGTCGGCGACGGCGCCGTGGGCCTGATGGGCGTGATGGCGGCCAGCCAGCTGGGCGCGGGGCGGATCATCGCCATGAGCCGGCATGACAGCCGCTCGGCCCTGGCGCGCGACTTCGGCGCCACCGACATCGTCGGGGAACGCGGCAAGGACGGCATCGCCCGGATCATGGACCTGACCGACGGCGTCGGCGCGGACTCGGTGATCGAGGCCGTCGGCATGGCGCAATCCATGCAGCAGGCGATGGGGGTCTGCCGCCCGGGCGGGACCATCGGCTATGTCGGCGTGCCCCATGGCGTCAGCTTCGACGGCGGGCAGCTCTTCTTCAAGCAGCAGCGGATGCTGGGCGGCCCGGCCCCGGTGCGCCGCTTCCTGCCCGACCTGATGGACCGGGTTCTGCAGGGTCGGATCGAGCCCGGCAGGGTGTTCGACCTGACGCTTCCCATCGCGGATGTCGCCGAGGGCTACCGGGCGATGGACGAGCGCCGTGCCATCAAGACGATGCTGCGGGTCGAGGAATGATCAGACCAGGCTCTGGCGGAAATCGTCCAGCAGACCTTCGAGTTCGCACGCGGCCTTCCGGAACGGCCTCAACTCGTCCTCGGGCAAACGCTCCTCGATGCGGCGGAGGGCAGACAGGCAGCGCTCGGGCCGGTCCGGCAGGTGGGCCACCCGCCCGATAAAGCCGGTCAGGGCGCGTGCCGCGCCCGGCGTAACGGCGCCGCGCTCCAGCAGGTCCTTCGCCCGCATCGTCGCATGCCCGAGATCGAGGATCGCAAGGCTCGCGCGCTGCCCCCGGTCCTTGGCGCGCGAGGCCTTTTCGGACAGGCGCACCAGACGCAGCGCCCGGTGATAGAGCCGCGCCCGCCAGACGGCGCGATGGGTCAGGGCCTGGTCGTCCGAAGCGAGGGCGGCCAGATCCGCGATCATCATGCGGAACTGGGTCCGAAGCCTGCGCCGCAACCCGGCGGGATAGACGAAGCGATAGGCCACGAAGGCCGTTATCGGTGCGGCGAGGATGGCGAGACCGATCTCGACCGAGTCGAGAAACTTGCCCGCCAGCGGCCAGACGGGTTGCAGCATGAGCATCAAGGTCATGTTGTAGTCGAAACTGATCGCCGCCGTGCGCCGATGGCCCACGAGAAACGGGCCGAAGAGGATGAAGGGAAAGGCCAGCAGGATCAGCTGATACTCGGCTCCGGCCAGCGGCCAGACCAGCCAGCGGCAGGCCAGCGCCCCCAGCGCGCCGAACAGCGAGCCGAGGAAGACGTTACGCATCATGGCCCGCGGATTCTCGAAGGTCGAGAACAGCGAGATCATGATCGACAGGCCCAGCAGCAGATAGGGTCCCGCATGCCAGCCCGTCGCCTGCCAGACCGCGCCGAACAGAAGGATCGCGCCTCCGGCCCGGAGTGCGGCCTCGCGCGCTCCGATCCAGTCGCGCGAGATCACGGCCGGCAGCGAGCGGTCCGGCGTGCGGGCGTCCGGATTTTGCCAGTGATCGAGCGCGAGGGCCAGGTCGCGCACCACGCCCAGCAGCCGGGGATGCGCCGCCACGAGGCCGGCCGAGGCCGAAAGCGTGGATCGTGCCCTGTCGATATGGTCCAGTCGCAGGTCGTCCGCGGCCTGACGGAAGGGCTGCGCCGCCCCGGGGCAAAGCGCATGCGCCGGGTTGCGACGGACCCAGAGCAGCGCCGACAATCCCGCCCCCAGGACGGCGCGGGTCGACCGCACCACGCGCCGGGACCGGATGGAGCCCGCCGCCTGGGGGTCGAGCCCGTCCTCGATACTGGCCATCTCCGCCAGCAGGGCGCCCCCCCGGTCCGGCCGTTCGGCATGCCCGTCCATCCGCGCGGCAAGCTCGTCGAGGATATCCGCGATCAGCCGGGCCGCCCTCCGGCGGATCTCGGGGCTTGCCGTGGGCGGCGCGAAGGCATAGCCGAAGACCATCGCCACGACGACCCCGGTCAGCACGGTCGCCAGCCGGTCGGCCCCAAGCAGAACCACGCGGTCGGGGAGGCTCGACTCGAGCAATGCCACCATCGCGGCGGTATAGCCGGCAAGCACCGTGCCATAGGACACGAACCCGCGCTGCACGTTGCCGATGCCCGTGCAGGCTGCCACCCAAAGCGCCAGCCCGAGGACCAGCAACAGGGGGTGCAGGCCGCCCGCCAGCACCAGAAGGATGCCCGCGGCCGTGCCGCTGACCGTGCCTGCGATCCGGAAGAAGCTTTTCTCAAGAAGCTGGCCGCGGGTCGGCTGCGACGCGGCCCAGACGGTCATCGCGGCCCATTGCGGATGCTCCAGCCCCGCCGCCCAGGCCACAGCCAGGGCCGCGCAGGCGGCGAGCGCGGTTCGGCCCGCGAAGGACAGGTGTTTCGGGTCGAATCCCAGGGTTGCCAGGACGGCGCGGCTTCTCTCCAAAGGTCCGGATCTCCAACGCTGATCATCCGTCACAGCTGCGGCGGCGCCCGATTCTCGGGACGCTTTTGCGCAGGAAACCGTCCCTTCGGTCATGGCGGGGCGTGTGCCGCAGGCCAGCTGACCCTTGCCAGTTACCGGAGCGATGCCGCGAATGCCAGATGCAAGTCGCTCCCGGTGCCGGTGTCCGGGCCGGGACGTCAGTGAACGGGAACTTGCGCGCGCGCGTTCCGGGCGGACCCTTCGGATGGCCGGACTGGCCGGCCATTCCACCTTTCGGACCCCGACGGGGCTGCCACAGGCCGTCATCCCTCGCCCTCGGGGGCCGTTCTGTCCTGAGCGTCAGCGGCGTCCGCGACGATGCGGTCGCGGCCGGATCGCCGTGGAAGACCGCCAAAAGCCGCGGCTCCGTTTTGGATCCATCCGGCAGACGCGGAGCCAGCAACCGCAATCCGGCCCGCGCGGCCGGAAATACGGCAACAGGCGGGTCCTGCTTCCTTCTCCGACTGCGGCGACCTGCGCCTTGAGCGTGTTGAGCATCGAAAGCGGTGCAATGCCCCCATGGTCCAGTGAAACACGGGCCTTGGGAGGATGTCTGCATGCGATCGAGGGGGCTGGACATGGCGCGCGATGGTGAGCCGACGCGTGGGGTGGTCTGGGAGTTTCCGGTTCCTGTCCACCCGACCGGCCGCCGAACGGATCGCGGGCGGGGTCGGTATCGCGGCGACTTCCCGCAAGATCGGGGCGAACGAGTCTTCCGCCGCGAAATCGGCCAGCCGACCCGGCGCAGGCCGCCTCTCGGAACGGGAAGAGCGTCCTGCACCGCCGCGTGCCGCGCCTTTTTGCAGAACGCGGGCAGACCCTGGCGGCGGCCGCATTCCCCGGCTGTTCCGTCGGCCGGGCCGTCCCGACCCGCTGATCGGCCCCGACCGCCCGTCGGCCGGGCCGCGCGGCGCGACCTCATGGGGATCGTCGGGGACGGCGACGGCGTCGCCGTCATCATCCGCCAGTTGCCGGCTGGGGCCTGGCGCCGCGTCGTCGACGAGCCCGCCCGCGCCGACGCAATCCTGGACCGGCCCGGTCACGGCGTCCACAGGCGGGGGCCTGATGGCCTGCCGCTGTGAAAGACGCGCGGCCCGGGGAGGACGGAGACAAGCGGTGATCAGCGCCCGGCCGGTTGCCACCCGCGAGGCCGCGCCAGCATCATGGGGCGCGCAGGACGCCGCGCGCGGCGGCTGTCCCGCAGGGATCGAACCGCTTGACCGGTTCCCCTCGGGCGACATCGGGGAAAAGAGCCTGGCGGCTGGCCTCCGGCGCGACCGGATATGTCCGAACCACGCACCGGATGCCGCCGAAACGGGCGACCGGGCGCTCCGGAAGCCGCAGGCCGGTTCCGGGACGCGGTGAAAGGCAAGGGCATACAAGCCTGCATCCCGGGACGGACGAAGTGCAACGGGACCGTCAGACAGGACAAGCGGCACAACCGCATCGGGATCATGTTTGGCCGCCTCGGGGACCGGCGCCGCGGTGCCACGCGAGTGGCCGCTGTCCGGGGACTTTCCTCTCTGCCATCTCGCGCACCGCAATCGTCATTTTCGGGCGATGATCAGGAATGCGTGCCGCCCCGTGCTTTGTGGTCCGTTTCGGGTTTCATGCGGCGGATGCCTTGCGCCGCGCGGGCGAACCGGGCGGGGGCGAGCGCCTGCGCATCGGTCTGGCCTGTGCCCTCGGGGCCGGGCCCGCCGCCGATGCGGCTCGTCCTCGACGGGCCGACCCATCCCCTCGATCTGGACGGCGTCGCCGCGTTGGAGGCCGCCCTGACCGCCTGGGACATGTCAGCCGCGACAGGGCATGCCCCCCGATCGCTTGCACCGGACAGGACGCCCGATCCTGGGGAATGACGGCTCTTGTGCCGCCTTCGGACGCGCGCGCGCCGATCCCGGTTCCGCCTCGGGAAGGCCCATTCAGGCCGCATCGCGGCAGGGACCTCCGACAGGTCCGATCCGCCCGACCGGCAGTCGGGTTTTCCCGTCCGAAGCGCAGGTCGATCGGCCGAAGATGCGGGGACGGCGACGCGTCTGAGCCCGGCGCCGGGTGTCGGTTTCGTCTCGGGGCGCGAGGATTGCGCGGGCACGGATCGTTCTTGGGCGCCTCACAGCACCGAGATGAAGCGCGCGGCGGCCTCGACGCCGTCGATCACCGGCACCGGCAGCCGGGTGCGCAGATGTCCGGTGACCCGGGCCATCCCGGCACAGCCGAGGATCACCGCGTCGATGCCGTCTTCGGCGACGGCGCGTTCAGCCTCTTCGGCGACGCGGGCGCAGGCGGCCTCGGTGTCTTCCTCAAGCGCCAGAACCGGCACGTTGCTGGCCCGCACCCGGCCCAGATGCTGCGACAGGCCATAGCCCCGGATATTGCCCTCGACCGTCGGGATCGCCGCGGGCAGCGTCGTCACCACGGAAAACCGCCAGCCGCGGAGCGCCGCCTTGTGAAAGGCGGACTGGCCGATGCCGATCACGGGGCAGGGCGCGCAGGCCCGCGCATCGGCCAGCGCCGGGTCGTCGAAACAGGCCACGATCACCCCCTCGGCGCCGCGCCGGGCGGCCTGGGTGACCAGCTCCAGCAGCGGCGGCGTCGCGGCGGCGACATCCGCGGGCCCCTGGATCGCGGGCGGGGCAAGCGTCGAGGTCCAGCCCTCGAAGGCTGCGCCCGGGGCGGCGGCCTGGGCCATGGCGAGGATCGAGTCGGTCATGGCCGCGGTGGAATTGGGGTTGATGACGATGAAGGCCATGGCTCAGACCATCCCCTGACCGGCGTCCGAGCCTTGCCGGGCGCGGCGGCGGTTCATCGTCCAGACGGTGGCCAGGAAAACGCCGATCACGACCAGCGAGAAGGCGGTGGTCAGCGTGCCAAGCGCGAAGATGACCGGAGTGGTGACATTGGTGGTCATGCCGTAGATCTCCAGCGGCAGGGTGTTATGGCTGCCCGCGGTCAGCAGGGTGCGGGCGAATTCGTCGTAGCTGAGGGTGAAGCCGAACAGCGCCACCCCGATCAGCGAGGGCGCGATGATCGGCAGCACCACATGGCGGATCGTCTGCCAGGCGCTGGCGCCCTGATCGCGCGCGGCCTCTTCATAGCTTTTGTCGAAGCGGTTGAAGACCGCGAACATGATCAGCAAGCCGAAGGGCAGGGTCCATGTCAACTGCGACCCGAAGCCCGAGGTCGCCCAGTGCACGTCGAGCCCCGACTGGCTGAAGATCAGCCCGACGCCCAGCGAGACCAGGATCGACGGGATGACCAGCGAGGTCACCACCAGATAGAACAGCACCGCCGATCCGGCAAAGCGCTTGCGGAACGCAAGCCCGCCCATCACCGAGACGACGACGGTCGTCACCATCACCATCAGCCCCAGCACGAAGGATCGCCCGAAGCTGCCCCAGATGTCGCCCACGGCCTGCTGCTCGAAGAGGTCGCGGAACCAGTGCAGCGAGACGCCCCGCATCGGGAAGGTCAGCCCGCCCTCGGGGCCCTGAAAGCTGAGAATGGCGATGGTGAAGGTCGGGCCGTAGAGAAACAGCAGGAACAGCGTGAAGAAGGCGGCCAGCACGTAGAAGGAACGGGGGCGGCGGTCCATGTCAAAGCTCCTTCCGGATGTCGACGAAGCGCAGCAGCAGGCCGATCACCATCAGCACCGTGATCAGCAGGATGACGGCGGTGGCGGCGGCCGAGGGGTATTGCAACAGCCCGATATCGTTCGAGATCAGGCGGCCCACATTGGCCGATTGGGACCCCGACATGAAGCGCACGGTGATGAAGTCGCCCATCACCAGCGTGACGACGAAGATCGAGCCGATCATGATGCCGGGCTTGCAGAGCGGAATGATGACATTCGTCAGCGTCTGCCAGCCGGTCGCGCCGGAATCGTAGGCCGCCTCGATCAGCGAGCGGTCGATCCGCATCATGGTGTTGAAGATCGGCACCACCATGAACAGCGTGTAAAGGTGCACGAAGGCCAGGATCACCGAGAAATCGGAATACAGCAGCCATTCCAGCGGCTCGTCGATCACCCCCATCGACATCAGGGTCGAATTGGCGATGCCGTTGCGCCCGAGAAACGGGATCCAGGAAATCATCCGGATGATGTTCGAGGTCCAGAACGGAATGGTGCACAGCAGGAACAGCGCGATCTGCCAGGTCAGGCTGCGGACATGGAAGGCCAGGAAATAGGCCACCGTAAAGCCGATGGTCAGCGTGAAAGCCCAGGTCAGCACCGCGTATTTGAAGGTGTTGAGAAAGACCTTGTAGGTGACGGGAGACGTCAGCAGGAACTGGTAATTGTCCCATTGGAAAGCCGGGTAGATCGAGAACTCGGTCGCGCCCCAGAAGCTGACGATCGCGATCATCACGATCGGCAGCACCAGAAAGACCAGCAGCACCAGCGCCAGCGGCGAGGCCAGCAGCCAGCCCGAGAGGTGGCGGTTCTTCAGCCCGCCGCCCAGCAGGCGGGCGCGAGCGGCCGCGGGCTGGCCCGGGAACGGACGGGAGGTTTTCGGCAGGGCGGTCATGCGCGTCTCACTCGTGCAGCGGAAGGGGGCCCTTCCCCCGGGACCGGGGGAAGGGCTGGGGCCGGGCGCTACGGAAGGCGTGAAACCCGCGCCGGCCCCAACAGGGTCGGGCTCAGGCCATCAGGCGGCGATGAACTCGTTCCATTTGCGGACCATGTACTGGTTCTCGTCCATGACCGCGTTCCAGCAGGCGATATGGCCCATGCGTTCCTCGAAGGACCCGCCGTCGCGGGTCTCGCCCGGCTGCGCCATCGCATCGCCATAGGGGTTGGTGATGACCTCGGTCGCGGGCTTGCCCTCGAACCAGTAGCCCCATTCGTTCTCGGTCATGTAATTCTTCGACGTTTCCGGAACGGCCGAATAATAGCCCTGCCGCATCAGGAAGCCGCCGACCCAGCCGTCGAGATACCAGTTGATGTATTCATAGGCCGCGTCCAGCTCGAGCCCCGAGAGGTTCTTCGACAGCCCGATGCCGCCGCCCCAGGCGCGGTAGCCCTCTTTCAGCGGTTGGTAGACGCAGGGGATGCCGCGCGATTTCACCGCGGTGATGGCGGGCGACCACATCGACTGGATCACCACCTCGCCCGAGGCCATCAGGTTGACGCTTTCGTCGAAGGTCTTCCAGAAGGCGCGGAACTGGCCGGCCTTCTTGGCCTCGGTCATGATCGCGAGGGTCTTGTCGATCTCGTCGCGGGTCATGTTGCCCTTGTTGCCATAGGTGATCTCGCCCATCGCCTCGCAGACCATGGCGGCATCCATGATGCCGATGGCCGAAATGTCCAGAAGCGAGGCCTTGCCCTTGAATTCGGGGTTCAGAAGCTCGGCCCAGCTGTCGATCGGACGGCCGATCAGGTCGGGGCGGATGCCCAGCGTGTCGGCGTTGTAGATCGTCGGGATCAGGGTCATCCAGCCGGTCTCGTGATCGGCGAACTTGGTCCCGTCCGGGCCGTCGGTGAAGCCCACGCTGTTGGGCGAGGTGCCCTGGGCGATGGTCGAGTCGGGCGTCAGCTTGCCGTCCTTGAAGATGCCGACGATCTTGTCGTAGTTCCTGATCTTGCTGACATCCATGCCCTGCAGGTTGCCGGTCGGCCAGACCTTCTTGCAGATCCAGTATTCGATATCGGCGATGTCGAAGGATTTGGGCTGGGTCGCGGCGCGCTGGGTCACCGCGTCGCTGTCAAGCGCGGTCATCTCCAGCGTGAAGCCCAGATCCTCTTTCACCTTCTGCGCCACTTCGTTGATGTTCGACACCCCGGTGCCGAACTGGCGCAGCGTCACGTCCTTGATGTTCTGCGCCCAGATCATCGGCGCCGGGAAGGCGCTGGCCGCAACGCCCGCGGCGGCGCCCTTCAGCAGGCTGCGCCGGCTCAGGCCGGACTTGGTGGCTTCGCTCATCTTTCTCTCCATGGTGGACTTGTTGGATCACGCGGTGAGGGCGTGGAGGTGGTCTTCGTCCCAGCTCAGCCCCACGCCGTCGCCGGGCTGGATGGGTTTGACGAAATACTGGTCTTCGGGAACGATCGCGGTGATCTCCTGATCGCCCGCGGTCATCAGCGTCAGCGCGACGCTGGTGCCCTGGTATTCGATGCCGGTGACATGACCGTCGAGCTTGCCCTGCGCGGCCTCGGTCACCGCGATCTGGTCCGAGCGGATCGCGAAATGGCCGCGCGGCAGGGCGATGACATTGTGCCCGCCCATGAAGCGCGCCACGAATTCGGTGCGCGGCGTGTTGAAGACCTCGCGCGCGGGCCCTGCCTGTTCGATCACCGCGTTGTTCATCACCACGATCTCGTCCGCGAGCGCCAGCGCCTCGTCCTGGCCATGGGTGACATGGACGAAGGTGATGCCCAGCTCGCGTTGCAGCTTCTTCAGTTCCGACCGCATCCGCACCCGCAGGAACGGGTCGAGCGCCGAAAGCGGCTCGTCCAGCAGCAGGACCTGCGGATTGGTGATCAGCGCCCGGGCCAGCGCCACGCGCTGCTGCTGACCGCCCGACAGCTGGGCGGGCAGGCGTTCGGCATAGGCGGTCATGTGCACGAGCTCCAGAAGCTCCATCGCGCGCTTGCGGCGGGTCTCGCGGTCGATGCCCTTCATCTTGAGGCTGAAGGCCACGTTGTCGGCGACCGAAAGATGCGGGAACAGCGCGTAGTTCTGGAACATCATCGCGGTGCCGCGCCGGGCGGGCGGCAGGCGCGAGATGTCCTGGCCCGCCAGCACGATGGCCCCGTCCGAGACCTCTTCATGCCCGGCGATCATCCTCAGCGTCGAGGACTTGCCGCAGCCCGACGGCCCCAGCAGGCAGGCATAGGTGCCGCCGCGAAACAGGTGTTGGATGCCATCTACCGCGACGGTTTCGCCGTAGCGTTTCGTCAGGGCCACGAGTTCCAGATCGAGTTCAGTGCGCATGCCGCTCCCCCAGAAGCTGTTGCCTCACCTTTCCGGGCCGGGCCGCCCGCGAAAAGCCCCGGCCAACCGATCTGCCCCCGCCTTTTCGAGATGTGCTGCTAATTTGGGCAGATGTGAACAATATTGTCCGCTACGGCATCGCGGATTGTATACGATCCGGTCTGCGATCCCTCACAACTCTGACGATTCTTGTCCGGCCGCCTGAGTCGGGCGATGACAGGAGGGCAACGAGGAGAGAGCCGTGACCGATCAGACCCCGACAGCGCGCCAGGAGGGCAAGCGGGCGACCCGTGCCCGCGACGTGGTCGAGCATCTGACCCGCGCCATCCACGAGCGCCGGCTGGGGCCGGGGATGAAGCTGTCCGAGGACGAGGTGGGCGAAATCTTCGGGGTCAGCCGGACCATCGTGCGCGCGGCGCTGCAACAGCTTGCCCATGACAATCTTGTTGCCATCGAGCCCCATCGCGGCGCCTTCGTGGCCCAGCCGACCGTGCGCGAGGCGCGCGAGGTGTTCGAGGCGCGCGCGCTTCTGGAACCGCGCACCGCGCGCTCGGCCGCGCTGCGCGCCACGCCCCGCGACATCGGCCTGCTCAAGCGTCACATGGACCAGGAGCACGCGGCGCTGGCCGCCGCCCAGACCGGTCTGGCGCTGCGGCTGTCGGGGCAGTTCCATATCGAGATTGCCCGGATCGCCGACCAGACCATCATCGAGGGCTTCATCACGCAGCTCATCTCGCGCTCGTCGCTGGTGATCGCGCTTTACTGGCGCCGGCCGCAGGCGATGTGCGAAAGTCATGCCCATCACGCGCTCATGCGCGCGATGGAGGACCGCGACGGCGACCGGGCCGAAGAGGTGATGAAGGGCCATCTGCTGGACCTGCTGTCGCTTCTCGACCTGCAGGACCCGGTGCCGGTGCCGCAATCGCTGAAGGAGGCTCTGACAGGCCGATGAAACTGCGCAGCATGACCGCCGAAGAACTGCCCGCCGTGCTGGACTGGGCCGCCGAGGAAGGCTGGAACCCGGGGCTCGACGATGCCGCGGCCTTTTTTGCGGCCGATCCCGAAGGGTTCTTCTTGGCCGAGGCCGAGGGCCGGATCGTGGCCGCGATCTCGGTGGTGAACCATACCGACGAGGTGGCCTTTCTGGGCCTCTATCTCTGCCGCCCGGACTGGCGCGGGCGGGGCATCGGCTATGCGCTCTGGACCCATGCGCTGGAGCATGCGGGGGCGCGGACGGTCGGGCTCGACGGGGTCGAGGCGCAGCAGGACAACTATCGCAAGAGCGGGTTCGAACTGGCCGGGCGGACGGTGCGCTATGCGGGCGTGCTGCCCGGCCGCGCCCATCCCGGCATCGGTCCGGTGTTGAAAGACGATATTGAAACGCTGATCGCGATGGAGGCCGAGGCCACCGGCTATGAGAAACGTGCCTTCCTGTCGGCCTGGACGCGTGATTGCGAGACCCGGCGCACGCTCGTCTGCCGCGCGGCCGGAGAGATCGCGGGCTTTGCGACGATCCGGGCCTGCCGCGAGGGCTGGAAGATCGGGCCGCTGGTCGCCGGGGACGGCGCGGTCGCGGCGGCGCTGATCGAGACCTGCGGCCGCGTCGCCCATGGCACGCCTGCGATGATCGACGTGCCCGGGACCAGCCCCTGGCTCGCCGGGCATTGCACGGGGCTGGGCCTGAGCCCGGTTTTCGGTACGGCGCGGATGTATCGCGGGCCCGCTCCGCAGCCCGGCCCGCTCATCTCGGCGGTGGCGACGCTGGAACTCGGCTGAGGGGCGGGCTCAGGCGGCGCCCACCGTCACCAGATGGTTGTCGAAGGCGCGGCCGTGCCGGGCCGTCCAGACCGGGCGCAGGCCCTGCAGGCCCAGCACGTCGCCGGTGCCGGTCGTGGCGACGAAGCCGCTGCCCGCCGCCGGGGCAAGGCCGCAGACGTCCAGGGCCTCGATGGCGCCCGCAAACCGCGCGCCCGCGATGTCGAAAACATGCACCCGGCCGCCGCGCGGCGACGAGATCGCGGCCTCGGCCCCGTCCTGCGAGATCGCGACCGACCCCGCATAGCCCTGCATCGCCGCATGTTCGGCGCCCGGCGCGTCCAGCCAGACCGGCGCTTCGCCCCGCCGGTGCAGGCCCAGAAGCGGCGGCGCCTCGGCCTCGGGGCCTTCCCATTGCATGGCAAAGGCGACGGTGCCGCCCGGTCCCAGCGCCAGATGCCGGATCGAGTTCATGTGCCAGTCGGCGGGCGGCGCGACGCTTTCCAGCAGCGTGCCTTCGGCGCTGAGATAGGCGAGGTTCGGTTCCATGAAGGGGATGTTCAGCTTGGCCCGGCCGCTGTCGGGATGGGTCTCGATCCCGCCATTGGCGATGACGAAGCTTTTCCCGTCGGGCATCAGCTTGATGTCATGCGGGCCGATGCCGTGGCTGTCGAATTCGCCGACCCGCAGATAGCCTGCCTCGGTGTCCCAGACCCCGATCACGCCCCGCGCTGCGTCATAGTCGTTTTCGGGCGTGTACATGTAGCGCCCGTCGGCGGAATAGGCGCCATGGCCGTAGAAATGCCGCCCCTCGGGCGCGTCGAGCACGGCAGTCACCCGGCCCTCGCGGCAGTCGATCACCAGCGCGAAGGTGCCCGGGCGGCGGGCAAACGCGGTGGCCTCGGGGCGGATGGGATGGGCGGCGGCGGCATGGCCGCGCTCTGGCAGGGGCAGGCGGAACCGTTCGGCCCCCTGGGCATCGAGCCCGACCAGAGTCTGGCTGCCGTCGCGGTCCTGGGCGGCGCTGAGAAAGGCCGGGCTGCCCGCATCGGCCCAGCCGACCCGGGGGGAAAGCGAGGCGGCCAGCGCCCCGGCAAGGAAGCTGCGGCGGTCGGTCATGTCAGTCTCCGTCTCTCGAATTGAACCCGGCGGCGACGCCAAGCGCGGGGCCGAGGCTGGCGCGGGTTTCCTCGGCGATCTCGTGGATCGCCTGTTGCAGGATCTCGACCCTTAGCCGCCCTTGCGGCGTCGCGACCCCGGCGAAGACCGGATCGTCGAGGTCCGCGGCAAGCCGGTCGGCCCGGTCGAAATCGGCGGTCAGCGCGGCGGCGCTGGCCGGGTCCTCGGCCGCCATCAGCATCGCCAGCTCGCGCAGCGCCGCCAGCGTCACCGTCACATTGTGCAGCGGCCGGCCCGACCGCCAGCTTTCGGCGCGCGTCGGGCGCGGGCGTTCGAAGGTGCCAAGCGGGCGGCCGAGCCGCAGATCGACATCGACCTGCAGCCCTTCGTGCAGCGCGGTGAAGAAGGCTTTCAGCACCTCGCGCTCGTCCTGGTAGGGGGTGTCGGGGCCGGGATGGCGCATCAGATCGGCATGGCCGCCCTGCCAGTCGGCAAGGATCGCGGCGGCAAGCGCGTGGATGTCGCGCGCCTCGGCCCGAATGAGGGCGCAGCCATAGGGGGTGGGGGCGGCGAATTGCGGGTCGTACAGCAGGTATTCAAGCGCGTAGAAGCCCCGCGCCGCGACCGAGACGGTGGCGAACCCGGCCTCGCTGTCGACCACCGGGTCGGCATCGGCGATCAGGCCTGCCAGCGCCTTCGGGGTCATCCCGCGCGGGTCGGGCCAGAAGGCCAGCGCAAAGGCGCGGTTGTCGGTCTCGGTCGGCCCGAGCCGCAGATGGCTGACGCCAAGCCAGGCATCGAAGGCGGCCCCCCAGGCGGTGCGGAGCGTTTCCGATCCCGGGTCGCAATCGGCCTCGGCCGCGGTTTCCAGATCGGCGGCCGCCGCCTCGAACCGGGCGAAGCCGGGCAGCACATGGCGGTCGATCACCGCCTCGGCGATGTCGGCCGGGGCTGCGGCAAGGGGGGCGGCGCAGAGCGCCAGGGCGAGGGCAAGGACGGATCTTCGGATCATAGGCTCTCCAGGAAACGGATCAGGGCGGCGCGGTCGGCTGCGGGCATCGTCGCCACGCGGTCGCGGGCCGGGGCGGCCTCGCCGCCATGCCAGAGGACGGCCTCCAGCAGGGTCCGGGCGCGGCCGTCATGCAGATAGCCCGCCTGCGGCTCCAGCGCGCGGGCAAGGCCCAGCCCCCAAAGCGGGGGCGTGCGCCATTCGCGTCCCTCGGCCCCGGCGCCGCCTTGGCCCAGCCCCGCGCCCATGTCGTGCAACAGCAGGTCGCTATAGGGCCAGATCAGCTGAAAGCTCAGCGCGGGCGCGTCGGGCAGGCGGCGGGTGACGAAGGCGGGGCGGTGGCAGGCGGCGCAGCCGGTGTCGTGAAAGACCCGCTTGCCCGCCAGCACCTCGGGGGCGTCCGCGTCGCGGCGGGCGGGCACGGCGGTGTGGCGCGCATGGCGCGTCACCAGATCGAGCGCGGTGGCCGAGATCTCGAAGCCGTCCTGTTCGGGATCGCCACCATCGGGCGCGGTGCGGCAGGCGGTCTGGGCCGGGGTGCAGTCGCCATGGCCCTCGGGATAAAGCGGCGAGCTGAGCCCGATGTCATGGGCAAAGGCATGGGCGATCTGGGCCTCCAGCGTCGGCTGTGCGGCGGTCCAGCCGAAGCGGCCCAGCACCGGGCGCCCCTCGGGGCCGGGCAACAGGCTCGCCCGGCCGGAAATGCCGTCGCCATCGGCATCCTCGGGATCGGCGAGCGCCAGGATCGCCTCTTCGGGGATCGCCTCGATCAGCCCGAGCCCGGCCAGCCCCGGCGCGATGCGGGGGCTGAGGACCGTGTCCGCGCCAAGCGGGCCATAGCCCGGATCGGCCAGCGCGTAGCGGGGCTGGCGCAGGGTGACGCTGTCGCCCCCGGACAGAGCGCGCTCGACCGCGTCATAGGCGACGGTCGGGCGGCCCTCGGCGGTCAGGCCGGGCAGGCTCGCGGGCTGGATCTGGCGGCCATAGACCGGATCGGGCTGAGAAAGATAGCCCTCGATGGCCGACGGATCGGGGACCCCGAGTTGCAACATCAGCGCGACCGGCAGATCGCCGGGGCCTGCGGGCGCCGCGCCGCGCCCGCCGCCCGGATGGCAGGCAAGGCACGACCGCGCGTTGAAGAGCGGCCCCAGCCCGTCAGAGGCGATGGTTGAGGAGGGCGCCGAAACCCAGGTCCGGTCGAAAAGCGCCTGTCCGCCGCGAAAATCGAGCCCCTCGCTGCGGGGCAGGTTCGCCAGCGGCGCCGAAAAGGCGGCCGCGCCCGCAACGGTGCCCGCGCCGCCCGCGAGCGCCTCGAAAGGCTGCGGGCGGGTGAAATGGCGCGGCAGGGCGGTCGCCTCCGCGATGCGGGCCTCTTCGGCGGGGGTGAAGGGCAGGGTGGCAAGACCCGGGCCGGTGAGCGCCTGGGTCAGGGGGCCGGCGGCGGACGCCGACCCCATCCACAATCCGAGAAGGGCGGCCTTACTCGGCCTCGTCCATCTTCGAGGCGTTGAGCAGCGCGTAATTCTCGGCGCCGACGCGGTCGTAGAGGTCAAGCTGGGTTTCGAGGAAGTCGATATGGCCCTCTTCGTCGGCCAGAAGCTCATCGAACAGCTCCTTGGTGACGTGATCCCCGGCGCCCGCGCAGTATTCCCGCGCTTCCTTGTACAGCGCACGGGCATCCTGTTCGGCGGCCAGGTCGCATTCGAGGGTCTCCTTGGGGGTCTGTCCGATGCGGAGCGGGTCGAGC
The DNA here is from genome assembly GCF_003265965.1 of Rhodovulum viride. Taxonomy (NCBI): domain Bacteria; kingdom Pseudomonadati; phylum Pseudomonadota; class Alphaproteobacteria; order Rhodobacterales; family Paracoccaceae; genus Rhodovulum; species Rhodovulum viride. Next base: position 282,405 of record NZ_MUAV01000001.1, on the reverse strand, counting down.
TTCTGCAGGTTCGGGTGGCCCTCGAGGAACAGGATCCGCGCCATCAGCTTGTCGGCGTGGGTCATCTCCTCGATGCTTTCCTCGCGGCTCTTCTTGGCCATGTGGCCGAGCCCCCAGTCGTCCTGCAGGCGGTAATGCAGCCAGTACTGGCTGATGGCGGTCAATTCGCTGCGAAGCGCGCTGTTCAGGTAGTCGATGACCTTGGGGTCGCCTTGCATGAGGTCTTGTCCTTTCTGTGCTGGGGCCTGAGGTTCTGTAGGTCCGATGGAACCTCAAGATTAGCGTTCGCGCGCATCGTGTCTAGAAAGAGCGTCATGCAATCTCCACAATCTGCGCGCTTGCCCAGCGAGCGAAAGACCTTTCCGGGCGTGACGATGGTCGCCGGGTCCGCCGCGCGCATCCAGTCGATGGCGGCGTGAATGTCGTGGTCGGTGATGCGCTGGCAGTGGCAGACGATCATGCGGGACGCTCCTTCCGGAAAGCGTGGGGCCCCGGTACTGGCGGGGCCCCCGGGTTCAGGACATCATTGGAAAACGGCGGCCGGGTTGTCGAGGCTGTCGGACCCCTCGACCGAGACATCGCCGACGCCGAGCGTGTCGACGACCCGCTCGATGCTTGCGGTTTGGGCAACAAGCCCGTTCACGCCGCCCATGATCAACGCCTCGCCGGCTTCGTTGCCGCGCGCGAGCATCTGGTCATAGGCGAAGCCCGCCTCGGCGGCGGTCTTCAGCCGGGCGAGCGCGGCCATGGTGGCGTCGAGCTTGGTCTTCATCTCGGCATCGAGATCCGCATCCTTCGCCGCCACCAGATCCGAGACCGACGGCCCCGCGACCTCGGTGCCGTCGATCCGGGTATAGCTGCCAAGATAAACGTTCCGGATGCCGAGCCCGTCATAGTAATGGCTGTTATGGGTGTTGTCCGAGAAGCAGTCATGCTCTTCCTCGGGGTCGTTCAGCATCAGCCCCAGCCGCATCCGCTCGCCCGCCTGCTCGCCATAGGAGAGGCTGCCCATGCCGGTCAGGATCGCCGAAAGCCCGGCCGAACTGTCGGCCATCACCGCCGCGCGGGCCTCGCCATCTTCGGCCCATTGCGCCGCCATCCAGCCCAGATCCGACACCAGCAGATCGGTCGCGGCCTTCAGATAGGCGCCGCGCCGGTCGCAATTGCCGTTGGTGCAGGCCTCGCCGGTCGCATAATCGGTCCAGGGCCGGTTGCCCGCACCCGGATCGGTGCCGTTCAGGTCCTGGCCCCACAGCAGGAATTCGATGGCGTGATAGCCGGTCGCGACATTGGTCTCGACCCCGTCGGCCTCGTGCAGCGTCTCGGCCAGCAGGGCCGGGGTGATCTCGGTGGCATCGACGGTTTCGCCCGAGATCTCGAATTGCGGCGAGGCGATCACGTTGACCGCGGCCAGCGGGTTTTCGTCGGTCGACCCGCCATAGCCCGCATCGACATAGTCGATCAGCCCCTCGTCCAGCGGCCAGGCATTCACCTTGCCCTCCCAGTCGTCGACGATCGGGTTGCCGAAACGGAACACCTCGCTTTGCTGATAGGGCACGCGGGCGGCCAGCCAGGCGCGGCGCGCGGCATCGAGCGCCTGCGGCGAGGGCTCGGCCACCAGCGCATCGACCGCCGCCTGCAGGCGCTCGGCCCCGGTCAGCGCGTCGCCATAGGTGGCGGCCGCGATGTCGGCATAGGTGGTCAGCACAGCCTCGGCGGCCGGAGCCTCGGCCATGGCGGCGGTCCCGGCCATCCCGAGGGCCAGCGAGCAGGTGGCGAGCGTTGGTTTCATCATGCGTTCCCGTCCTTTCAGTGTAGTTTTTCCGCAGGCGGCCGCGACGGCTGCGGCGCCACGCCCGTCGCAAGGCGCCGGAGCGCCAGCCCCAGCCGGGTGGCCGGATCGACCAGACCGGGCGCCAGATCGGCCCGGACCAGCATCGCCGCCATCAGCATCGCGTCCTCGCGATCTCCCGCGCCGGCGGCGGCGACGAAGGTGGCAAAACAGGATTCGTCCGCCCCGAGACAGGGGCAGCAGGCCGAATGCCGCATCAGCGGGCGCCGCCCGTACATGGCGCAAAGCGTGCAGATCGTGTTCAGGCTTTCGGCCGCGGCGCGCCCCTGCAGCGGCCCCAGACGGTCGGCCAGCTCGCGCCGCAGCTCGCGCTGCGCGGCGTCGCCATCGGCCCAAAGGCGAAGGCAGCGCACCGCCCCGGCCTCGACCGGGTCGAGATCGGTGAGGTAGCCCACGGCGGCTCCGCCACGTCGATTGGGGTCGGCAGTCATCTTTCGGGTCTCCTTGGCATCCGGCCGCGGCGGACCGGGGCCAAGCCCCGTCGTCGATGCCGTCTTGAACTGATCGGTCAGAATGCCCGGGCCTTCCGGCAGGTGGGTTCGGGTCGTGTTCGCGTCGGGCCAAAGCTGACGAAAATGCTCGGATAAGTCAACCTGAGTTTTTTCGTCGGATACGGTCGGGCAGGGGTGTCCGCGCGCAAATCCGGGCGGAAAGAGGCCCGCCGGATCGCGGTCGCCCGCTCGGCATCAGGGGACAGGATGGAAGGAGGCAGGATGGAAGGCGGAATGCGCGGAAGGAGGCGGGCCGCGCGCTGCAGGATACGGGAGGACGCGATTGCGTCCGGTCGTTCCCTTTTGCGCCGTCGCGCGCAGCAGGATGCAAGGCAGGAACGGCCATGAAAAAGGGGCGCGCCCGGCAGGCACGCCCCTTTAAAATGCGTCACGATGCAGGCGCTCAGTCGGCCGCGACGGTCGCGCGGTCCGGGAAGAGCCGCGCCAGGCCCTCGGGGCTCGCCTCGGCCACGCCGCGTTCGGTGATGAGCCCGGTCACCAGCCGCGCGGGCGTCACGTCGAAGGCGGGGTTGCGCGCGGGCGTGCCGTCGGGCGAGATCTGCACCAGCCCCACCACGCCGCTGGGCATCCGGCCCTGCACATGGGTCACCTCGCCGCCGTCGCGTTCCTCGATCGGGATCTCCTTCACCCCGTCCCGCACCGTCCAGTCGATGGTGGGCGAGGGCAGGGCCACGTAGAAGGGCACGCCGTTATCCTTGGCCGCGAGCGCCTTCAGATAGGTGCCGATCTTGTTGCAGACATCGCCCTGCGCCGTGGTGCGGTCGGTGCCGACGATGCACAGGTCGATCTCGCCATGCTGCATCAGATGGCCGCCCGCGTTGTCCACGATCAGGTCGTGGCTGACGCCGTGATGGTTCATCTCCCAGGCGGTCAGCTGGGCGCCCTGGTTGCGCGGCCGGGTCTCGTCGACGAAGACATGCACGTCGATCCCGGCCTCGAGCGCGTGATAGATCGGCGAGGTCGCGGTGCCCCAGTCGACGGTCGCCAGCCAGCCCGCATTGCAATGGGTCAGCACGTTCACGCGCTTGCCGCCCTTGCGTTCCGAGATGGCGCGGATCAGCTCAAGCCCGTTCAGCCCGATCCGGCGGTTGATCTCGACATCCTCGTCGCAGATCTCGGCGGCGCGGCGGAAGGCGGCGGCGGCGCGCTCGGACGGCGGCAGCGGCTTCAGCACCCGGGTCATCTCATCCAGCGCCCAGCGCAGGTTGATCGCGGTCGGCCGGGTGGCGTGCAGCACCTCCCAGGTTTCCGCCAGCGCCGCGTCGGACGCGTCATGGGCCATCTGCACCGCCACCCCATAGGCGGCCGTGGCCCCGATCAGGGGCGCGCCCCTGACCCACATGTCGCGGATCGCCGAGGCGAAATCCCGCCGGTTGGTCAGCGCCACGATCCGCAGCTCGTGCGGCAGCCAGCGCTGGTCGATGATCTTCACGGTTCCATCGGACTCGCGCCAGATGGACCGATAATGGGTCCCGTCGATCTTCATGGCCCCTAGGTCCTTTCCTTCACCCTTCCACCCCGGTTGCGTTTTGGCCTGCCCGCAGGCCGTCGGCAAACGCGGTCAGTCGTCTCACTCGGCACTTGCCAGATATCCCGCGCAACCCGTCAGGGCCGCGGAATCGTCGGTCACGGTTAACACGCGAAAGGCGCGCATCAGCTCCGCGAACCGGCCCTTGCGGCGGAACGCCTCGGCAAACCCCATGCCGGAGGCCAGCGGCGTGACCGCACAGGCCATGCCGCCGATCAGGTAGATCCCGCCATAGGGCAGGTGATTGAGCGCCAGATCGCCCGCCACCGTCCCCAGAAGCCGTACGAAAGTCTCGGCCGCCCGGCGCGCCTCGGGATCGGTGTCGAGCGCGGCCAGAACGCCGTGGCCGTCCAGCCGGCGGGGCGTGCCCGCCTCGGCCGTCGCCCAGTCGTAAAGCCGGCCCAGGCCGCGCCCCGACAGCGCCTCCTCGACCGGGGCGAAGCCGTCGGGTTCCGCGAGGAAGCGCGCCAGCGACAGCGTCTCGGCATCGCCGACCGGCAGCGACACCTGCCCGGCCTCGGCCTCGGTGACGAGGGTGCCATGGGGCAGGGCATGGACCGCGGCCGCGTTGAACCCGGTGCCGATCCCGATCACCAGACGCGGGCCGCCGGGCTGCGCCGGGCCCTCCAGCACCGTTTCCAGCGCCCCGGGCGCGATGTGATCCAGCGCATGTCCCTGCGCCGCCATGTCGTTCAGCAGCTTGACGCGGCCGGTCCCGGCGACCCGGGCAATGGCGTCTTCCTCGATGATCCAGTCGAGGTTGGTCAGCTTGCCGCGCCCATGCCGCACCGGCCCGGCCAGCGCCGCGCAGGCGCCGTCGATCTCGGGCGAGCCCGCCTCGGCCAGATAGGCGGCCAGCACGTCGGTCAGGTCCGGGTGGTCGGCATTGCGAAAGCGCCGGACCGAGCCCGGCACCGGCACCGGCCCCTCGGCCAGCGCGACGCGGGTATTGGTGCCTCCGATATCGGCGACGAGCGAGGTCACGGCCTTCGGTCCTCCAGCATGCGTTTCAGCGCGTGGTAAGATGCCTTGGGGGTGCGCTGCAAGCTCTCGAAATCGACATGTACGAGGCCAAAGCGCTTGCCGTAGCCGAAGGCCCATTCGAAATTGTCCAGCAGCGACCAGACGATATAGCCCTTGAGCGGCACGCCCTCGGCGATGGCCTCGCGCGCCGCGGCGAGATGGCTGGACAGAAAGGCGATGCGGTCCTCGTCATGGATTTCGGGGCCCGTCTCGCCCGCGACCGGCGTATCGGGGGCGGCCATGCCGTTTTCGGTCACGTAAAGCGGCAGATCGCCGGTATGGCTGCCGCTGATCCAGCGCAAGAGATCGGGCAGGGCCATCGGCGCGATTTCCCAGCCCATGTCGGTCTTGCGGCCCGGACCCGGCACCTCGGCCCAGTTGGGCCAGGGGCCGGGGGCATGGGTGATGCGTTTGACGGTGTAATAGTTGACGCCGAGCCAGTCGATCGGCGCCCCTATGGCGTCGAGATCGGCCTGCCAGCCGCGCGGAAGATGCGGGCCGAGCCCCTCGAGCGCCAGTTCGGGATAGGCCCCGCGCGCCACGCCCCCGAGGAAGAAGCGGTTGAAGACCGCGTCATAGCGCAGCGTCGCCGCGCGCACGCCCTCGCCGCGGTCGGCCGGGAAGGCGGGTTCGAAATTCAGCACGATCCCGATCTGGCCGACGCCTCCGGCCCGGAGGGCTGCCAGACCCACCCCATGGCCCAGCGCCAGATGGTGCATCGCCCGGGCCGTGGCGCGGATGTCGCGCAGGCCGGGCGCATGGACGCCCGCGAAATGCCCAAGCCAAGCGGCGCACCAGGGCTCGTTCAGCGTGGCCCAGGACCAGACCCGGTCGCCCAGCCTCTCGGCCATCAGCGCCGCGAAATCGCCAAAGCGCAGCGCCGTGTCGCGATTGGTCCAGCCGCCCCGGTCGGCCAGCGGGGACGGAAGCTCCCAGTGATACAGCGTCAGCGCCGGTTTCAGCCCGCGCGCCAGCGTCGCGTCGACCAGCCGGTCGTAGAAATCGAGCCCCTCGGGATCGGGCGCCCCCGCGCCCTCGGGCAGCACCCGCGCCCAGGAGGTCGAAAAGCGGTAGATGTCGAACCCGGCCGCCGCCACAAGATCCAGATCCTCGGCATAGCGGTCGAGATGGCCGCAGGCGCGCCGCCCGTCGGCGGCCCCCGCGACATTGCCGGGCGTCGCGGCAAAGCTGTCCCAGTGGCAGGGCCCGGCGCCGCCCGTGCCCTCGATCTGATAGGCGGAGGTGGCGGTTCCGAACAGGAAGCCGGGCGGGAAATCGGCGCGGGTGGGCGTCATGGGCTCCTCCGGGGCGGGATCGGTCGCGGCGGGCGGGGCTATTCGGGCGGGGCTGGCCTCCATGCTCGCGTGACAGGGCCAAGGCGTCAAGCATCCGTCCCGAACGGCGGTTTCGGGGGGTGTGCAGGGGCCCTGCCTCGCGCCTCGGTTGACAGCCCGGCAGCCATCGGCCACCGTTCGAGGACGACTCCCCCGGGGGCGTGCCTGCCCCCGGACGGGTGCACCAAGACGACAGAGACCGTCAGGAAACGACTGAAAAACGACTGGACAACGACTGGGCCGGCCGGCGGGCGGGCCCGAGGGGAGGTCGAGATGCAACTTATCAGGATGGCCGGTGCCACGGCCGCCGCGCTGGCCCTGTTCGCAGGGACGGCCGGGGCGCAGGCGCTGAAATTCACGCCGGGCGAGGACGCGCGGTTTTCGTGGGACGGCTTCGAGGCGTTTGCCGACAGCCACGATCTGAACGGCCAGACGCTGGACATTTCGGGCGTCTGGATCGGGCCCGACAAGGATCTGGTCGAAAGCGTTCTGGCCTATTTCGAGGCCGCGACCGGCGCGCGGGTGCGCTATTCGGGCTCGGACAGTTTCGAACAGGATATCGTGATCGCGGCCCAGGCGGGGTCCGCGCCCAATATCGCGGTATTCCCGCAGCCGGGGCTGGCGGCCGACATGGCGCGGCGCGGGTTTCTCACGCCGCTGGGCGAGGAGACCGCCGACTGGGTGCGCGAGAACTACGCCGCGGGCGAGAGCTGGGTCGATCTCGGCACCTATGCCGACCAGACCGGCGCCGAGGCGCTTTACGGCTTCTTCTACAAGATCGACGTGAAATCGCTGGTCTGGTACGCGCCCGACGCCTTCGCCGAGGCGGGCTACGAGATCCCCGAGACGCTGGAGGATCTGAAGGCGCTGACCGAACGGATCGCCGAGGATGGCGGCACGCCCTGGTGCATCGGGCTGGGGTCCGGCGCGGCCACGGGCTGGCCCGCCACCGACTGGGTCGAGGACCTGATGCTGCGCCGCGAGACGCCTGAAACCTATGATGCCTGGGTCAGCCACGAGATCCCGTTCGACGACCCGGCGGTGGTCGGGGCGATCGAGGCCTATGGCTGGTTCGCGCGGAACGACGCCTTCGTCGAGGGCGGGTCGCAGGCGGTCGCGACCACCGATTTCCGCGAAAGCCCGGCCGGGCTCTTCAGCTTTCCGCCGGGCTGCTACATGCACCGGCAGGCCAGCTTCATCGACACCTATTTCCCCGAAGGCACCGAAATCGGGCTTGATGTCGATTTCTTCTACTTCCCCGCCTCGGCCGAGCGCGATCTGGGCACGCCTGTTCTGGGGGCGGGCACGCTCTGGGCGATCACCCGCGACAGCGAGGCGGCGCATGCCTTCATCGACTTCCTGCAGACGCCCATCGCCCATGAGGTCTGGATGGCGCAGTCGGGCTTTCTGACGCCCTTCACCGGCGCCAATCCCGAGGCCTACGCGACCGAGACCATGCGTGCCCAAGGCGAGATCCTGACCAGCGCCACGACCTTCCGCTTCGACGGGTCCGACCTGATGCCGGGCGAGGTCGGGGCGGACGCGTTCTGGAAGGGCATGGTCGACTACACGACCGGCCGCAAGGATGCCGAGACCGCCGCGCACGAGATCGAGCAGCGCTGGAGCTCGATCCGCTAGGGCGCGCCGCGAGGGCAGGCCGGGGCCGGACGAAGATCCGGCCCCGACGATCGGGCCAGAACGGGAGGAGTGCCGATGTCGCCTCTGCTGCAGGGGCTGGTGACGATCCTGATCGGGGTCGGGGGCTGCGTGGGCTATTTCTACGGGGCGAACCTGATGCTCGACCGGGTGATCTTTCCGGCGCGCGGCCGCGATCCGGGGGCGAATATCTCGCGGGCGAACGCGGTGCGGCCCTGGCTCTTCATGGCGCCCGCGATGGCGGCGCTGGGGCTTTATCTGGTCTATCCGGTCGTGGGGTCCTTCTGGCGCTCGCTCTTCAACCGCGACGGCGGCAGCTTCATCGGGCTTGGCAACTACACCGATCTGGCGGCCGATCCGGCCTTCCGCACGGCGCTTTTCAACAATCTTCTGTGGGTGCTGGTGGTGCCCGCGGCCTCGACCTTTCTGGGGCTGATCGCGGCGCAGCTGACCGACCGCATCCGCTGGGGCAATATCGCCAAGTCGATGATCTTCATGCCGATGGCGATTTCCTTCGTGGGCGCCTCGCTGATCTGGAAATTCGTCTATGCGAACGAGGCCGATATCGGGCTGATCAACGCGATTCGGGCCGGGCTCGGGTTTCAGGACCCCATCGACGTGATCCAGATCCCGTTCTGGAACAATTTCTTCCTGATGGCGATCCTGATCTGGATCCAGACCGGCTTTGCCATGGTGATCCTGTCCGCGGCGCTGCGCGGCATCCCCGACGAGACCATCGAGGCCGCGATCCTCGACGGGGCCAATCCGTTCCAGATCTTCTTCCGGGTGATGGTGCCGCAGATCACCGGCACCATCGTCGTGGTCTGGACCACCATCACCATCCTGGTGCTGAAGGTCTTCGACATCGTCTACACCATGACGGGGGGCAATTTCGGCACCCAGATCCTGCCCAGCTACATGATGAGCTACATGTTCAAGGATGATGGCCGCGCCACCGCCGTGGCCTTCGTCATCATGCTGATCGTGCTGCCGGTGATGGTCTGGAACATCGTTCAGGCCCGCAAGGAGATGCGCTGATGAAAAGCCATGCCGGGGCGAAATCGGGGCTGAGCTGGGCGGTGCATCTGACGGTCGCGGCGCTGGTCGTGCTGTGGCTGGTGCCGACCGTGGGGCTGCTGGTGTCGTCCTTCCGCGACCGCGACCAGATCTCGGCCTCGGGCTGGTGGGAGGCGCCTTTGCCGGTCGAACAGACCTACCGGGTGCGCACCGATCCGGACGCGGCGGTCGAACGCCACGGACGGGTCGTCCTGAGCGGCAATGTCTTCGACAGCGAGGACAGCGCCGGGTCGGGCACGGTCACGGGGTTCGGCGTCACGGGCCGTGCGCCCGCCGAATTCGCGCCGGGCGCGACCGCCGATCTGCGCGGCGGCGGCCGGCTGACGGTCGCGGCCGATGGCCGTTTCACGGCCGAGGCGGATGCGCCCTTCGGGCGGCGCGGCCCCACGATCTATTTCGAGGCCGAGACCCCGCCCAAGGTCACGCTCGACAACTACCGCATGGTGCTGGGCGCCGACGGCATGGACCGGGCCTTCATCAACACGCTGACGGTGACGGTCCCGGCCACGGTCATCCCGATCCTGATCGCGGCCTTCGCGGCCTATGCGCTGGCCTGGATGGAATTTCCGGGGCGCGGCCTGCTGATCGCGGCGGTGGTGGGGCTTCTGGTGGTGCCGCTGCAACTGGCGCTGGTGCCACTTTTGCGGCTGCATCAGGCGGTGGGGATCGGGCAAAGCTTCATGGGCATCTGGTTCGCCCATACCGGGTTCGGCCTGCCGCTGGCCGTCTATCTGTTGCGCAACTACATGGCCGGGCTGCCGCGCGACATCATCGAAAGCGCCAAGGTCGACGGCGCCACCGATTTCCAGGTCTTCACCCGGATCGTGCTGCCGCTGAGCTTTCCGGCACTGGCGAGCTTCGCGATCTTCCAGTTCCTCTGGACCTGGAACGACCTGCTGGTGGCCAAGGTCTTCCTGCCCGCCGCCTCGGAAACCAAGGTGATGACGGTCAAGATCGCCGACGACCTTCTGGGGTCGCGCGGGGGCGACTGGGGCATCCTGGCGGCGGCGGCCTTCATCTCGATGGCGGTGCCGCTGGTCGTGTTCTTCGCGCTGCAACGGTATCTGGTGCGCGGCCTGCTGGCCGGGTCGGTGAAATGAGGAGACGGGTTTGGCCCTGAACGACGATCCCGACTGGTGGCGGGGCGCGGTGATCTACCAGATCTATCCGCGCAGCTTTCAGGATTCGAATGGCGACGGGGTGGGCGATCTGCCGGGCATCATCCGGCGGCTGCCGCATGTCGCCTCGCTGGGGGTGGACGCGATCTGGATCTCGCCCTTCTTCCCCTCGCCGATGAAGGATTTCGGCTACGACATCTCGGAATATTGCGATGTCGATCCGCTGTTCGGCAGCCTTGCCGATTTCGACGCGCTGGTCGCGGCCGCCCATGGCTGGGGGCTGAGGGTGATGATCGACCTCGTTCTGTCGCATTCCTCGGACCGCCACCCCTGGTTCATCGAAAGCCGGTCGAGCCGCACCAACCCGAGGGCCGACTGGTATGTCTGGTCGGACCCCAGGCCCGACGGCACGCCGCCCAACAACTGGCTGTCGATCTTCGGCGGCCCGGCCTGGGCCTGGGACCCGGGGCGCGAGCAGTATTTCCTGCATAATTTCCTGGCCTCGCAGCCTGATCTGAACCTGCATTGCGAGGCGGTGCAGCAGGCCATCTTCGACACCGCGCGGTTCTGGCTGGACCGGGGCGTCGACGGGTTTCGTCTGGACACCATCAATTTCTATTTTTGTGACAAGAAGTTCCGGTCCAATCCTCCGCTGCCGCCCGAAGAGCGCAACGACAATATCGCGCCCCGGGTGAACCCCTACAATCACCAGCTTCACCTTTACGACAAGAACCAGCCGGAAAACATTGACTTCCTGAGGAAATTTCGCGCCGTTCTGAACGAGTACGGAGCCATCGCCCTGGGCGAGGTGGGCGACGCGCAAAGCGATCTGGAAATCCTCGGGCAATACACCTCGGGCGGCGACAAGGTGCAGATGTGCTATGCCTTCGATTTCCTCGGCAGCGCGCCGCTGACCGCCGCCCGCATCGCGCAGGTCTATGAGCGGCTCGACCGGGTCGCGGCGGAGGGCTGGGTCTGCTGGGCGCTGTCGAACCACGACGTCGTGCGCCACCCGACCCGCTGGAGCCTGTCGCCCGCCGCACTCAGGGGGTTCCTGACGCTGACGCTCTGCCTCAAGGGCACGGTCTGTCTCTATCAGGGCGAAGAGCTGGGCCTGCCCGAGGCCGAGGTGCCCTTCGAGGCGTTGCAGGACCCCTACGGCATCGCCTTCTGGCCCGAATTCAAGGGGCGCGATGGCTGCCGCACGCCGATGGTCTGGGCGGCCGAGGACCTGCATGCCGGGTTCTCGCGCGCGCCGCGCACCTGGCTGCCGATCCCCGAGACCCATATCGGGCTGGCCGTGACGGCGCAGGAGCACGCGCCCGAGGCGCCGATCCATCATTACCGCCGGGCCATCGCCTTTCGCCATGCTAATCCGGTGCTGGCGCGCGGCGCGATGGATGCGGTGCGCGCCGAGGGCAATGTGCTGTCCTTCCGGCGCCATGACGCGACGGCCGAGATGTTCGTGGCGATCAATCTGGGCGAGACGCCCGCCGCGCTGGTCCCGCCCGAGGGCGACTGGCTGCCGGTTGGCGCCGAAATCAACGCAGCCCGGCCGGGGGCCGACGGGCTGGTGCATCTTGGACCGTGGCAGCCCTCGCTGATGCTGCGGCGGAAGGGGGCGTGATGGCGGGTCTGACACTCAGCGGCGTGGGCAAGAGCTATGGCGCGGTCGAGGTGCTGAAGGGGATCGATCTGGAGATCGAGACCGGCGAGCTGGTGGTCTTCGTGGGGCCCTCGGGCTGCGGCAAGTCCACGCTTCTGCGGATGATCGCGGGGCTCGAACGGATCACCGCGGGGACGCTGACGATCGACGGGGTGCGGGTGAACGACGTGCCGCCCGCCCAGCGCGGCATCGCCATGGTGTTCCAGTCCTACGCGCTTTACCCGCACATGACGGTGCGCGACAACATGGCCTTCGCGCTGAAGATCGCCGGGCAGTCGCGCGACGAGATCGACGCCGCCGTGACGCGCGCCGCGCGCAGGCTTCAGATCGAGCCCTATCTCGACCGGCTGCCCAAGGCGCTGTCGGGCGGGCAGCGCCAGCGCGTGGCCATCGGCCGGGCCATCGTGCGCGACCCCAAGGTCTATCTCTTCGACGAGCCGCTCTCGAATCTCGACGCGGCGCTGCGCGTGGCGACACGCATCGAGATCGCCCAGCTGAAGGAGTCGATGCCCGACAGCACGATGATCTATGTCACCCATGACCAGGTCGAGGCGATGACGCTGGCCAGCCGCATCGTGGTGCTGGCCGACAAGGGCGTGGCCCAGGTCGGCCCGCCGCTCGAGCTTTACGAGAAGCCGCGGTCGGAATTCGTGGCGCAGTTCATCGGCAGCCCGGCGATGAACCTGCTGGAGGGCGCCATTTCGGGGACCGGCGAGACGACGGAGGTGCGGCTGGCGGCGGGCGGCGGGGCGATCCGGGCGCGGGTGCCGACCGAGCCCGGCGACAAGGGCCGCAAGGTCCGGGTCGGCATCCGCCCCGAGGACATGGAGGCGACCGATGGCGCGGATTACGCCTTCGAGGGCCGGGTCGAGATCCTCGAGGCCCTGGGCGAGGTCACCCAGCTTTATTTCGAACGCGAAGACCCCGAGGCCGATCCGGTGATCGCCAAGCTGTCCGGGGTCCATGCCGGGCTGCGCGGCAAGACCCTCAGGATGACCGCCGATCCGGGCCGGGTGCATCTCTTTGCCGGGGGGCGGTCGCTGCTCTGGCGATAGCCCGCCGGGGCGCGCGGGCAGCGCTTGACGGCGCGCGGGACCCGTTCGAGAAAGGCGCGACAGGTCCGTCCGGGCGTACCGGTGGGCCGCCCCATGAAGGAAGGATGCCCTCCGATGCCGCGTTCGATGGCCCGCCGGTCCCTGCTTGTCGCGCTTCCGCTGCTGTTGCTCGGGGCCTGTGTCCAGACCGGGCCGATGGGCTCGATGGCGCCCGGCGTGATCGGCCCGGTCGCGCCCGGAAGTGCCTGGGCGAATGCGGTCGGCACCGTCACCGGCACCGACGGGCTGGTCGCAAATCCGATGTGGAACGCCGAATTCTCGGGGCCGGGCTTCCGGTCCGATCTGGCGCAGTCGCTGACCCGGGCGGGGATCCTGACCGCGGGCGGGGCCTACCGGCTGAATGCCGATGTGCAAAGCGTGACCCAGCCCCAGACCGGCACCAAGGTGCAGGTGGCGATGGTGGTGCATTACACCATCCACGACGCGACCGGCCGCGCGGTCTTCGACCAGACCGTGACGACCTCTTACACTTCGCCGCTGGGCCAGGCGGTGCGGGGCGTGGACCGGCTGCGGATCGCCAGCGAGAATGCCGCCAAGGACAATATCGCGCTGCTGCTTCGCAGCCTCGGCGCCAGCGCCGAGGGCGCGCCGACCGGCGGGCCGCTCTGAGCCGGGGCGGTTGCGGCAACGGGTCGCCCTGCGGGACCGCGAAGGTCTGGCATGCTTCCCGGGACGCCGCCCGGCGCGGCCGCTCTGGGAGCCTTTGGGAGGATGACCATGCCGATGCCCCGCCCGTTCGGCGCACTCGCGCTTTGCGCGCTGCTTTCTGCCTGCGCCCATGGGGCGGACGAAACGGCGATGATCCCGGCCGCCATCGCGCCGCTGCCCGCAGGCAACCCTCATCGCGGCGCGATTTCCGACATCGAGACCGCTGGCGGCAAGGATACCAATCCGGCGCTGGCCTCGCAGATTGCCGATGCCGATTTCAAGGCTGCGCTGCGCAGTGCGCTTCTGCTGTCGGGGGCCTATTCCGCCTCGGGCCGCTATGTGCTGAGGGCCGAGATCGAGGAGATCACCCAGCCGCTGTTCGGGCTCGACATGCAGGTCGGGCTGACCGTGCGCTACCGGCTGCAGGACCGCGCCGGAAAGACCCGATGGGAACGGCGGATCGTCACCCGCCATACCGCGCGGCTGGGCGAGTCGTTTCTCGGCTCCGAGCGGCTGCGCTATGCCAATGAGGGCGCCGCGCGCGAGAACATCGCGGCCTTCCTGCGCGCGCTTGGTGCCGAGGCCCGGGCCGGGGGCGTCGCGGGCGTGTCGTAGCCGCCCCGTTCAGGCAAAGCTTGGCAGCCACAGCACGATCCCCGGCACCGCGATCAGAACGGCGATGGTGATGGCGTCGGCCACGAAGAAGGGGGCGACGCCGCGAAACACGTCCTGCACCGTCAGGTCGTCGCGCACGCCCGCCACCACAAAGCAATTGAGCCCGATGGGCGGGGTGATCAGGCAAAGCTCGGCCATCTTGACGACGAGGATGCCGAACCAGATCGCGCACATCGGCCCCGACATGCCGAAGGCGCTGTCGGCGGCCGAGACATACTCGCCCCCGTTCAGCGCCATCACCGCCGGATAGACCACGGGCAGTGTCAACAGCAGCATCCCGATCGCGTCCATGAACATGCCCAGCACCGCATAGGCCAGCAGGATCATGACGAGCGTCAGCATCGGCGGGTGGTTCAGCCCGGTGATCCAGTCCGAGAACGCGCCCGGCAGATCGGCGAAGCCCAGGAAGCGCACATAGATCAGCACGCCCCAGATGATGGTGAAGATCATCGCCGACAGCTTGGCGGTTTCCAGCAGCGCGTCCTTGAATTGCGGCCAGCGCATGCCGTGCCAGATCGCCATCAGGAAGATCACGAAGGCGCCGATGGCCCCGCCCTCGGTCGGCGTGCCCCAGGCATCGCCGCCGAAGGGGTTGTAGACGAAGAAGACGATGGTCCAGACCACGAAGAGGATCGGCAGCGCCTTGGGCAGGGCGCGGAACCGCTGACCCCAGCTAAAGCCCCGGACGGCCGGGCCGAAGCGGGGCAAGGTGAGCGCCAGCGCCACGATCAGCAGCGCATAGATGCAGGCCGAGACCATGCCGGGCACGAAGCCCGCCAGCAGCAGCTTGCCCACGTCCTGCTCGACGATGATGGCGTAGATGACAAGGATCGCCGAGGGCGGGACCAGGCTGGCCAGCGTGCCGCCCGCCGCCACGACGCCCGCGGCAAAGCGCTTGTCATAGCCGATCTTCAGCATCTCGGGGATGGCGATCCGGGCAAAGACCGCCGAGGTCGCGACCGAGGCACCCGAGACGGCGGCAAAGCCCGCCGTGGCAAAGACGGTCGAGACCGCAAGCCCGCCCGGCAGCCAGCCGAACCATTTCTTCGCCGCGTCGAACAGCGCGCGGGTGAGCCCCGCGTAATAGGCCAGATAGCCGATCAGGATGAAGGTGGGGATCAGGCTCAGCGCCTGGCTGGCCACCTTCGAATGCGGCACCTGGCCTGCCGTCTTGACCGCGACCGTCAGCGCCCAGCCGAACTCCTGCGGATCATAGCCCTTCTTCGACCAGAAGATCCAGATCAGCCCCAGAAGCCCCGCCAGCGCGGCGGCAAAGGCCACCCGCATGCCCAGCAGCACCACGACGAAGAGGATGCCCGTGACCGCAAGGCCGATGTCGATCGGTTCCATTCCCGCCCCCTAGTCGTCCGCGCCCGAGACATGGCCCGCCTCGGCCGCCGCCTGATCGGCCACGGACACCACCAGCGGCACCGCGACGGGCGCCGCCAGCCCCAGAACGAAGGCCCGGCCATAACCCCAGAGCTGGATCGCAAGGCGCAGGCACAGGACCGAAAAGGCGACCGGCGCCAGAAGCTTGGCGGGCCAGAGCGGCAGGTTGATGTCGATCGAGCTGTCCCGGCTGAAGAGCGGCGCGCCCCAGTCGAAACTGCGCTGGAAATGGGCGAAGCTGCCCCAGACCAGCAGGGCCATGACGATCAGCATGGCCAGCGTCGTCACCGCCTCGGCCGCCCACAAGGCCCGGCCCGACAGCCGGGCCACCAGAATGTCCATCCGGATATGGCCGCCATCCCGCTGGGTATAGGCAATGCCCAGAAACGCGATCAGCGGCATGCCCTGCTGGATCCAGTCGACATAGCCCGCCAGCGGCTGGTTGAAGAAATGCCGGCCCCCGACCGACACCACGGCCAGCAGCATCAGCGCAAAGACCGCAAGGCCCGCGACCAGCGCCAGCTGGCGCTCCAGAACGAAAAGTCCGCGGTCGAGCCGCGAGAGCGGGCTGTCATCCTCCAGCACGGGGGCATGGATGGCCATCGGTCTCTCCTTGGCTTGGGGGGGGGCGGTTCGGGCGCGGGCCCGGACCGTCAGGCGGCGGTGCAAGGCACACCGGGCCGGGCAGGGTGCGCCGCCCGGCCCGGACCGCACCCCGGGCAGGTCTGCGGGCCTAGTTCCCGATCTGCCCGGTCACGGTGTCGTAAAGCTCCTGCGCGGGCAGGCCGCGGGCGGTCATTTCCTCGATCCAGGCCGCGGCCACGGGGCCGGCCGCCGCCTCGCGGAACTCGGCCATGGCCTCGGGCGCGAAGGTGATCCGCTCGATCCCGCGCTCGTCGAGCGCCGGTCCCCAGCGCGACATGGTCTCGGAGTTGTAATAGTCGATGTAATGCGCCAGCGCCTCGTCGACGGACCCCAGCAGCGCCTTGCGATGGGCTTCGGACAGCCCCGCCAGCGCGTCGCTGTTGACCACCACCGGGCAGTTCACGGTGCCGGGGTTCAGGTTCGTCGTCCACCAGGTGCCGGTGTCGATGGTGCCGAAGGACATATGCGCATGCGGCGCGAAGGACACCGCCTTGACCACGCCGGAATCCAGCGCCTGGCGCACCTCGGTCGCGTCCATCGAGGTCGGCACCGCGCCGATGATCTCCATCGCCTCGCCGATACCGCCGGTCGCGCGCACCGTCATGCCGTTGAAATCGGCCAGCTTGCGGGGCGGCTCGCCGACGCCCACGAAATTGTATTGCGGCATCGGCGTCGGCATCAGAAGCGTCGCGTTCCAGCGCGCCAGATCCGCCACCACCGCGGGATGGCGGTACAGTGCCATCGACAGGTCGCGTTCCTGTTCCAGGCTGTCGACGCCCAGGAAGGGCAGCTCCAGCACGGTCAGCGTCGGGTTCTTGTCGCGGTGATAGCCCGCGCAGATCTGGGCCATCTCGAAGGCGCCGATCTGGATGCCATCAAGGTTCTCGGTGTTCTTCGAGAGCCCCCCATAGGACAGCGACAGCGTGAACTCGCCCCCGGTCTTCTGGTTGACCAGCTCGGCCAGTTTCTCGACGTTTTCGGTAAAGGCGCGCCGCTTGCCCCAAAGCGAGACATTCCAGGTTTCGGCCAGCGCTTCGCCCGCAAGACAGCAGCCGAAGGCGGCCAGCGCCACGGCGCCGATCGCGGTTTTCATCGGTGGATCCTCCCTGATCTCCCCGGCTCAGAGTAACGGGCGCGGCGCGCCGGTAAAGCAAAAACTCGCGCGGGCGGCGTCCGGCTTGCCGGGGCGGCGGCGGCATGGCACACCGGGACCGACCCGCCAGGAGAGACCCGATATGTTCACCCCGCGCCCCCGTTTCGGCACCCAGACCCCGCCCGCGATCTTCCCGCCGGTCCTCGGTGCGCTGGGGCTGGGGCTGGCCTGGCGCCGGGCGGTCGATCCCTTCGGCGTGCCGGGCGCCGCGGGCGATCTGATCCTGGGCGCGGTCACGCTCCTTTTTCTTTTCATGGTTGTCGCTTACGCGCTGAAGTTCGGGCGCCGCCCGGGCGTTCTGGCCGAGGATCTGCGGGTGCTTCCGGGCCGCGCCGGGCTGTCGGCCTCGGTGCTGTCGGTCTATCTTCTGTCGGCCGCGCTGGTGTCGCTGGCCCCTGTGCTGGCCGAGGCGCTGCTCTGGGCCGGGCTCGGGCTGCATCTGGCGCTTTTGGCGGTTCTGATCCGGGGGCTGGCCACGGGTCCGGCCGAGCAACGCCGCGTCACGCCGGTCTGGCATCTGCATTTCGTGGGCTTCATCGTCGCCTGCCTGCCCGCCGTGCCGCTGGGCCATACCGGGCTTGCGACCGTCCTCCTTTACGGCACGACCGCGATGGCGCTGGCGATCTGGGCGGCCAGCCTCGTTCAGGCGCGGCGCCTGAGCGTGCCCGCGCCGCTGCGGCCGCTTTTGGCGATCCACCTGGCACCCGCCTGCCTGATCGGCACCGTGGCCGCGTCGCTCGGCCTGATGCCGCTGGCGCTGGCGGCGGCCGCACTGGCCGTGCTCCTGCTTCTCCTGATGCTCGCAGGCGCGCGCTGGATCCTGGCTTCGGGAGTCTCGCCGCTCTGGGGGGCGTTCACCTTCCCGATGGCAGCCTTCGCGAGCCTGATGCTGGCGCTGGCCGGGACAGCGGAGCCCTTGGGCGATCTCTTCCGCATCGCGGGCGGCGTCAGCCTGGTCGCGGCGACGCTGGCGATCCCGCCGATCCTTCTGTGGGTGATGCAGGCCTGGGCAAAAGGCAAGCTCGGTGCGCAGACCAATGCCGCGCGGGTCTGAGCCTCTCTGGCCATGGGCCGCGCGCCCGCGCTAGGCTCCTGCCATGACCGAGTCCGCGCCCTTTCCCCATTCCGCCTGGCTGGCCGAACTGCCCGGCGGGCTGCGCCGCCGGTTCCAGCCGGGCGAGGCCATCGCGCGCCCGGGCGACGGGCCCGACCGGCTGTTCGTGCTGGACGCGGGGCTGGCGCGGATCTGCCTGAACGGGGCGGCGCGCGAGCTGACCATCGGTTATCTGCGCCCGGGCGGGATCTATGTCACCCATACCCGCGCCTGGATCGAGGCGCTGGCGCCCAGCACGGTCGTCTCCTGGCCGGTCAGCGAGATGCTGGCACTCGTCACCCGCCAGCCCGCGCTGGGGCTTGCCGCCTTCCGCGAGGTTGGCCAGCTTCTGCATGGCGCCATGAACCTGATCGAGGATCTGGCCTTCCGCCCGGTCGAATCCCGGCTCGCGCGGTTTCTGCTGGGCGAACGGCGGCTGCAGCACAGCGACCGGATCCGGCTGATCGACAGCACCGAATCCCTTGCCTCGGCGCTGGGCACCTCGCGGCAGACGCTCTCGACCCTGATCAACAAGCTGATCCGCGAGGGCGTGCTGGCCCGTCCCGACCGCCGCCATCTGGCGCTGTGCGACATCGCCCGGCTGGAAGAGCTGGCCGAACTGTCGGCTGGCTGACAGAACTGGTCCCCGCGCTCGCCTATCAGCACCCGGTCCCCCAAGTCCCGGCCCCGGAAGAGGAGCGCATGGCCATGACCGACCAGACCCCCGACCGTTACGTGACCTTCTGCGGCATCGATTGCGACCGCAAGGCCGACCGCCTGCTGGCCATGCTGGCCGCGCATATGGCGACCAGCCAGTCCCGCTGGGTCGGCTATTTCGACAAGAAGCTGACCGAGAAGGCCCGCATGGGCAATGACAACCTGCATTTCGTCGGCAGCCAGGTGAACAGCCTCTACGCCTTCTTCGAGGAACTGGGCGACAGCGCCGCCGAAGAGCTTCTGTACGATCTCGAACAGAACTGCTGCTGAGCGGGCCCGCCACAGGCCGCCCGCCGCGTTTTCTTCTTGGCGGAAATACCCCCGCCGGAGGCACCGCGCCCGCGAGGGCGCGGCCATAAGGGCGTACCCGGGAGGGCTCTGGCGATTGCCCCTTTCCTTTTCTCCCCTCGCGTGAAATAGGGAAGCGCCAAACGAAAACTCCCCCAGGAGACCCCCATGGAGATTCGCGAGGCCCTCACCTTCGACGACGTCCTTCTCGTTCCCGCCGCCAGCTCCGTGCTGCCCAGCCAGGCCGATACCTCGACCCGGGTCAGCCGCACGATCCGGCTCAACATCCCGCTTCTGTCCTCGGCAATGGATACCGTGACCGAGGGCCGGATGGCCATCGCCATGGCCCAGGCGGGCGGGATCGGCGTGATCCACCGCAACCTGACGGTGGAAGAACAGGCGCGCGAGGTCAGCCGGGTCAAGCGGTTCGAATCCGGGGTCGTCTACAGCCCGATCACGCTGCGCCCCGACCAGACGCTGGGCGATGCCAAGGTGATGATCGAGCGCTACAACTTCACGGGCTTTCCGGTGGTCGACGAGCGCGGCCATGTGGTCGGCATCCTCACCAACCGCGACATGCGCTTCGCCTCCAGCGATGCGACCCCGGTCAGCGCGATGATGACCTGTCGCGACCTTGCCGTGCTGCGCGAGCCCGTCGACCGGGCCGAGGCGCTGAACCTGATGAAGGCGCGGCGGATCGAAAAGCTTCTGATCACCGACGCGGCGGGCAAGCTGACCGGGCTGCTGACGCTGAAGGATACCGAGAAATCGGTGCTGAACCCGCAGGCCGTCAAGGACGAGCTTGGCCGACTGCGCGTCGCTGCGGCGACCACGGTGGGGGATGCCGGGTTCGAACGCTCGCTGGCGCTGGTCGAGGCGGGCGTCGACATGATCGTCATCGACACCGCGCATGGCCATTCCGAGGGCGTCGCGAAGGCGGTCGAGCGGCTCAGGAAGGCCACCAACAGCGTTCAGATCATGGCGGGCAACGTCGCGACCGCCGAGGCGACCAAGGCCCTGATCGACGCGGGCGCGGATGCGGTCAAGGTCGGCATCGGCCCGGGGTCCATCTGCACCACGCGGATGGTGGCGGGCGTCGGCGTGCCGCAACTGACCGCGATCATGGATTGCGCGGCCGCGGCGGGCGACGTGCCGGTGATCGCCGATGGCGGCATCAAGTATTCGGGCGATTTCGCCAAGGCGATCGCGGCGGGGGCCTCCTGCGCCATGGTCGGCTCGATGATCGCGGGCACCGACGAATCCCCGGGCGAGGTCGTGCTCTATCAGGGCCGGTCCTTCAAGGAATACCGGGGTATGGGGTCCTTGGGCGCGATGGCGCGGGGCTCGGCCGACCGCTATTTCCAGAAGGACGCGGCCTCGGACAAGCTGGTGCCCGAAGGGATCGAGGGGCAGGTGCCCTACAAGGGCCCGGCCAGCGCCGTCGTTCACCAGCTGGTGGGGGGGCTCCGCGCCGCGATGGGCTATACCGGCTGCGCCACGGTCGAGGAGATGCGCAAGAACTGCAACTTCGTGCGGATCACTGGCGCGGGGCTGAAGGAAAGCCATGTCCACGACGTGCAGATCACCCGGGAAAGCCCGAACTACCGGATCATGTGACCGCCGCGGCGGCCTGACACTCTGACCCGACACGCCCGGCCCTAGCGGCCGGGCGTTTCACGTTTCGCGCTCAGGGCTTCGGCCCGTTCCGCGCCCGCTGATAGGCGGTGAAGCCGATCAGCAGCGCCAGACCCAGAAGCGTCGCCGCCAGCCCGGTGGGTGCCACCACCGCCTCGGGGTCGCAGACCGTCAGCGCCGTCAGGATCAGGATCACCAGCGCAACGCCGATCCAGGCCAGCTTCCAGCGGAAGGCCAGCCGGTCGGCGACACCGCTGTAGAAGGACCGCCAGACCAGCCCCGCCGTCGCCAGCGCGATCAGCGCCGCCCCGGTCAGCAGCACCGCGCGGTGCGGGCAGATCCAGGCGCAAAGCACGCTCAGCGAGGCCAGAAAGCCCGGCAGCACCGGCTCGATCCAGAGCTCGTTGAAGATCCGCCGCAGCGTCTGGCTTTCCCCGGTGGTCGGGTCGGGCGCGGGCCAGAAGCCGATGCCGCCGAAATTATCCTGGAAATAGACCAGATCGTCCCGGAACTGGCTGAAATCCTCGGGGTGGTCGTTGGGGTCCAGATCGCTGCGCGGCCGGCGCTCGACCTCGCGGTGGCCGGTCGGTGGCAGCACCGGCACGATCCGGCGCAGGACCTCGGTGCGTTCGGGGCCGCGAAAATCGCCATGTTCCAGCCGCGCGCGCAGGGTCTTCTTGGCATCCGAGGTCGGGCGTTCCATGAAGATCAGGATGCGCTCGACCGGCGGCTCGGGGCCGCGCGCGGCGCTGGCGGCGGATTCGGCGCCGTCATCGGGGTCGTCGGGTTCGGCAATCGGCGTCGGCGGCACCAGAATCGCGCGCAAATCGTTCATCAGCGGCGTGTCGATGCCGCTGCCGATCAGGTCCAGATCGAGCCCCAGATTGACGCTTTGCCCGCGCGCCGCGAGGCCCTCATGGCTGCGCGACACGATCTGTTGCAGCCGCCCGGCCGCCGGGTCGTTGTCCTTGCCGCCGGAATAGCCGCGAAAGATCAGCGTCACCCCGTCGGGGCGGGGCGCGTCGAAGATCGTGGGATAGCCCTCGGCCAGCGCCTTGAAGGTGTTGTCGGCGATCCGGGGGAAGGGCGCCGAAAAGCGCAGGATCTGCTGCACCGCGGTCTCGATCTGGAAATCGGTCCAGTCCTGCCAGCCGGTCAGGGTGATCGCCAGATCGGCGCGGGCACGGTGGCGATGCGCTGCCTGAATGAAATCGCGCCGCATCGCGCTCCAGTCGGATTCGTCCGGGAAGTCGGCCTGCCGGGTGCCTTCGCCATAGGCGATCTCGTAGCCGTAAAGCGCGACCCGGCTGACCAGCCCGAAATCGACCTGATTGAGCGGGTCGGGCGCGGGGGGCGCGCTGTCGGCCTCCGCCGTCTTGGGCGCGGCGGGCGTCCGGGGCAGCATCCAGAACGGGTAGAAGGCATAGACCTCGGCATGATCGAGCCTCGGCTCGACGCAGCCGCAGCCCGGCAGCGCCAACGCCTCGGCCGAGCGCGCGGCCTGCGCCTCGGCGCGGGTCACGGTGCGGAAGGCCGCCTGCCGCGCCTGCCGCTTGACCGCCTCGAACTGGCCGTAGGGGACGGGCGGCGGGACCGCATCGACCGCCGCCGCGAAAAGCCGCTGATTGGGGTAGGTCAACCCGACCAGCTGTTCCAGCGCCAGCGCCGTCGCCTCGGGGATGTCGAGGCTTTGCGCAGCGGCGACCGCGTCGAGCCCCAGGATCGCCGCGCTCAGGTCGGGGGTCATGAGCCAGGTGTCGTCGATGGCGGCCACGAGCTCGGTCATGGCGGTCCTGACGATCTCTTCGACCTTGCGCGCGGCGATCGGGTCCAGCAACCGGCGCACGTCGCCCTTCAGCACCTCGGCGTTGGGGGCGGGCGCGTAATCGGCGTTCAGTAGCGCCTGCTGGAAATCGGCATCCTTGACCGCCGCCTGCACCGCGCTGTCGGTGGCGTCGGTCACGCCCAGCGGGGTCCCGACCGGAAGCTCGGGGAATTCCGGCACGCCCTCGGGCCGGGTGTCGAGCCCGGGCACGATCTCTTCGGCGGCGCCCGCCAGCGTGTCTGCGGCGACCTCGATCTCGGCCTCGAACTCGGCGCGCACGGCCTTGCGGATGGCGGCCTCGGCAGCGGTCTCGAGCGTCTTGCGCACCGGGGTCGACAGCCCGACCAGCGGGGCCACCGCGCCCGAGGCCGCGACCAGGTCGGGGTTCAGCGTCATGTTCGCGGCCGCCGCCGGATCGAGCCCGAAGCGCAGGCCCAGATGCGAGGGCCCGGTGACCAGCGCGCGGATCTCGTCCAGCGCGCAGCGCGTGAGCTGACCGGAAAGCGCCGCGTCGATGGCGGCGCCGAGGTCGGCGGCGCTGGCGAAGGTCTTGCCGTCGAGCCCGGCCAGAGCCGTCTTGACGTCAACGGGCGCGATCAGCGTCTGGTAATCGGCCGCGTCGAAGGCGGTATAGTCCAGCACGGTGCGGCTGACCGGCTCGGCGCAAGAGGCCGGTTCGTCCGCCTCGACGGTCTCATCGGCCTGGGTGGCGGGCGAGAGGCTCGGCCGGTATTCGGCTATCAGCGCCACCGCCGCCGCGTCCGAGCCCATCAGGCGCGGCACCCGCGTCGCCTGACCCGCGACCAGCCAGTCGGAAAACCCCGGCGAGACCAGCCGCGCGACCGCGCCGGGAAAGCCTGCCTCGATCCGGCCATAGGCGGCCAGCGCCGCGGCCACCGCCTGATCGCCCAGCGCATTCGGGACCGGGGTCAGCCCGGTGCAAAGCGCGTCGGTGTCGGGCCAGGCCCCGACCGCAGTCAGCGCGGCCAGCCCGGCGCGCGCCTCGTCCGACAGGGCGGCCTCGGACAGGCCCGCGCAGGCCGCACCCTTCTGCCAGTCCTCGAGCGCGCTGATGGCCAGCGCGGGCGGTCCGGCCAGTTGCAGCGCCAGCCGGTTCGCGCCGGTCTCGGGGATCGCGCCCAGCCGCGCGGCCAGCGCCGGGGCCACCGCGCGCGGTTGCCAATGCGCGTCGGACCGTGCCAGCGCGCCATAATCGGCCGCCAGTTCCAGCGTGCCCGCGACGCTGTCGCGCCCCAGCCCCAGCGGCACCGCCCGGCAGAGCCGCACCAGCGCCTGCTTGGTGTAGGGGCCAAGCTTGCCGTCGCGCAGGTATCTGCTGGGGTCGCGCAGCGCGCTGCGCAGCCCGCGCTGGATCTGGTCGATGCTGCCCGCCGCGGGCGGCAATTCGCTCAGCGCCGCAAGATCGGTGCAATCGGCCCGCGCCGCGCCGGGCGCCGCCCAGGCCAGCGTGGCCATCAGGGCCAGAAGGCAAAGAAGCGGGGCTTTGGTCATGCGGTGCGTCCTTCCTTGCGCATCTCGGTCGAGATCGCCTGCGCGAGATCGTGCGCGCTGACCGTCTCGGCGCCGCGCCGGAGCGCGCTGATCGTGGCGTGATGCACCACATTGGTAATCGACCCGCCCGCCAGCTCGTGGCCCTGCGCCAGCGCGTCGAGATCGACATCGGGCGCCAGCGGTACGCGTTCCAGTATGCTGGCCCAGAGCGCGCGGCGCAGCCCCGCATCGGGGCGGGGAAAGCCCACCACCGTCTGGAACCGGCGGAAGAAGGCGTCGTCGATATTGTTGCGCAGGTTGGTGGCCAGGATCACCAGACCGGGGCAGTCCTCGATCCGTTGCAGCAGATAGGCCACTTCCTGATTGGCATAGCGGTCATTGGCCGATCCGCCCTGGCCACGGGTGCCGAACAGCGCATCGGCCTCGTCGAAGAACAGGATCCAGTCGTTCATCTCGGCCATGTCGAAGACCTGGGCGAGGTTCTTTTCGGTCTCGCCGATGTATTTCGAGACCACCATCGACAGGTCGATCCGGTAGACATCGAGCCCGGTACGCTTGCCCAGCATCGCCGCCGTCAGCGTCTTGCCGGTGCCGGCCGGCCCGTAGAAGAGCGCCTTGAACCCGGCGCCGACCCGGCGCGCCAGCCCCCACTCCTCGCGGATCAGGGCGCGATGGGTGTACCAGGCGACCAGATGCTCGATGCTGTGCTTGACGCCCTGCGGCAGGATCAGCTCGTCCCAGTCAAGCCGGGTGGTCAGCCGCTTGGCCGGAAAGCCCGGCGCATAATCGGGCCGGGGCGGGTGCCCGGCGCAGAGCGTCAGCACCCGGTGCGGCGGCAGGGTCAGCGGCCCCGACAGAAGCGTGGCGCCGCCAGGGTCTGCGACCGCGCCCACGGTCAGCCCGGCCGCCGCGCGCAGCGGATGGTCGGGCGCGAACAGCGCCATCGCCGAGATCCGCGCCGCGGCATCGGCCCCGCCCAGCAGGAACAGGGCTGTGACCGCGCTCGGGGCAAAGCCCGGGCCGCCCGCCTGCGCCTCGCCCCGCGCCGCGCCGAATTCGGAGAACACCCGGTCGATGGCCGAATTCTTGACGAAGAACGGATCGAGGGCGGCTGGCGCCAGATGCGGCGCCAGCGCCAGCGCCAGAACCAGCCGGGCAGGCGCGTCGAGCCCCGCGCCGTCGATCAGCCGCGCCAGCGCTGAGTCTCCGGGCAGCGCGGGCGGATCGGGCAGGGCGAAGGGCGTGGCGCTGCCTTCGAAGAAATGGGTCAGCCGGGCGGTGACGGTGTCGGCCAGCCAGCCCAGCTCGGCCTTCAGCGCCTCGGCATGGGGATCGGCCCCTGGCGCGAGAACGGGCGGGCGCTCAGTCATCGTCTTTTCTCCAGATCACGCTCAGCGCCTCGGGCATCCAGGGCAGCCGGATCGGTCCCAGCGCCCAGGGCAACCCGTCCAGCAGCATGTCGAACGGTCCGGGCGCGACCGTCAGCCGGGGCGCGCCGCGGTCGTCGGTGCCGATCAGGCCGCGGCGGCGGATGAAGGTGGCGCGCAGCCCCTCGGGCGAGGTCTTGCCCAGCCGGGTCCATTGCCCGATGACGCTGCGGAGCAGGCTGTCGATCAGCGCGGTTTCGGCCGGGGCCAGCGTGGGGCAAGGCTCGGGCCGGGCACCGTCGGGCAGCCCCAGCAGCAGCCGTTCCAGCGGGTCGGGCAGGCGCTGTGCGGGCTGGGCCTCGGCCAGGGCGGCCAGCACGGCAGCGGCGCGGGGCAGGCCATCGGCGCGGATCTGCCGGGCCTCGATCAGCCCGAGCCGGTCGAAGAGCATCCGCAGATAGGGGTGAAACAGCACGAGCCCGGCGCGCTCGGTCAGGCTGTGCGTGGCCGCCTCGGAGGCGGTCCCGGCAGGCGGCGCGGCGCGGGCCGGTGCGGGGGCGGGCGCGGCGGCCCTCAGCAGGTCCTCGACCGCCGCCCGGGCGGTGCGGCGCAGCGCGCCCTGCGGTCCGGGCGCGGGTGCGGCGTAGCCCAGCCGGGCGGCAAGGCTGCGCAACACCACGACCCGCTCTGCCTCATCGGGGGAGAGCGCCTGAAGGAAGGCCTCGGCCGCCCGCCCGGGCGCGCCCGGCCCCGGACCGGCGACGAGCGCGGCGGCCAGCTTGGCGGCGTCGAGCCCATCGCGGTCCAGGGGGGACGTCAGGGCCACGGGCAGCGCCCCGGCGATCTGGTCCAGCATGCCGCGCACCGTCGAGGCCCCATCCCCAAGCGCCGCCTCGTAAAGTCCCGCCAGTGCCGCCTCCCGCGCTTCGGTCTCTGGTAGCGCATCTGCTGGTCCGGGTGCCTCTGTCGCCGCGGGGGCGGCATCGGCCGCCTCGGCATGGGCGAGGGACGGGCGGGCCGGATCGGGCGGCCCATCCGCAGGGCTGTCTGCCCCGGGCCGGGCGGCGTTTTCTGCATCGGCGCGGGCCTGTCCGGTCTTGCCTGTCCCGGGGGCGGCCGCCGGATCCGGCCGAGCGGTTTCGGCCGTCCTCGGCACGGACGGACCGGCGGGTCCGTCAAGAGGCTTGCCTTTGGGCGCCTCGGGGAGATCCCGCCCGGCGAGGGCCTCGATCCGAGACGGATCCGGTGCGCCGCTCCGCTCGGGCGGGGACCCGGAGGCGCGTCGTTGCGCGGCGTCGGACGGGCGCTCCTTCGCCGTGGCATGTCCGGCCGATCCGGCCGGCGCGGACCGGTCCCCGCGCCCCGCCGGACCGCGCGTCTCGGGCAAGGGCCGAGCATCGTGCCCAAGCAGATGGCCAGACCATCCGTCGCGTGCCGCGCCAGCGGACGGCGTTGCCGGGTCCGCCCCGGGGCTGCCCTCTGCATCCTGCCGGGGTGCGTTCCCCTCGGGGCCGCGCGATCGACCCGCGCGCGCCGCGACATCGGCGTCACTCTGCGGCCCGGGCGGTGCGGCTTTGTCCGGGCTGTTTCCGGTCGCACGCCTTGACCCCTTCGCAGAGCCTGTCGGTTTCGGATCGCGCCGGTTCCTGGCCGCAGCCCCCAGGAACCCGGCGTCGGGAGTGGTGCCGTCGCCGGCCGCCTCGCCCGGCTGGGGGGCGGGGTCGGTCGTCGCGCCGGTCACGGGGGCATCCGGTTTCTCGCCGGGCTCGCCGGGCCGTTGTTTCGTCGGATCGGCCTGTGCCGCATGCGCGGCAGGGATCGCGCGATCGGCCGCGTGCCCGCCCTCGGCAGACCGCGGCCCGGGCAGTGCGCCTTTGTCCGGGCCGTTTCCGGTCGCGCGCCCTGACCCCTCCGCAGAGCCTGTCGGTTTCGCATCGCGCCGGTTCCTGGCCGCAGCCCCCAGGATCCCGGTGTCGGGAGCGGTGCCGTCGCCGGCCGCCTTGTCCGGCTCCGCCCGCGCCGACCCACCCGGCTGGGGGTCGGGCCCGGTCGTCGCGCCGGTCACGGGGGCATCCGGTTGCTCGCCGGGCTCGCCGGGCCGTGGTCCCGCCGGATCGGCCTGTGCCGCATGCGCGGCAGGGGTCGCGCGATCGGCCGCGTGCCCGCCATCGGCAGACCGCGGCCCGGGCAGTGCGGCTTTGTCCGGGCCGTTTCCGGCCGCGCGCCTTGCCCCCTCCGCAGAGCCTGTCGGTTTCGGATCGCGCCGGTTCCTGGCCGCAGCTTCCAGGATCCCGGCGTCGGGCCCGGTGCCGTCGCCGGCCGCCTCGCCCGGCTCCGCCCGCGCCGACCCACCCGGCTGGGGGCCGGGGTCGGTCGTCGCGCCGGTCACGGGGGCATCCGGTTTCTCGCCGGGCTCGCCGGGCCGTGGTCCCGCCGGATCGGCCTGTACCGCATGCGCGGCAGGGGTCGCGCGGTCGGCCGCGTGCCCGCCATCGGCAGAGCCGGTCTTAGACGCCGCGCGATCCGAGATCCCTTGCGGCCCCGTTTGGGGCGTCGCGGCAGGCGGACCCTCTGCGGCGGGGCCGGACCCAAGCGTTTCGGGACCTGCGTCCGGGGCATCCGCCTTGCGTTCGGGGGGGGCGGTCTGCGCCGGGGGCGCCGCAAAGGCTCCGTTGTCCGACGCGCCGGACCGATCTTCCGCCGGCTGGCCGGGACTTGCAGCATCGCGGGTCGCATCAGGAGCTTCGCCGGTTTGCGCGGCACGGTCGCGGCCAGGAGCGCCGGGCGTGGCGTCGCCCGGCAGGGCCGGGGCGGGCGTGACACGGCCTGGCGATGCGCCGGCCAGCGCCAACAGGTCGGCGAGGGCGCGGGCGCCGGGAACCTTCGGCGCGAGGGCACGGGCGGCGTCGAGATCGACCGGCCGGGTTTCAAGCAGGGCCTGCGCCACGGCGCGCCGGGCCGAGACCGGATCGCGCGCGGTTCGGTCCAGTGCCGCGACCGCCTCCGACAGGGCTTGCGCGCCCTTGGGCAGAAGCGCCGCGATCAGCCGGGCGATGTCGTCCGGGGCGAGCCCCGCCAGAATCGGGTCGGCCCCGCCAGGGCGGCCGATCGTCGCCTGCCGGAGCGCCTGCGCCGCAGCGCGGGCGGCCGCCCCCCCGGAGGCCAGCGCGGCCAGGGTCTCGGGCGGGGGGGCGAATCTCAGTTGCGCCGCGATGCGGTCAAGGGTTTCGGGCGTGGGCCGAAGGCGGGCGCTCTCGCCGCCAAGCGCCGGAACCAGCCGCCGGGCCGCGCGCTGGCGTCCGACCATCCCGGGCCTGGCCGAGGCGGCGGAGGCGGTGTCGTTCGGCGGTGTCGGGGCATCTGAAACGGCATCCGCGAGGCCTGATTGCGAAGGCGTTTGCGATGCGCTTGCGCCGCCCGGCCGGTGGCCTTGCCGAGACCGGTCTGCCGGGATCGGCCTTTCGTCGCCCAATGCCTCGCGGGGCAGGGCCGCTGGGTCGGAGCGCGCGGTTGGGGCCGGGGTGTCGGTCTGTTGCCCGGTGCCCGCCGCCGTCGCGGTCTTCGATCCGGCGCCTGTGTCGTCGGCCTCATCGGGGTCCTGACGCGAGGCGAAGCCCTTCAGGTCGCGGGCCTCGCCGGTCGTCCGGGCGCGGTCGGGCTGCGGAGCCTGGTCGAGTTCCCGCGCGCCGGATCCGGGGGCAGACCCTTCCGCGGTTTCGGCCTGCGGCGGCGCGGGGGCCCCGATCGAGCGCTCCGGGGAAGACCCTGCCGCGGGAGCGACCGGTCGCGTCGGTTCACGCCGGTTTGCATCGTCCTGCAGCGACCGCTGCGGTGAGGCCGGATGGCGCTCGGGGACGCCGTGCCGCGCAGTGGCGTCGGGCCGGTCATGCGGGGGGCGTTCCGTCGGCGGAAGGTCTGGGGTTTCGCGGCCCGAGGAGGGGCCCGGCGGCGTCTGTACCGCAGACGGCGCGCGGGCCGAGAGCGCGTCGGTCAGAGCCGAGACGCCTGCGGTCGGGTGATCCCCGAGGGACCGGGCCGAAGCGGTGTCGTCCGGCACCGACATGCGGTGCGCAGCGCCCGCTTCCTGTGGGATGGCCGTGGGGGTTTCCGGCTCGGGCGCCGCCGGAGAGGCTGGTCGCGCCGGGGCGCCGGAGGGCGCGCGGGCCAGGCCGGGTCCGGTCCGCGCGTCGGAGGCGGGGTCAGCTTGCGGCGCGGGCGGGGCCGTGCCGGAGAGGTCGTCGGGCACGGCGGTCTGTGCCATCGGCACCGGCGCGGTGTCGGCCGAGGCCGACGAGGCCCGGTCGGCAAGGTCGCGCGGAACCACGAGGCCGGGCGGCGCGGGGACGGCCGTGCCGCCGTAACCGGGCGGGTGCGGGCGGGTGTCGCCGGGGCTGCCGGTCTGGTCGCTCGGGGCGCCGGCCGTCCGGTCCGCCCCTGGCTTCGGCCCCAGGGGAGGAGTTTCGCGGGCTGCGCTCGGTGCGGCCGGGGCGGGGGCGCTCTCCAGGGCATTGCGCAAAGAGCGTGCGGCTTCGGGCGCCGATGGCCCTGGCCGGGCGGGGCCTGAAAGGGAGGAGGTCCCGGGGCCGCTGACAGGATCGGCGACGGCGGCAGGCGGGGCAGCGGCGGCCGGGTTTCCGGATGACGGGCTGTGCCCGATGGTGGCCGTGCTGCCGAGAGACCCGGTCTCGGGAAGCCCGGTTCCGGACAGCGCGACTGAGGGCGGTTCGGGGGCGACTGCGCCGGTCGGGGGGAGCGGCGTGGCGCGGGGCGCGCTGTCGGCGGGCAGAGAGGGGGCGGCCGCATGCCGGTCCGGCTGAGCGGGCAGGGCCGCCGGGCCGGAGGTCAACCGGGTAGCCGCCGCCGGCACGGATGCCGCCCGAAAGACCGGCAGAGCGTATGGATCGGTCGGCGCCCCAGGTGCGGCCCCGGGTCGGTCGGCCAAAGGCGCTGTCGGGGGGGCGGAGGCCGGCACCCTCTCGGGTTCGGGTTTGGGCTCGGGCATCGTGGCCGAGGGGGCTGGCCCGCGCAGGCCCTCTGTGCCGGGAAAGGAGGGGCCCGGGATCGGCGCGGAGGCCGCTGGCCGGGATGGCTCTGGCCGCGGGCGGCCGAGATGGGGTGCCAGCGCGGCGGCGAGGGTTTCGGCCAGACGGCGCCTGACGGCAGGCCAGTCGGGCGGGTCGGGGAAGTCGCCGAGGTCGATCTCGACCGTCTCGAGCCTCAGATCGGCGCGGGCGTGGGCGCTGTCCGCAAGCACATGCTCGACAGTGGCGAGCAACTCGGCCCGGATCGCCAGCAGCAGCCGTTCGGGCGTGCCGAGCGGGCCCGGGCCGTCCACGAGATCGAAGCGGAATTCCAGCGTCCCGATCCGGTTCGGGGGGGCTTCGGTCAGGGGATGGGGCGCGGGCTGCCCGGTCATTCCAGCGGCCCTCCGTCCCGTCTCAGCGCCGCGCGCAGTCCGGCCGCGGCGCCGTCGATGCCACCCCGCCAGGCGGCGATGCGCGGCGCCAGATCCGCCAGGGCAGCGGCGTCCAGCCAGACCGGCCGGACATGCACATGGGCGGGGGCGACCCGCAGGATCATGTCCTCGACATGGCGGCGAAAGGCCGGGTCGGTGCCGCGCGCGGTCCAGCCCGGCAGCAGCGCCCAGACGCTGGCCTCGGCAAAGCCCCGCCCGCTGCCGCGCAGCCGGATATCCTCGACCAGAAGAAGCTGTTCGCAGCCGCGGTTCAGGTCCTGCCAGGCGCGGCACAGACGGGTCCCGAGCCGGTCGAGCGCGGCGCGGTCGCGGTCGGTGGCGCAGCGATAGAGGAAGGGCGCGCCGGGGACGGGCTCGAACAGAAGCTGCCAGCCATCGGCGGGATCGTCGCCCGGGGTCAGCAGATAGGCCTCGGCAGAGGCGGCGCGGCGCAGGAGCGCGGGCGA
Source organism: Rhodovulum viride (assembly GCF_003265965.1). Lineage (NCBI taxonomy): Bacteria > Pseudomonadati > Pseudomonadota > Alphaproteobacteria > Rhodobacterales > Paracoccaceae > Rhodovulum > Rhodovulum viride. The sequence goes on along the minus strand of NZ_MUAV01000001.1, from coordinate 250,655 downwards.
GATCCGCCCCTCGGCGATCCAGGGCGAGAGCGCGGCGAGATCGGACGCGCCAAGCGGTGCGGGTGCCGACCGGCGGGTGAGAAACAGGTCATGCGCCGGATCGGGCAGGGTCAGGTCGCTGCGCGGCACGGTCGCCTCGGGGGCATCGACCCCGGCGTCGAGCGTGAGGCCCGCCGCCGCCAGCGCCGCGACCGGCCCGGTCCAGGGCGAGAGATCGCACAGATGCGCCAGCCGCGCCGCCGCCCCGAATTCGGGATGGGCAGTGCCCTTGTGGAAGTCGAACCCGGGCAGGCGGGCCAGATAGGCCTCGCGCCAGGCGATGTCCCAGCGCAGCCGCTCGGCCGCGCTGCGATAGGCATGCAGCCCGGTCTGCGCGGTGTCGGGCATCTCGTCGCCCTGCAGCGCAATGAGGTAATCGAGCATCTCGCGCCGTTCGCGCAGCGCGACCGCATCCTCGGGGTCAGTGTCGGCGCGGGCGGCATAGCGGGCGGGCAGGGCAGAGAGCGGTGCGGCCATGGCGCCGAGCGTCGCGTCGATCATCCCGCGATAGGAGGCGATCCGTTCGCCGCCCCGGATCCGGTAGATGGCGGGCAGGGTCGCATCGACCGACAACCGCCCCGCCGCGCGCGGCCGCCCGGCAAAGGCCACGTCGAAATCGCGCGGGTCGAGCCGGTTGCCCTGCCCGGCGATCCGCGCGGCGGTCAGGCGGTCGTATTCCTCGGCGATGCCATGCGGATCGAGCGGCACCGGCGCGCCGTCCAGCGTCAGTTCCAGACGCGCGGCGCCTGCGGGCAGACGGACCTCGTGCACCGCGACGATGCCGGGCCGGGCCAGCCTGCGGTCGTCATGGGGCGTGGCCTCGATCAGGCGCAGCTCGTGGACATTCTCGATGCCCTCGATCCGTTCCAGCGCGGCCAGCACCAGATCGGGGCGCGCCGGGTCGCCGGGTTCGGCCTGCACCGGCGGCCAGATCGTCGCCGGATCGTCGAAAAGATCGGCCCGCGTCGCGCCCCGGCGCTCGCCGGTGCCGGTCGCGTCGAGCCCCTTCAGCACCAGATTGACCACATGATAGACCTCGGCCGCGATGGCGTCGGGCTTGGCCATCGGGCCGATGCTGATGCGCCCGGCAAGGTCGAGCCAGCGCGTCTCGGCCAGCGCGACGGGCAGGGTATCGGTGCCGATCAGCCGTATCCGGTCGAAGGCGGCCGCGACCGCGTCGACGGCCGTGGCGGCAGGGGTGCCCTCGCCCGGCAGCACGGCGATTTCGTAAAGCCCGCGCGCCCCGGCCGGGCGCACGAAGACCCGCGCGACCTCGGGCAGGGTGGACAGGCAGGCCGCCATGTCGAGTGCGGTCACCGGCCGCCCCGGCAGCACCGCGCGCGGCCCGAAAAGCGCCAGCGCGTCAAGATCGAAGGCCTCGGGCGCGGCGGTCAGGTGATCGCGCACCGGATGGTCGGCGCGATAGGCGATCTCGGTCAGCGCGAAGGCGGTCTGTTCGAGGAAGGTCACGCCCGGGTCGTGGGTGTTGTAATCGGTCCAGATCCGGCCCGAGGCGCGTTGCGCGGCGGGCGTCGCCTCGGCCATCAGCGCCGCGAAGGTGATCGGAGGCGGCAGCTCTTCGGTCACAACAGCCCGTCCTCGCGGTCCGGCCCTCCGGCGGGTCCGCGCGACCCGGTCATCAAGGGATCGAACCAGAGCCGCGTCAGGTAATAGCGGATCCGCACCGGCGCGCCCTCGGCCGTGCCGTAATCGGCATTGGTGCGGATCTGCAGCTTGAAGTGGTGGCGTTCCTCGGTCGCAAGCCAGCGCAGCCGCAGCCGGTCGGCATAGGACCCGTAGACCGCGGTCTGGGCGCGGATCCGGCGGCGCCCGAACATCCAGTTCAGGATCGCGTTCCGGGGATGGAAGGCGTTCATCGCGACCGCGTGGATCAGCGCGTAATGCCCCTGTCCGACCTCGCCGCCGACGCCCGCCATCACCTCGAAGGCCTGACAGCCGGTCATCGGGCGGGTGATGTCGTGCCAGGTGCCGTCGGCGACGGGGTCCGCAAGGCCCTCGGTCGCGCGCCCCAGCCGCCCGTCCATCCGCGCCGTGCCGCGCAGGTCGAGCCGCCATTCGGGCGCGGCCTCGCTGATCCCGATCCGGCCGTCCCGGCCCAGCGTCAGCCCGGGCGGGCCGGCGACCCAGCCGCCCGCGGCGCTGTCCAGCGTGTTGCCCGAAACCCCGAGCCCCTGGCGGAAATGCAGATGGCCCTGGGTTTCGCCATGTTCGAGCACCCACGAGGCATAGGGCGTGCCGAGCCCCTCATAGAGGCTGAGAACCGCGCGCGAGCTGCCGACCGAATGCAACTGCAGCCCGTCTGCCGGGGTCTTCGAGAACCCGTCCTCGGTCTGGTTGACGCAGGATTCGATGAGGTCGCGGTAATGTTCCGCCGTGGGCAGCGCCCCGTCGCGGAAGAAGGATTTCAGCGTTGTCCTGTCCTGTCTTGTCACCGCGCCGTCTCCTGCCCCACGATCAGCATGTCGCCCACCCGGAGCCGACCGATGCCGCTTTGCGTCGCTTCGATGCCGCCCCGCGCGGTGGCTGCCGCCAGCGCGTGATCCGAGGCCGAGAGCGCCAGCGCCCAGGGCCGGGACGGCCGGATCACCGGCCCGTGCGGGCCGCGCCCGTCGATCTGTGCGGTATCGGCCAGCCGGTGGACCCCGGAATCGTCGGCGGCGAAATGCAGCACCGAGAAATCCGTGACATCCTCGACATAGTCGAGCGCCGCGATCTGCGCGCGCAGAAGCGCCACGTTCAGCGACCAGCCGAACCGCGCGATTTCGGGCGCGGCGGTCCAGACCGACAGCCGCGCGATCAGGTCCTGGCGCAGCCGGAAGGCCAGCGCGCCGTCGTTCAGGAACGGGGCAAAGCGGATCTGGGCGCGCACCTGCAGCCGGTCGAAGGCCGGGTTGACCACGTCGAAACCCGCGAAGGGGCAGGCATGGGCCTGCAGCCAGGCGCGGACGCGTTCCAGCTTGCCGACATCGAAGTACAGCTCGCGCGGCGGCGGGGGGGCGCCGTCCGTGGGCTCGGGCGGGCGGCGGACCAGCACGACCGTGGCCCGGCCCGGCGCGGGCTCGGGCGTGGCGGCGGTCAGATGGGGCAGGCATTTGACCCGCCAGATCTCGGGGAATTCCTGCAGCACCAGCCGTTCGACATCCCAGGGCGTGACCGCGCGCTTGCGGTGGCGCAGCCGTTCGGCGACGCGGGCGCGCCAGGCGGGCGGGGTCTCGGGCGGGCGCGGCGGGATCCGGCGGTCGACCTCGACCGGCTTGCCAAGCCCCGCAAAGCCCGGATCGAAGCGCCAGTCGCGCGGGCCGTCGCCCGGATGCGGATGGCTGTCGCGGCTTTCGGCCCAGACCCCGTTGGTATGGACGCCATCGAGCACCGGATGGGTGTGAAACCCGGGGCAGATCGCCGAGACCGCCAGCCAGATGCCGCCCGGCGGCATGTCGGGCGCGGTCTCGCTGGCGTCGTCGGGCATGTCGATCACCACCGTGCCGGACCTGAGCAGCCCGTCGGTCGTGTCCGACGAGATCGCGGTGGCGGGCAGGTCCTGCCAGCCCGCCTCGGTCAGGTAGTGCCAGACCAGCGGCACCGGATCGGGCACCACCCGTTCATGGCCGCTGTCGGCGATGTCGAACAGCAGCGCCAGGTTCTCCTTGGCCGAATTGCCCGAAAGCTGAAGGAAAAGCGTGCCATAGCCCAGCCGCGCGGGCACCAGCCCCGCCGCCCGTTCGGTGCGTTCGGGAAAGACCGGGATCGTGCCGAAAGGCGTGATCTGGCGCACCCGGTCGCGCGCCCGGGCGCTGTCGGGGGCGGACAGCGCGATCCGCCCGGCGGCCTCATAGCCGATCCTGAGCCGCGCGATCCGGGGCAGATAGGGCGGCAGCGGCACCGGACGCGGGCGCAGCCGCAGCAGGCGCGGGCGCAGCGCATCGGCCAGCCCCAGCGCATAGGCGGTCTGCCCGAAGCCGCCCGCGCTGCCCGACAGCCGCAGCCGCAGCGCACCGCTCCGGATCTCGCCCCGGGCTTTCGGCAGCTTCAGCGCGGCCGGGCCGTCCTCGGGCAGGCTGGGGCTTTCCAGATCGGCCTCGCGGTGCCAGTCGGCCAGCAGCCGGCCGCTGGCCGGATCGCGGTCGGCCATGGGCGTCGGGCCATCCAGCAGCGGCTTCCAGGTCTCGCCCGACAGCACCTCGACGTTCACAAGCGGGTCCGGGACGGGTGTGTCGCGCGGATAGGCGGCGTAATGCCCGGCAAAGCCGTCGATCCCGGCGGGCAGGTCGGCCCAGGTCAGGTCGAGCGAGACATGGGTCACCGGCTTGACCGCCAGTTCGGGTGCCGCGAGCGTCAGCGTGCCGCCATCGGCGGGGCGGGCGCCGAAGGGCAGCACCGCCTGATCGACCGCGACCGGCCCGTCATCGTTGAACCCCGCCATGGTCCGCAACCCCTCGACCCGGACCCGGATCGCGGCGGCATCGACCTCGTAGCGCTCGAAGAAGCTGACCGGGCAGATCCGGGCATCGGGGGCGGCGCGGATCGCGAGCGCCGGCGCGGCCTCGGGCGTCGCCGGATCGGGTTCGAGCGGCGGGGCCTCGCGGCCGAAGGCCATGCGGAAGGTCACGCCCGGCGGCAGGCCCGGGCCGTTCGGCAGGATCTGCAGCACCTCGGGCGCGACCTGGCCGCGCGCGCTGGTCAGGGTGACGGTGAAGGCATCGGCGAAGAACTTCTGGAAGACGTCGCAGGGCGCCAGCAGGAACCCCCGGCCGCCCGGGGCCAGCTGGAAGGCGCCCGCCATCAGCGAGGCCGCAGCCCCGTCCGCCGGGGCGCTTCCGTCTGTTTCGCCCGCCGCGGCCCGGCGCAGCAGCCCCTCGGGCCCCTGTTGCAGCGCGCCGTTCTTGTCCAGAAGCAGCTGCAGATAGTCGCCCTCGGGCCAGGGCACGCCCTCGACGAGGCTCAGCGTCACGATCCGCCCCAGAAGCTGGCGCAGCGGTGCCGCGTTGAGCGTCTTGCGCGCGATCACCTCGTAGATCATCGCCATCGAGGGCGCGCGCACCATGTTGCGCGCCCAGTCCTGCACGGCGGCGTCGATGACCTCGATCCCCTCCTCGAGGCTGGCGAAACCGCAGGCGCGGATCAGTTCGGGATCGTGGCGCAGTTCGAGCGCGACATTGGGGTCGCGGCCGGGCTCGGTGCCGGGCGGCAGCTTCGGCGACATCGCGGGCAGGGGGCTTGCGCGGCGCATGTCCAGCCGGAGCTCGACCTGGCGGCGCCCCTCGCGCAGCCGGAAAAGATCCGAGGCGATGTCGAGCCCCATCTCGGCCCCGGCCTGCCTGCGCCCGCCCTCGGACGCGGCGGGGCTGCGGGCGACGAAGACCCCGCGCCCGAGCGGCCCGGCCCCGGCCGGGTCGAGCCCCGCCTCGACGCGGGTGATCGCGCCCAGCGTGGCAAAGAACGACACCTGCGGATCGGTCTCGTAGGTGATGGCGCCGGTGGTGCGGACCCGCGCGGTGCTGACCGGAATCGCGGTCAGGGTGCGGAAGGCCGCGACCGTGCCGTCGGCGCCGCGCGCGGCAAGCGTGGTGCCGCGCGGCAGGTGGCGTTCGGCCGCGGCCGGGGGCACATGCAGCAGCACCCGTTCGGGGGTCGCATCGGCGGGCGGCTGGCCCAGGATCTCGCGGTAGTAGAAATCGGTATGGCGGCGGGTAAAGCGGTTCAGCCGGTCGTCGACCAGCCCGGCTGCGGACAGCTCGGCCAGGATCAGCCCGATGCCGGGCTCGATCGTGCCCGCCTCGATCCGTTCGGCAAAGGCGGTGGCGGCGGCGGGCTGCAGCGAGGCCACGGCATGGATCATCTGCCGGTGCGCCGCGCTGATCGCGGTGGCGAGCGCCCGGGCCTCGGCGATCCGGTCGGGCACGGCGATGGCCCGCGGGTCGGCCCGGGGCCCGCCATGCGGCGGGGCGAAGGTGGTCAGCAAAAGCGCGGCCAGATCGTTGCCCGACCGGGCCGCAAGCCCGCTGACCCGCCCGCGCAGCCCCATCTGCCGTTCGAGCGCTGCGATGGTTTCGCCGAAAGCCTCGGGCAGCTGCGCCTCGATCCGCATCAGCCAGTCGTCGATCCGGCGCGACAGCGCGCGCACATGGCGGATCAGCGCATCGGTGCCCCCGTCGGCGGCAAGATCGAAGGCGGCGATGGCATCGTCGGGGCGAAAGCTGAGGATCTGCGCCGCCACCACGGCGGGCTCGGCCCGCAGCCGGTCGCGCCAGGGCGAAGGTGCGGTGTCGGCCAGCGCCGCCAGCCGGGCGGCCAGATCGCGCGGGCGAAGCCAGGGGGCATCGCGGGTCAAAGGGACTGGAAGGCGCGCCTCGCACGAGGCCCCCTGCAAGACGCGGATATCGGACCAGTCGGTATTCAACGCATGCGACTTGCCAAAGGACCGCAGCCCAGGCGGCTGCGGTCGGTCCCCCCTGAAGACGGTAGAAAATCGTTCCGGTTCACGGATGTAGGGTCTTTCTTGGTTAAGATACTGGCGGAAGCCTCGATACAGGGCAAGGAAAGAAACCCGTCTAGGGTGAAGGTTGCGACAGGAACACACCTGTCAGGGTAGCGCTGTTGCCCTGGATCGCGAAGACGCCGCCCGCGGCGCCGGGCGGGCCGGGGCGGTCGGTTCCGGCGAACTGGCTGGCCTCGAAACTGAGCAGCGCCGCCGGTTCCAGCCCGGGTGTCAGCAGCCCGACCCGGCCGCCATCGGGGCCGGTGAAGCGGACCGTCCCCTGGCCGCTGGACACCACGCGCGGCGCGCAAAGCCCGAGCCGCGACCAGGAAAAGCCGTCGAAGGGCAGGGCGGGCCCGCTGTCGGCGGTGAAGCCCGACGCGACGAAGCTGGCCCGTCCCGTGCCATAGCCGATCTGCAGGGTGAAGCTGCCCAGCGCGTCGGTGACCTCGGTCTTGCCGGTGGCGTCGGTTGCGGTGAAGCTCACCCGCACCGGCCCGGTGATGGTGGCAAGCCCCGCCTTCGGGATCTCGGTCGCGGTCGGGCTTTGGCCGACCACCAGCGGGCCGGTATAGTCGATCTTCTGCGAGCGGAAATTGAAGGTGTAGGCGGCGGGCAGTTCGGTGCCTGGGCCGAGGCCCGGGACCGGGACGGCGCTGGCGCGCTTCCAGCCTTCCAGCTTGGTCTGGCCGTTCTCTTCCTCGGGGCGGAGGCGCCGGATCGTGTCCTCCTCGATCACCAGATTGCGCGGCAGCGCGCTGCGCGACGGCCGTCCGGTGACGTATTGCGCAACGCCTCCGGCCGAGCCCACGGCGATCTGCAGATAGGCCCCGGTCATGCGCCGCTGCTGGTAGAGGTTGATGTCGCAGGGCACCTCGACACCGAAGCCGAACCGTTCGACGACCGGCAGTTCCTGCACCTTCGTGACCAGCCCGCAGGCGGTGGGCGCGAGGCAGGCGATCCCCAGCGCAACGGCCGGAAAAGACTGGAACAGGCGGCGGCCTGTGGTCATCTGGGGCGCCTCCCTGGGGGCGGTTCGTTGCCGACAGGGTGGCCGAGCCCGACGGCTTCGTCAACCATGGCGTGTGGCGGCGCGACATCGGCAAGGACCGGTCCGGAAGGACGTTGCCCTGGCGGGGCAACGGCGCCAAGCCGGAAGCGGCCCTTGCCGCGACGGTGGGGCGCGGGCGCGCGATGCCGCTTGCCAGCGCTTCACAACCTGTGGTTTCATTCCCTATCGGTATCGGGAGGCAGCCATGGCCCAGATCTTCCAGAGCGAACGCGGCAGCGCCGGTCCGGCGCCGCAGGCCCGGGGCGGCGCCCGGGCGGGTGGCCCCGAGGAGGACCGTCTGTCCGCGCTTCAGGCCAAGGCCGATGCGGCAACCTCGGGGGGCACTGCCGCCCGGCTGGGGGCGCTTCGGGCCGAGGCCCTGCAACGCGCCGAAGCCGCTGAAGAGGAGGAGCCCCTTCAGGGCAAGGCGCTGCAACGGGCCGAGGCGCCCGAGGAGGAGGAACCGCTGCAGGGCAAGGCGCTTCAGCGGGTCGAGGAGGAAGAGCCGCTTCAAGGCAAGGCGATCTGGGGCAAGCCGCTCCAGCGCAAGGGCGGTTCGAAAACCGGCCTGCCGGAGAGTCTCAGGTCCGGCGTCGAGCAGCTTTCGGGCCTCGACATGAGCAACGTGCGGGTTCACTACAATTCGCCCAGACCGGCCGCGGTGCAAGCCCATGCCTATGCGCAGGGATCGGACATCCATCTTGGGCCGGGCCAGGAAAGACACCTGCCGCACGAGGCCTGGCACACGGTGCAGCAGGCCAAGGGCCAGGTGAAACCCACCAGCGAGGTCGCCGGGCAGCCGCTGAATGACAGCCCCGCGCTGGAAAGCGAGGCCGACCGGATGGGCGCCAAAGCCGCGAAACTATGATCCGGATCGGGTCCCGCCCGGCGCCGGCGGGGCGTATCCTTCCGGCGGCGGCGGGGGTGTCCCGGCGCGGTCGTGGTCTCGGTCGCCGGTTCGGTGTTCAGCTCGGTGCGCGGTGTCGTGCGCTGGCGATCTGGGGGCTGGTCACGGCTCTGGCCGCCGGGGCTGCGGCGGCCCAGTGCACCGGCCCGCGCGAGCCGGGTTTTCTCGATCTCGCGGTGTCCCATGCGCCGCCCTTTGTCATCCTCGAGGACGGCGCGCCGCCCACCGGGCTGTCGGTCGAGCTCTGGCGCCGGGTCGAAACCGGCCTGATCGAGGCCGGGCGGATCAAGGGCAGCCATTTCGTGGTCTGCGACGCCATCGAGCAGCAGGAGGAGGCGCTGACCGATGGCGGTCTCGATCTGGTGCTGGCGCCGCTGACGATCACCCCCGAACGGCTGCTCTCCTATGGCTTTTCGCGCCAGTATTTCCTGTCGGGGCTGACCATCGCCGCGCGCCACAGCAACGAGATCGCGTTTTCCCATGCGCTCGAGGTGCTGGTGACGACGCTGTTTCAGCCCGGCACGCTGCGCGCGGTGCTGCTGTTCCTGGTGCTGAACCTCGTGCTGGCGGTGCTGATCAAATGGGTGCTGCGCGACGCCCGCCGCCGCCCCGACGAGGACCGCGCGGCCCCCGGCCGCCTGCTGGCGCTGGTCGATCCCTATCTCGAGGCGGTCGAGCGGACGCTTGGGCTGAAGGGGATCGGCGATGCCGGGTTCAACCTGGCGGGCCGGGGCCTCGAAATGTTCATGGCGATCATCGGCACGGCGCTGTCGGCCGCCCTTCTGGGGGTGTTGACCTCGGCCTTCGTCTCGGCCATCGGCCAGAGCGAGCGGATCGACGAACGGGACCTGACCGACGAGCGCGTGGGCATCGAATCCCATTCGACCGCCCAGGAATTCCTGACCGATGCCTATGAGGCGGCGGCCGGAAAGCCCGACGATCCCGGCTGCCGGCCGCTGTCGGCCGCGCCGCTGGCGGGACCGGGCTGCGCGACCGAGCCCTCGGCCGAAAAGCTTCTCGAGGCGCTGGTCGCGGGCGAGGTCGATCAGGTGATCGGCGACTGGGCCGAGCTGACCTATCTGGCGGGCACCGACCGGTTCCGCGGCAAGGTGACCGTCGAACAGAAGGTTTATCGCAACGAGCCGCTCGGCTGGGGCTATGGCAGCGCGCTGCCGCAGGACCTGCGTGCCCGGATCGACAGCGCGCTGATCGAGCAGATCCGCCATGGCGGCTGGCGGCGGCTGGCGCAGCGCTATCTGGGATCAAGCAGCATTGCCCCCGATTGACGCCGCCCCCGACCGCGTCCGACGGCTAGCGCAAGGGCAAGGCCAAGGGCCGGGACCGGACAGCGCAGCCGTATCGTCCGTGACGGCACGGAACGGCGGTCAATTCTTGGCTTGCCTAAACGCTACCTCCTGTGGTTGAATTTGGATTGCGGAACAACGCCTTTTGGCGATTGAGCGGGACGCCGGTCAAAACGGCCGGACCCGCGGTCCGGTCAGGGGGGAGCCATGGTTGCACCCGCAGCCCGCGTCGGATCTGTGTCGCCCCGAAGGGAGAGCGGCGCATGATCGATCAGGCGTTGACCCTTGCCGTCGACCGCCTGAACGGCCACCTGGCCGGGCGGTTCCGGACCGGGGACGACGTCGTGGTGCTGTCGCCGCTGACCGATGCCGAGGGCAAGCCCGCCGATACCGCCCGCAACAAGCTGGCGCTGTTCGTCACCGCCATCGCCGAGGACACCATGCCGCGTAGCGCGCGCGGACCGGGGCTGTCCTCGATCGGGCTCGCGCGCGGGGCGCAGGCCATTCATCTCGACATCTACGCGATGCTGGCCGCCGCCCATGACCCCGACAAATATGCCGAAGGGCTCAAGCAGCTGTCGGCGGCGCTGATGTTCTTTCAGGCGCAGCCGGTTATGACGCCGCAGAACACCCCCGACATGCCGCCCGGTCTGGCGCAGCTGTCCTTCGAGATCGCCAATCTGAAGGTCGAGGAAGTGGGCCAGCTCTGGGGCAATCTCGGCGGGCGCTATGTGCCCTCGGTGATGTTCAAGATCCGGTCTGTCCGGGTCGATGCCGGCGCCATCGCCGGGGTTGCGGCGCCGATCCGGTCGCCGCAGCGGCCCGAGGGGCGCACGGGGAGGGGGCGCGAATGAGATACCGCGTCGCCCTGGATCTGACCGTCCGTCATGGCTTCTGGGGTGACGCGCCCGCCCCACTGAGGATCGCGGCGGCCGATCCGGTGCGGCTGGCGCGGGCCGATATCGTCTTCAAGACCGACGGGACGCGGGCCATTCTCGGCCTGCCCGAGACGGCTCCGCCGCCTGCGCCGGTGGCGCTGGACATCCTGGCCGAGCCGCGCGCCATCGCGCTGACCGAAGGCTGGCAGGCCGACGCCGTGCCGGTGCTGACGCCCGGCCCCGGGACGAGTGAGACCGGGCTGGCCGACGCGACCGAAACGCTGCCCCGGGGGCCGGGCGATGCCCGGATCTGCCGGCTGGTGCTGGATCTCGCGGGGGCCGACCCCGGGGGCTGGACGCTGCGGTTGTCGCTCGAGCCGGTCGCGGCGCTCTGGGCTTATCACGTGACCGGCCGCGGTGCGGACGGGCCGATCCGGGTCATCGACCCGGCCGATCGGATCGCCTTCGAGGATCTGGGCCAGGCGCCACTGCCCGACGGGCGGCCCGCGCGGGTGATCCGCTCGACCCGGCCGGTGGCGCTGGCCGCGCGGCCTTCGGTCCGGTTCCGGCTGGAGGAAACCCAGCCCGCACCCTTCGATCCCATAGCCCTGATCCCGGTGCTGCCCGCGGGCGGCGTCAACCTGCGTCCTGCCCCCGGTCAGGACGGCCTTCAATCCGACATATACGTGAGCCTTTGGTAGAGGAGACGCCCCCATGGCCATGAAGACCCCCGGCGTTTACATCGTCGAGAAAAGCGCCTTTCCAAACTCGGTGGTCCAGGTGGCCACCGCAGTGCCGGCCTTCATCGGCTACACCGAACGGGCCGTCAACGGCACCGTGTCGCTGGACATGACGCCCTGGCGGATCACCTCCTTCTCGGAATTCGTGCAGTATTACGGGGGCGCCCCCGACCCGGTCTTCGAGATCGTCGATTTCGAGGTCGCCTCGGGCGTCTCGCCGCTGTCGGCCGATGGCGCGGCGATGAAGGACCCGCTGCCGCGCGCGGTCTTCCCGCTGGGCGAGAAGAAATTCGAGCTTAAGCAGAAGAACCCGGCCTTTTCGCTTTACGGCGCGATGCGGCTCTTTTTCCAGAACGGCGGCGGGCCCTGCTACGTGATCTCGATCGGCGCCTACAAGGTCCGGGACGACCAGGGCCAGCTGGTCGACAACGTGATCGACGCCGAGAAGATGCTGACCGCCATCGAAAGTCTCAAGAACGAGCCCGAGCCCACCATGCTGGTGATCCCCGAGGCGACGCGGCTGGTGCGGCAGAACTGCGTCAAGGTCCAGCAGGCGATGCTGAAGCATTGCGGCAACGACATGAAGAACCGCTTTGCCATCCTTGATATCTTCGGCGGGCATCTTGGCCAGAAGGACCCGCTGGGCAACCCGGTCGCGACCTTCCGCAACGATGTGGGCATCAACAACCTCGATTTCGGGGCGGCCTATTTCCCCTGGCTCGACACCTCGATCTTCCAGTCGCGCGACTTCAGCTTCCAGAACATCGAGCCCGCCAGCCATCCCAAGATGATGGCGCTGCTCAAGCAGTCGGTGAAGCGCAATCCCGACCTCGCGCCCGAGATCGACCGGATCAGCGCGCCGACCGTGACCGGCGATTTCACCATTTCGGTGACCAGGGGCGGCAAGGTCGCCATCACCGAACAGGACCTGAAGGCCGAGGATGACGAAAGCGACAAGGCCGGGCTGACCTATGCCCTGGCCAAGAAGCCCGGCACCCTGGCGGGCAGCTTCGTCAAGACCGAGGACGACAGCGAGATCAAGACCTTCACCCAGGAAGATGTGTCCGAGGGCAAGGTCAGCTTCAAGCATGACGACGCCACGCCCGAGGGCAAGTTCGAGATGACCGTGACCGACGAGCTCGGGATCTCGACCGATACCATCACGCTGAAGGTCGAGGTGGTGGGCGGCGTGTTGGCCAAGGCCGATATCGAGGCCGAGACCGCGGTTTCGGTCGATGTGGCCGCCGACAATCCCGAGGGCGACGCGGACTCGGTCGTTCTGGTCGAGGCCACCAGCAGCGACGGCAAGACCAAGGCGCTGGACGGGGTCGGCACCTGGAAGGCCGATGCGGGCACGGTGACCTTCACCCCCGATCCGGCCTTCGCCGGGCCCGAGGCCAAGGTGAAATACACCATCTTCAAGGACGACGCGCCGCTTGCCACGCGCGAGATCCGGGTGCTGGTCGACGGCACCACGCCGGTGCGCCAGGAAACCCCGACGCCCGCGGCCATCGACAAGACCCTGCGCGCGCTGGTGCCGCTGTATGTGACGATGATGGACGCCATCGCCAAGCGCGAGAACGCGATGCCGCCCGCCGCCGCGATGGCGGGGATCTACACCATGGTCGACAATGCCCGCGGCGTCTGGAAGGCACCCGCGAACGTGTCGCTGAATTCGGTCGTGGCGCCCAAGGTCAACATCAACCACGAGGAACAGGAAAACCTCAACGTCTCGACCACCGGCAAGTCGATCAACGCGATCCGGCCCTTCGTGGGCGAGGGCACGCTGGTCTGGGGGGCGCGGACGCTGGACGGCAACAGCCTTGATTGGCGCTACATCAACGTGCGCCGGACCATGATCATGATCGAGGAATCGATCCGGCTGGCGTCGAAGGCCTATGTGTTCGAGCCCAACACCGCCAATACCTGGGTCACCATGCGGTCCATGATCGAGAACTTCCTGACCTCGGTCTGGAAGGCGGGCGGGCTTGCGGGCGCGGTGCCGACCGACGCTTTCAGCGTCTTCGTAGGCCTGGGCGAGACGATGACGCCCGAAGACATCCTCGAAGGCATTCTGCGGATCACGGTGCTGGTCGCCGTCACCCGCCCCGCGGAATTCATCGAGATCACGTTCCAGCAACAGATGCAGAAATCCTGAGCCTGAGGAGGGTATGACCCATGGCAGATGACGGTTCCGCCCAGTCGCAGACGGTATGGCCGCTTCCGAAGTTCTATTTCCAGGTGAAATGGGACGATACCGAACTGGCCTTCCAGGAGGTCTCGGGGCTCGACATGGAAAGCGAGGCCATCGAATACCGTGCGGGCAACAGCAAGGTGTTTTCCAAGATCAAGATGCCGGGGCTTCTGAAGACCTCGAACATCACCATGAAGAAGGGCGTCTTCGTCAAGGACAACGCGATCTGGGACTGGTTCGCCGAGATCAAGATGAACATCATCAAGCGCAAGGCGCTGACGATTTCGCTGCTGGACGAGGAAGGCAACCCGACCATGGTCTGGAAGGTGCAGAACGCCTTCCCGGTCAAGGTGTCCTCGACCGATCTGAAGGCCGAGGGCAACGAGGTCGCGGTCGAGACCATCGAGATCGCGCATGAAGGCTTCGTGATCGAGAACGGCTGAGGCGATGGAGGATTTCGCGCCTCCGGTCGCGTTCCACTTTTCGGTGAGCTTCACGGGAAGCGCGCCGAAGGTGGACGACACCGCCTTTCAGGAGGTGGGCGGTCTCGAGACACGGATCGAGACCACCCCCCTGCAGGAGGGCGGCGAGAACCGGTTCCAGCACCAGTTGCCGGAAAAGGTCACGCATGCGAACCTGACGCTCAAGCGCGCCCTGACCGGCACGTCGAGCGGTCTGGTCACCTGGTGCAAGTCCTGTCTCGAAGGCGGGTTCGGCACGGCGATCGTGCCCAAGGATCTGGTCGTGTCGCTCTTGGACGAAGAGGCCAATCCGGTCGCGACCTGGTCGGTCGGCAACGCCTTCCCGGTCAAGTGGACGGTGGCGGGGTTCGACGCGATGAAGAACGAACTGGCGCTGGAAACGGTCGAGCTGGCCTATCTGACGCTCGAAAGGAAGCTGTGAGATGACGATCGAGATCGGCAGTCTGGTGGTGAAGGGCTCGTTCGGGCGCCCGGCGCAGAAGACCGAGGCGGTCGGCCCCGAGGAATTCGCAGAACGGCTGGCCGATCTGCGGCGCGACCTTGAGGACGAGATCGCCCGTGCCGTCGAGGCGGCCGAGCGGCGGCTGCGCGAGGGGCGGTCGTGACCAAGCTCAAGATCACCCGCTGCGAGATCCAGGGCGGCGACATCGTCAAGATGTCGGGCGATGCGAACATCTTCACCGCCACCATCAACCCGGCCCGGTTCAAGCGCAAGTACAAGACCCGGTTTTCGGGCGTCGACCGCGACAGCGCCATCGGCAAGTCGAAGCCGGTGCCCAAGTTCGACCGCTCGGAACCCGAACAGCTGACCCTGACGCTGACCCTCGACGGCACCGGCGTGGTGCCCGATGCCGCCAGCACGACGGTCTCGGCCCAGATCGAGAAGCTGCGCAAGATCGCCTACAGCTATGACGGCGACGATCATCAGCCGAACCCGGTCGAGGTGGAATGGGGTGGAGGGCTGTCCGATTTCCAGGGCCGGCTGACCGGGCTCGACGTCGATTACACCCTGTTTCAGGCCGACGGCACGCCGCTGCGCGCCACCGTCGAGATGACATTCATCGAGGCCATCACCGAAGAGAAGGAGGCCAAGGAAAGCAACGACAAGTCGCCGGACATGACCCATGTGCTGCAGGTCCGCGAGGGCGATACGCTGCCCCTGATGTGCCAGCGGGTCTACAAGGACGTCACGCGGTATCTGGAAATTGCCCGGGCCAACGACCTGGACGATTTCCGCGACCTGGCGCCCGGCATGCTGCTGCATTTCCCGCCGATCCGCTGAGCCATGGCCGAAAGCCCGGTCTCCGGTTCCGATGGCCCGCTGGGCGTCACCGTCAAGCTGAACGGCACCGCGCTGGCCGACACGGTCGGCATCGTCTCGATCCGGGTCGAGACCGAGCTGAACCGCGTGCCCGAGGCCGTGGTCACGCTGGCCGACGGGTCGGTCGCCGAACAGGAATTTCCGCTGACCGATGCCGACACCGCCAAGCCCGGCAGCGAAATCGAGATTTCCGCCCAGTTCGGGTCCAACACGGCGCAGACCCTGTTCACCGGGATCGTCACCGGCCTGCGGCTTCGGATCCGCAGCGGCAGCGGCGGCCAGCTTGAACTTTCCTGCCGCGACAAGGCGGTGAAGATGACGGGCCTCTGCCGCACGGCGGTCTGGTCCAAGACCAAGGACAGCGATGCCATGTCGGCGCTGGTTCAGGCGGCGGGGCTGACCGCCGACATCGCCGCGACCGACGGCCCCGAGGCCGATCTGGTGCAGCATGACTGCCCGGACTGGGACTTCCTCAGGCTTCTGGCCGACCGCAACGGGCAGGTGCTGGCGGTCGATGCGGGCAAGATCACCGCAGCCGCGCCCGACCCGTCGGCCGCGGCCAAGCTGACGCTGACGCTGGGCGATGACGTTCTCGATTTCGACGCCCGGCTCGACACGGTGGGGCTGGAAAAGACGGTTTCGGTGACGGGCTGGGACCCGGCCCAGCAGACCGCGACGGTCCAGACCTCGGATGCCGCGGCGTCGGGGTCCTGGGGGTCGAGCGCGCTTTCGGATCTGACCGGCGTGACCGGGGACCGCACCCGGTCGCAGACCGCCTCCTATGCCGAAGGTCAGGTCTCGCTGACCTCGGTCGCCAAGGCGCGGGCCGCGCGGGTGTCGCTGGCGGCCTTGCAGGGGCGGTGCAGCTATCCCGGCTCGGCCGCGGCCAGGCCCGGCGACACGATCGAGATCAAGGGCGTGGGCGAGCGCATGGGCGGCACCGCCTATGTCGCGGGCATCACCCACGAGCTGGGCGACGGGCACTGGACCACCACCGCGCGCCTGGGCCTGCCGCAGGGCTGGCGGTCGGACGGGATCGGGCTTGGCGGCGCGGCGGCGGGCGGGCTCGTCGCTCCGGTGCCCGGGCTCCAGCCCGCGACCGTGGTGGCGTTGACCGACAGTGGCGGTGAAAATCCCCTGTCCGACGCCGCGATGATCAAGGTCAGCCTGCCGCTGTCTGGCGATCCGCCGGTCGAGATCTGGGCGCGCTATGCCCAGCCCTACGGGTCGAACGGGGCGGGCATCCAGTTCCTGCCCGAGGTGGGCGACGAGGTCGTTCTGGGCTTTTTCGCCGACGATCCGGCGGCGCCGGTGATCCTGGGCTCGCTCCATGGCGGCAAGCTCGCGCGCACCCGCGAGGCCACCGACGAGAACGAGATCAAGGCGCTGACCACGCGCTCGGGCCTCGAGATCAGCTTCGACGACGACAAGACCGTGCTGACCGCCAAGACCCCTGGCGGCCACAGTATCGTGCTGAGCGACGACGACACGTCTGTCACCGTCACCGACAGCACCGGCAACACGATCAAGATGGAAAGCTCGGGCGTGACGGTGTCCAGCAAGGGCACGCTCGATCTGACCGCCGGGGGCAACATCACCATCAGCTCGTCGGGCGGCGACGTGACCGCCAGCGGCACCAACGTCTCGCTCAGCGGCGATATGGGGCTGACCGCCAAGGGCGGCACCTCGGCCGAGCTCAGCGCCGGTGGACAGACCACCGTCAAGGGCGCCATGGTGATGATCAACTGAGGAGACACCGATGCCGCCTGCCGCGCGACTGACCGACATGCATGTCTGCCCGATGACAACGGGCGTCGTTCCCCATGTGGGCGGACCGATCTCGGGGCCGGGCGAGGCGACGGTCCTGATCGGCGGGCTTCCGGCGGCGGTGGTGGGCGACAGCTGCGTCTGCGTCGGGCCGCCCGACAGCATCGTCAAGGGGTCGGCCACGGTGATGATCGGCGGCATGCCCGCGGCGCGGATGGGCGACACGACCTCGCATGGCGGCTCGATCGTGCTGGGGCTGGCCACCGTGATGATCGGAGGCTGAGGCGATGGAGAAGGGCGATCCGGGGTTTCTGGGCCGGGGCTGGGCGTTTCCGCCCGATTTCGATCCGGCCGAGGGCGGCGCGCGCATGGTCGAGGCGGTCGAGGACATCGAGCAGAGCCTGCGCATCCTGTTCGAGACCCGGCCGGGCGAACGGGTGATGCACCCGACCTATGGCTGCCGCATCCACGATCTGGTGTTCGAGCCGATGACCGCGGCCACCGCCCGCGCGGTCGAGACCGCCATCTCGCGGGCGATCCTGTTCTTCGAGGCGCGGATCAGGCTGCGCGAGGTGCGGGTCAGCTTCGAGAACTGGGCCGAGGGGCGGATGAGCGTCTTTCTCGACTATGAGGTCGAGCGCACCAATACCCGCCACAACGTCGTCTTTCCGTTCTACGCCCAGGAGGGCACGCTGGTCACCGGCACGCCGGTGGCGGCCTGACCGCTTCGCGCGTCGCATGAAGATGCGCGTGCAAGTTTCAGAAAATTCGCGATTTATGTCGCGAATGCCGCAGGCTTTGTTAACCCATGGTTGACCCTTTTTCGCCGATCCTGAGCCGGGGCGCCTGTCGCGCGCGCCTCGCGGAAGAGTTGGGCAGGAGGGTTGGATGGACACGGGTGTCCTGCAGGTCTTTGCCGTGCCGATGGGCGCGGCGCCGGTGCCGCGTCCGGGCGGCTATGCGGGCAAGCGTCTGCTGGATATCGTCCTGTCGGCGGCGCTGCTGATCCTCTGTGCGCCCGTGATCGGCGCGATCTGGCTTCTGCTTCGGGTCGAGACGGGGCAGGGCTTCGCCCGGCGGATCCGGATCGGCCGGGGCGGCGCGCCGATCTCCTGCCTTGTCTTCCACACCGCCCGCCCGATCCGGGCGGTGCGGTCGCGGCAGGGGGACCTTCGGGCGCGGCTTGGCAATACCGGAGCCGAACCCGCGGCGGGCCGGGTCGGCATCTGGGTGCGGCGGCTGGGGCTGGCCGGTCTTCCGATGCTCTGGACCGTGCTGCGCGGCGACATGAGCCTTGTGGGTCCGCGCCCGGCCGCGCGCGCCGATCTGGCGCGCTACGGTCTGGCGCGCAGCGTCTATCTGGCGATGCGCCCGGGGCTGATCGGGCTTGCCGATGCGCGGCCCGGCGGGCGGTTCTGCGACCGGGTCCATGACGACCTGCGCTACAGCCAGATCGCCGGTCCCTGGGTCGACCTGCGCCTGATCGCCGGTGCGCTGACGCGCCGGGACGCGGTCGGACCGCGCAAGGCTGCGGGCTTTGGCCCGATGGCCCCGATGACCGGCCCGCTGCCCTTTCCCGGCGCCAGCCCGGCGTCGCGCCGCTGACGCTCAGCTTTCGTAGCGGGTCTTGCCGCGCCGGTCGGCATCCATCGGCAGGTCCATGTGCAAGGGCTGGTGCGCGCGCTGGGAACAGGCCTGGCGCGGGCAAAGCTGACAGCTGACGCCGATCCTCGCGACCGGCCCGTCGGCCTCCAGGTTGACCGCCTGGGCATAGCCGATCCGGTGCGCCTCGCCGCGCTCGCAACCCAGCGCCACGGCCAGCCGGTTGTCCTGCAGATGCGGGCTGAAGACCGGGCGCTTGACGGTGCGGCTGAGGGTGAAGAACTGGCTGCCATCGGGCATCTCGACCAGTTGCGGCAGGATCACGCCGGGCGTGGCAAAGGCGTTATGCACGTTCCAGACCGGGCAGGACCCGCCCTTTTCGGCCAGCGCGAAGGGGGTGGCGTTGACCCGCTTGGTGACATTGCCGGCCTTGTCCACCCGGATCAGGAAGAAGGCCACGCCGCGCGCCCCGTCGCGCTGCAGCGTCGTCAGGCGGTGGCTGACCTGCTCGAACGAGGTGCCGAAGGCCGCGCCCAGCCGGTCGACATCGTACCCCGTGGCCTCGGCCAGCGCGAGGAAGGGGTCATAGGGCATCAGCAGGGCGGCTGCAAAGTAGTTGGCCAGCTCGACCCGGCAGCGGGCGGCGGCCAGATCGGTGTCGATCCCGCTTTGGCCGATCATCGAATCAAGCAGATAGGGAATGTCGGCCAGCGCCAGCACATGGGCCAGCTGGAACACCCGGTTGGAATGGTCGAGCGCCTGCGACAGCCGCACCTGGCCCGCCTGCCGGTCGAAGACCCGCAGCGCGTCGGGCATGTCGTGACTGGGCTCGACCCGCACCTCGATGTCGAACTTCAGCCGCAGATAGCGCTTGAGCTGGGCATACATGTCATCGGCGCCGCCGATGAACTGGCCGCGCACATTGTCGGCCGCGGTTTCGAGCGCGTCGAAATAGTTACGATTGTCGCGAAAGAAGTCATGCACCGCGGTTTCGGGCGAGGTGACCAGCAGCTGGGGCTCGGTTCCGGTGCCGCCGATCCGCGCGATCCGGTCGACCGCGGTGCGGTGGCTGCGGTAGAGTTGCAGGAACAGATCGACGAGCCGGGGGGCGTGGTCGACCGCGCCGCGCAGCTCCTGCAGATCGGGCCGGTCGCGCCCGAAGGCGGGGTCGGCAACGGCGGCGCGCAGATCGGCCAGTCGCCCGGCATTGCGGTCGCTCAGAAGCTCGCGGATCTCGATGCCATAGGCCTCGGCCAGCGCCATCAACACCTTGACCGACAACGATCTCTGGTTGTTTTCCAGCAAGTTGACATAGGCCGGGCTTATGTTCAGCCGCCGCGCCATCTCGGCCTGGGTCTGGCCATGATCGCGCCGCAGCTGGCGCAGTTTCGATCCGATCAGGGCTTTCTGCATGATTTACAACATTACAGGAACGCGGTTTGTAAGAACCCACTTTAACAGACCGACGCGGTTTCGTGTGAAAAATCGGCCTCCCCGCTTATTGTCGAGGCTGCGGAGAGACCGGTTCGGCAGGCAGGGAGGAGACTGCCCGCCGGACCCGGCCTTCCGGTCAGTTTGGGAGGATCAACATGACACACCGATTCACACGTCGGGCGAGCCTGTCCCTGATGGGCGCGGCGGCCCTGACCGCGGCCGCCCCCGCCTTCGCCGATGAGTGGAAACCGATCAAGCCCATCGAGATGGTGATCATGGCCGGGCAGGGCGGCGGCGCCG
Source organism: Rhodovulum viride (assembly GCF_003265965.1). Lineage (NCBI taxonomy): Bacteria > Pseudomonadati > Pseudomonadota > Alphaproteobacteria > Rhodobacterales > Paracoccaceae > Rhodovulum > Rhodovulum viride. The sequence goes on along the minus strand of NZ_MUAV01000001.1, from coordinate 230,140 downwards.
ACCAGCTCGCGCGGCTTTTCCAGGCGATCATCCAGAAACAGGGCCTGTCGCGCATGCCGATCCTGCCGGTCAACAAGGGGGGCGGATCGGGCGCCGAGGCGCTGCGCTATCTCAAGGACAAGTCGGGCGACGCCCATGTCATCATGGCGACGCTGAACAGCTATTACACGACGCCCCTGCGCACCGATATCGGCGTCGACATCGCCGAATTCACGCCGATCGCGCGGATGGCGCTGGATACCTTCGTGCTGTGGGTCTCGGCCGACAGCGAGATCCAGACACTGGACGATTTCGTCGCCTCGGTGAAGGAGAAGGGCGGCACCTGGAAGATGGGCGGGACCGGCACCGGGCAGGAGGACAGTCTGGTCACCGCGATGCTGGAAAAGGAATTCGGCATCAAGGTCACCTATGTGCCCTACAAGGGCGGCGGCGATGTCGCGACCGCGCTGATCGGCGGGCATGTCGATTCGACCGTCAACAACCCGTCGGAACAGATGGGCTTCTTCCGGGCCGGCAAGTCCCGCCCCATCGCCGCGCTGACCGCCGACCGGCTCGAGACCTTCCCCGATCTGCCCACCTTCACCGAACTGGGCCACCCGCTGGTCTACACGATGCAGCGGTCCTTCGTCGGACCGAAGGACATGCCCGAAGGCGCGGTCGCCTATTACACCGACATGTTCCGCCAGCTCAGCGAGACCGAGGAATGGCGGAAATACACCGCCGAACAGGCGCTTCTGGCCGACTTCCTGACCGGAGACGCGCTGCAGGACTATTTCCTCGAGGAACGCGACAAGCACGCCCAGATCCTGCGCGAGATGGGGTCGTCCTGATTTCGTCCTGATCCCGAAGCCCCGGCGGGTGCGCCCGCCGGTCCCGGCCCGACAGACTGGCACGAGAAGGAGCGAGGCCCATGCTTGCCGCCGACCGTATCATCGCCCTGGCCCTGATGGGGCTGTCTCTTTGCTTCATGATCTATGCCCTGCGTCTGCCGATCGGCTGGGAGCCCGAGACCGGGCCCGGCGCGGGCGCCTTTCCGTTCTGGCTGGGGCTCGGGATGCTGCTGGCCTCGGCGGCGATCCTGGCGCGCAGCTTCGTGACGCGGCCCCATTCGGACGAGACCTTCATCCCCGATGCCGATGCGATCCCGCAGATCCTGGGGGTCGTCGGCCTGCTGCTGGGCGCCATCGCGCTGATCCCGCTGCTCGGGGCCTATATCGCGCTGATGCTGTTCCTGCTGGGCTATCTCAGGATCATCGGCGGCCATGGCTGGCTGCTGACCGGCATCCTGATGCTGACGACGCCGGTCTTCCTGTTCTTCTTCTTCGAGGTGACGCTGAAGATCCTGCTGCCCAAGGGCATCACCGAGCCGCTGTTCTATCCGCTTTACGCGATGTTCTTCTGAGGAGCCCCGGAGATGGACGTTCTCGCACTTCTGGTTGACGGGTTTGCCACCTCGATCTCGCCCCTGAACCTGCTGATCGTGCTGATCGGGGTGACGGTCGGCATCTTCATCGGCGCGATGCCGGGGCTCGGGTCCGTCAACGGGGTGGCCATCGTGCTGCCCTTGACCTTCATCGTGCCGCCGACCTCGGCCATCATCCTCCTGGCCGCGATCTATTACGGGGCGATGTACGGGGGCGCGATCAGTTCGATCCTGCTGGGCATTCCCGGCGCCTCGACCGCCGTGGCCACCACCTTCGACGGCCGCCCGATGGCGCAGAAGGGCGAGGCGGGGCTGGCGCTGATCGTGGCGGCCGTGGCCTCCTTCATCGGCGGCACGATCTCGGTCGTGCTGTTCACCGTCTTCGCGGTGCCGCTGGCCGACATGGCGCTGGCCTTCGGTCCGGCCGAGGAATTCGCGCTGGTCCTGCTGGCCTTCACCACCTTCGTGGGGCTCGGCGGCGACGACATCCTCAAGACCATCGTCATGATCTGCCTCGGGCTCGTGCTGTCGACCGTCGGGCTCGACATCATCTCGGGCGAGCCGCGGCTGATCTTCGGCGACATGCCGGGCTTCTATTCGGGGATCTCCTTCCTGGTGCTGGCCATCGGGGTCTATGGCGTGGGCGAGGTGCTTTATACCATCGAGACCTCGCGCAATGCGCCCATGGTCACGCCCGCCCGGCTGACCTTTTCCGAACTGCGCGCGGGGCTGTCGAAAATGACCCGGATGTGGCGCACCATGAGCCTCGGCTCGGTTCTGGGCTTCTTCGTGGGCATCCTGCCGGCCGCGGGCGCGACACCCGCCGCGCTTATGAGCTATGGCGTGGCGAAGTCGATATCGAAACGCCCCGAAAGTTTCGGACGCGGCAACCCCGAAGGCGTGGCCGCGCCCGAGACCGCCAACAATGCCGCCTCGACCGGCTCGCTTCTGCCGATGCTGACGCTGGGCATCCCCGGCTCGCCGACCACCGCGTTGCTGCTGGGCGGCATGGTGATGTGGGGGCTGACGCCCGGGCCGATGCTGTTCGTCGAGCAGAAGGAGTTCGTCTGGGGGCTGATCAGTTCGCTTTACACCGCGAATGTGGCGGCGGTGCTGGTCAATATCGCGTTGATCCCGGTCTTTGTCTGGGCGCTTAGGATGCCCTTCACCGTGCTCTGCGCCATGGTTCTGGTGCTCTGCATCGTCGGCGGCTACGCGCCCGACCAGCGTATGCACGATGTCTGGATGATCGCGGGGTTCGGGATCGCGGGCTATGTGCTGCGCAAGGCCGACTATCCGCTGGCGCCGCTGGTGCTGGCGCTGGTGCTTGGCCCCTTGATGGAAAAGAGCTTCCGTCAGACGATGATCGCGGAACATGGCGATCTGACCGTCTTCGTCGACCGGCCGATCTCGGCGGTCTTCATGGCGATCTCGCTGCTGCTCTTCTCACTGCCGCTGATCCGGCTGCTGCGCCGCGGCCGGGCCCGCGCCTCCAATCCGGCTCCGGCCGAGTGACGTAACGAGACTGAAAGGACATGAACGTGCAGACCATCGCGGACCTTCTTCAGGCACATGACGACGCCGCGCCGGCCATCGGCGCGCCCGGGCGGGCCTGGCTCGATTTCGGCGGGCTTCGGGACCAGGCCCGGACCGTGGCCGAGGCGTTGCATGACGCGGGTATCGGCCGGGGCGACCGGGTGGCGATCGTGCTGCCGAACGGCCCCGAGATGGCCGCGGCCTTCGTGACGGTGGCGCAGGCGGCGGTGACGGCGCCCTTGAACCCGGCCTATCGCGAAGAGGAATTCGCCTTCTATCTGGAAGACCTGAAGGCCCGCGCCATCGTGTTGCAGGAAGGCTATGACGGCCCGGCGGCGGCGGCCGCGCGCCGGTTCGGTCTGATCGTGCTGCGGCTCTCGGCCGATCCGACCGAACCCGCTGGGCGGTTTTCGCTGCGTGCCGAGGGCGGCGGCGGCGAGTGCGATACCTCTGCGCCGGGGCCTGAAGACGTGGCGCTGATCCTGCATACCTCGGGCACCACGTCGCGGCCGAAGATCGTGCCCTTGCTGCAATCGAACGTCGCGGCCTCGGCGGTGCATATCCGCGACTCGCTGGCGCTGAAACCGGCCGACCGCTGCCTCAACGTGATGCCTTTGTTCCATATCCACGGGCTGCTGGCGGCGGTGACCGCGTCCTTGTCGGCAGGCGCCTCGATCTGGTGCGCGCCGGGCTTTGACGCGCTGAAATTCTTCGGCTGGATGTCGGAGGCGCGGCCCAGCTGGTACACCGCCGTCCCGACCATGCATCAGGCGATCCTGTCGCGCGCGGGCCGGAACCGCGAGACCATTGAGGCGGTGCCGCTGCGCTTCCTGCGCTCGTCCTCGGCCTCGCTGCCCGCGCAGGTGATGACCGCGCTGGTCGAGACCTTCGACGCGCCGCTGATCGAGGCCTATGGCATGACCGAGGCCGCGCACCAGATGTGCTGCAACCCGCTGCCGCGCGGCGCCCAGAAGCCCGGATCGGTGGGCGTGGCCGCCGGGCCCGAGGTGCGGATCGCACATGAGGTCGAGAACCGCCTGACGGACGGCACCGGCGAGGTGGTGATTTCGGGGCCGAACGTGACGCCCGGCTATGAAGGCAATCCCGAGGCCAATGCCAAGAACTTCTTCGAGGCCGAGGGTCGGCGCTGGTTCCGCACCGGCGATCAGGGCGCCTTCGATGCCGATGGCTATCTGCATCTCACGGGCCGGTTGAAGGAGATCATCAACCGGGGCGGCGAGAAGGTCAGCCCGCTGGAGGTCGATGGCGTGCTGATGGACCATCCGGCGATTGCGCAATGCGTGACCTTCGCGCTGCCGCATCCGAAGCTGGGCGAAGAGGTCGCGGCGGCCGTGGTGCTGAAGGAGGGCGCCGAAGCCAGCGAGCGCGAGATCCGCGAGTTCGCGGCCGGGCGCATCGCCGATTTCAAGGTGCCGCGCAAGGTGGTGATCCTCGACGAGATCCCGAAGGGCGCGACCGGCAAGCTGCAGCGAATCGGCCTGGCCGAAAAGCTGGGCCTGTCAGAACCCGCCTAAGCCGGTTTCCGGGCCTGGCCCGGAGTCCAAGAATTCCGGGCTTTGCCCGGACGCTGCGCGGCGGGTATTTTTCCCAAGAAGAAGAGCAAAGCGGCGGGCCTGTCGGGCCCGCTGCCGGGATCAGGGACGTGTGTGCATGAAGATCTGTGTGTTCGGGGCGGGCGCCATCGGCGGCTATATGGGGGCGAAGCTGGCGCAGGCGGGCGCCGAGGTCAGTCTGGTGGCGCGCGGCCCGCATCTGGCGGCGATGAAGGCGCGGGGGCTTCGGCTGATCGAGGAGGAGACCGGGACCGACGAGACGGTGCCGGTCCGGGTTGCCGAGGATGCGGCCGAGCTGGGCGAACAGGACTACGTGATCGTCACGCTCAAGGCGCATTCGGTGCCGCCCGTGGTGGGCAGGATGCAGCCGCTGATCGGCGAGGGCACGACCATCGTGTCCGGGGTGAACGGGGTGCCCTGGTGGTATTTCCACAAGATCGGCGGCCCGCTGGAGGGCACGCGGCTGGCCTCGGTCGATCCGGGCGATGCGCAATGGACCGGGTTCGGGCCCGACCGGGTGCTGGGCTGCGTCGTTTATCCGGCGGCCGAGGTGATCGAGCCCGGCGTCGTCAGGCACATCGAGGGCAACCGCTTCTCGCTGGGCGAGCCCGACGGGTCGAAGTCCGAGCGCGCGACGCGGCTGTCGCAGGCGCTGGCCGCGGCCGGGCTGAAGGCGCCCGTCCGGCCCAAGCTGCGCGACGAGATCTGGGTCAAGCTTTGGGGCAACCTGTCGTTCAATCCGATCTCGGCGCTGACCCATGCCACGCTCGATGTGCTGTGCACCGATCCGGGCACGCGGGGCGTGGCGCGGGCGATGATGCTGGAGGCGCAGGTCATTGCCGAAAAGCTGGGCGTGAAGTTCCCGATCGATGTGGACCGCCGGATCGAGGGGGGGGCTGCGGTCGGCGCGCACCGGACCTCGATGCTGCAGGATCTAGATCTGGGGCGGCCGATGGAAATCGACGCGCTGGTCGGATCGGTGCAGGAGCTGGGCCGGATCACCGGCACGCCGACGCCCGCCATCGATACGGTGCTGGCGCTGGTCAGCCTGCGCGCGCGCGTCGCGGGGCTGTACTGAGCGCGGGCATTCGGACCTGCCGGGCTTGCGGTTCAGTCCTGACCGTTCCGGCGGCGCGAGACATCCGCGAAGAAGGCGCGGAGCGGTTCGGGCGAGAGCGGTTTCGGCAGGATCTGGACCCCGCGCGCCCGGCAGGCGGCGGCGAAGTCGGGGCTGCGGTTCGCGCTCACGATGCGGGCCGGGATCGGGCCGTAGCGCGCCTCGATCCGGTCGAGCGCCTCGAGTCCGGTGCCGGTCCCGAGCCGGTCGTCGATCAGGGCCGCGTCGGGCTTGAGGTCGATCTCGGCCAGCAGCGCCAGCGCCTCGTCGGCATCGGCGACGTCCAGCACATCGACGCCCCAGCGCCGGACCAGCATCGGCAGGGCGCGGCGAATCTCGGGATCGTCCTCGATCAACAGCGCGACCAGCCCCGGCGCGGCCTCGGGCAAGGGCTGGGCCGGGGGACCGACGGGCGCAGGCTCGGCCAGCGGCACGGTGACGAAGAAACCGCTGCCGCGCCCGGGCCGCGACCAGAGCCCCAGCGGATGGCCGAGCCGCGCGCAGGCGCGCTCGACGATGGCCAGCCCCAGCCCCATGCCCTCGCTGGCCGAGGCGCGGGCGTTGAGCCGGTGGAATTCGCGAAAGATCGCCTCCTGGTCCTCTTCGGCGATGCCGGGGCCGGTGTCCCAGACCTCGAGCCTCAGCGAGGCTCCCTGGCGCCGGGCGCCGACGAGGACCCGGCCGGTTTCGGTATAGCGGATGGCGTTCGAGACGAGGTTCTGCAGGATCCGGCGGATATAGCCCGGATCGGTGCGCACGGTCAGATCGCGGGGCATCACCCTCAGATCGAGCCCCTTCAGCGCGGCATGGGGGGCAAAGCCCGTCTGCAGCCGGGCAAAGAGATCGCGGATGCCGACCGGCTCGGGCGAGATCGCCGCCTGACCGCTGTCGAGCGTCGAGATGTCAAGCAGCGCCTCAAGGATACCCTCGACGCTTTCCAGCGCGGTTTCGGCGCGGCTGAGGACCTCGCGGTGATCGGGTTGGGCCAGATCCTCGACGATGGACGAGACGTAAAGCCGGGCGGCCGAAAGCGGTTGCAGCAGGTCGTGGCTGGCCGCCGCGACAAAGCGCGATTTCGAGGCATTGGCCCGTTCGGCCACCGACAGTGCGTCCTCGAGATCGAGCGTGCGTTCCAGAACCCGCTGTTCGAGATGGGTCTTGGCCTCGGCCAGCGCGCCCGCGGCGCGGCGTGCGGCGGTCACGTCGGAAAACGAGATGACGAAGCCCCGGTCGGGCATCTCTTCGGCCAGAGCCTCCAGCACCAGGGCCTCGCCGCGCGCCAGCCCGAACTGCAGCGGCGGGCGGCGGTCGGTGCGATGGACCCAGGTCAGAAGCGCCTCGGGGTCGGTGTCGACCTGCAGCGCCGGGTCGGCGGCAAGCTGGCCGAACAGCCGGTCGAAATCGGCGCCCAGCCGGAACTGGGCCACCGGGATCGACAGCATTGCGCCGACCTTGCGGTTCCAGCCGACCAACCGCTTTTCAGGGTCGAAGATGCAGACCCCCTGGTTGATATGTTCGAGCGTGGCCCGCACCATGCGGGCCTGGTCGTCCAGCATCCGGCTGCGTTCGCGCCGTTCCGAGCGCATGATGTCGGTGATATCGGTCTGCAGGATCACCGTCTTGCCGTCTTGCGTGCGGTGATCGCTGACCTGGATCCAGCGATGCCCGAGCAGGCTGATATTGATCACCGTATGGAGGTTGTCGCGGTGGCGCGCGATCCGGCGGTCGGCCCAGTCCGCGGCGGTGTCGCCATCGGGCAGGGTCAGAAACCGTGACCGGCTGACCGCCTCGACATAGGCTTGGAACCCGAGCCCGGGCCGAAGCTGTTCGCGCACGTCGGGCATCTGCATCACGAAACGGCTGTTGCACAGAACCAGATGGTCGGCCTCGTCGAAAAGCGCAAAGCCCTCCTGCAGCGTCTCGATGGCATTGGCCAGATCGGCGCGGGCGGCCTCGGTGGCCCGGTTCGCCGCGGCCAGACGCGCATTCGATTCGTTGAGCAGGTCGAGCGCGTGTTCAAGCTCGTCGGTGCGGGCGCGCACCTCGTCCGCAAGAAGGACCGCGCGATCGGTCAGCGACGGGCCGGCGCCCTCGGGGGCGGACGCATCGGCCCTGCGGGCGGTCAGGAGCCGCGCGATGCGGTGCACCCGGTCGGTCTGGTCTTCGATCCGGTGCGCGCGCGGGTCCGGCGGGCGGATCAGGCGGTCGGACATTTCGCGTACCGCGGGCGGGTCGGGCCAGAAGCCGGACAGGCCGCGCCCGACAGGCGCTGGCGGTCCGGCGGACAGGCGGGCCGGTCCTGGTGTCGGCCCGGTATCGCGGTGCGGTCCATGCATCTCCTCCCAAAGACGACGACCCCTAGGGTGGCTCCGGTTGGCTCCGGCGCCGGCTGGCCTGCATCTAGCTCGGGTCGGTCATCACCCCGGAGAAGCTGGCTTCCTGGGCGATCAGGACCGCCTGGGTCCGGCTTTGGACCCCGAGCTTGCGCATGATGGCAGTGACATGGGCCTTAACGGTAGTTTCGGCGATGGAGAGGTCGAAGGCAATCTGCTTGTTCAGCTTTCCCGCGCAGATCAGTTGCAGGATGCGCCCCTGCTGCGGCGTCAGCAGCGCGAGCCGCCGGATCGCGTCGTCCCGGGCCGTCGCGCCAGAGCAATCGCTCAGCATCACGCCGTCGGGCACGTAGACCTCGCCCTCGGCGATGGCGGCAAAGGCGGCCCGGAACACGTCGCGGGGGCTGTGCTTGGGCACGAAGCCGGCCGCGCCCGCCCGGATCGCGGTGCCGATCAGCCGGGAATCGGCCATCGAGGACACGACCACAACCGGGGTCTCGCCGACCGCCGTCTTCAGCCGGATCAGCCCGTCGAGCCCGGTGACATCGGGAAGGTTCAGATCAAGCAGCACGATATCGGGCCGCGGCGCCTGGCCGAGCCGCGAAAGCGCATCCTCCAGGTGATCGCTGGTCTCGACCCGTCCGATGCCCACGGCCGATTTCAGCGTCATCGACAGCGCGTCGCAGAAAAGCGGATGGTCGTCGATCACCATCGCCGTGTCGAAGCGGCGGGGCGCGGGTCCTTCTGCCGGGCGGTTCTGGACGGCGGTCATGGCCCTTGGGTCTCCCGGCTGGTTGCGGTTTGACGCAGCCTAGCATGCGGGCGGCGCCGCGCCCATCGGCACCAAGGTCGGACCGCCCGGTTCGGCCCTTCAGCGCGACGGTGGCATGACGGGGGATATAATCCCTTGGTCGAATAGCAGCAGAGGCGCGGGCACCCTAGGCTGGGCGCGAAGAGGGGGGCGCAAGATGAAACTCGCTGCAACGCATGACATTGCCGCGCCGCGCGCGACCGTGTGGGAGGCATTGCTGACCGACGAGGTGCTGAAGGCCTGCCTGCCGGGCTGTCAGGAACTGTCGGGCAATCCCGAGGACGGCTTCGAGGCGACGGTTCTGCAGAAGATCGGCCCGGTGAAGGCAACCTTCAAGGGTCATGTGACCCTCAGCGACATGGAAGAGCCCTCGGCACTGACGCTGTCGGGCGAGGGCAAGGGGGGCGCTGCGGGCTTTGCCAAGGGCGCGGCCCGGGTGACGCTGGAGGAGATCCCCGAGGGCACGCGGCTCGGCTACGAGGTCGAGGTCGAGGTCGGCGGGAAGCTTGCTCAGCTGGGCAGCCGGATGATCCACGGCGTGGCCCACAAGCTGAGCGACCAGTTCTTCACCCGCTTCAAGGAGGTCGTCGAAGGCCCCTCGGAAACGGAAGAGGCGGCCGCCGAACCGGAGGGCGCGGACCCGGCAGAGGATGCGCCGAAAGGCAAGGGATGGCTCGGGCGGCTGATGACCCGCAAGGCCGAAGCGGAATGACAGGGACTCAGGGAGGATAAAAATGACCAAGGTCAGCATGAAGGTGAACGGCAAGCCGGTGTCGGGCGAAATCGAGGGGCGGACGCTGCTGGTGTCTTTCCTGCGCGACACTCTGGGCCTGACCGGCACCCATGTCGGCTGCGACACCAGCCAGTGCGGCGCCTGCGTCGTGCATGTCGACGGCAAGGCCGTGAAATCCTGCACCATGTTCGCGGCCGAGGCCGAAGGCTGCGAGGTGACCACGATCGAGGGCATGGCCAATGCCGACGGATCGCTGTCGACGATCCAGCAGGCGTTTCAGGACCATCACGGGCTGCAATGCGGCTTCTGCACGCCCGGCATGGTGATGTCGGCGGCAGCGCTTCTAGCCGAGACTCCGAAACCGACCGAGGCCGAGGTACGGCATTATCTCGAAGGCAACATCTGCCGCTGCACCGGCTACCACAACATCGTCAAGGCGATCCTTGCGGCATCGGGCCAGGATGTCGGCGACATCGGCGGCGACGCCATCGCCGCCGAGTGAGGCAGACACGAATTTTCGCAGAAAATTCGGACCGATCTTTCGCAGAAAGATCGTATCAGGGAGGATAACAATGCCGAAAGATCATGGCATCGGCGCCAGCTCGAAGCGGCGCGAGGACAAGCGGTTCCTCACCGGCAAGGGCCGCTACACCGACGACATCAACCTGCCCGGTCAGGCCCATGCCTGGTTCGTGCGCTCGCAAGTTGCCCATGGTCGCCTGACCGGAGTCGACACATCCGCCGCCGAGGCCATGCCGGGCGTGCTGCGCGTCTTCACCGGTGCCGATTTCGAAGGGGTGGGCGGTCTGCCCTGCGGCTGGCTCGTCACCGATCGCTTCGGTCAGCCGATGCAGGAACCCGGCCACCCGGTGCTGGCGCGCGGCAAGGTCCGCCATGTCGGCGACCCGGTGGCCGTCGTCGTCGCCGAAACCGCCGAGCAGGCCCGCGACGCCGCCGAGGCGGTCGAGGTCGAGATCGACGAGCTTCCGGCCGTGCTCGACATGAAAGCCGCGCTCGACCCCGACGCCCCCCTCGTCCATGACGAGCTGAAAAACAACCTCTGCTATGACTGGGGCTTCGTCGAGGAAAACCGCGCGGCGGTCGATGCCGCCTTCGAGACCGCCGCCCATGTCACCACCCTCGATCTGGTGAACCAGCGGCTCGTGCCGAACGCCATGGAGCCGCGCGTCGCGCTGGGCGATTTCAACCCGGCGACCGAGGACTCGACGCTTTACACCACCTCGCAGAACCCGCATGTGATCCGGCTGCTGATGGGCGCCTTCGTGCTGGGCATCCCCGAACACAAGCTCCGCGTCGTTGCCCCCGATGTCGGCGGCGGCTTCGGCTCGAAGATCTTCCACTACGCCGAGGAGGCCTTCTGCACCTTCGCCGCGAAACAGCTGAGGCGCCCGGTGAAATGGACCTGCACCCGGTCCGAGGCCTTCATCTCCGACGCCCATGGCCGCGACCATGTCACCCGGATCGAACTGGCGCTCGACGCCGAGGGGCATTTCCAGGCGCTCCGGACCGAGACCCATGCCAATATGGGCGCCTATCTCTCGACCTTCGCGCCCTCGATCCCGACCTGGCTGCACGGCACGCTGATGGCGGGTAATTACAAGACCCCGCTGATCTATGTGAACGTCAAGGCGGTCTTCACAAATACCGTGCCGGTCGATGCCTATCGCGGCGCCGGGCGGCCCGAGGCCACCTACCAACTCGAACGGGTCATCGACAAGGCCGCGCGCGAGATGGGGATCGACCCGGTCGAGCTTCGGCGGCGGAACTTCATCACCGAATTTCCCTACGCGACCCCCGTCGCCGTCGAATACGACACCGGCGATTACAACGCGACCCTCGACAAGCTGCTGGAGATTGCCGATGTCGCGGGTTTCGAGGCGCGTCTGGCCGACAGCAAGTCCCGCGGCATGCTCCGCGGGCTCGGGCTCAACTGCTATATCGAGGCCTGCGGGATCGCACCCAGCCAGCTCGTGGGCCAGCTCGGCGCCCGCGCGGGGCTTTATGAAAGCGCGACCGTCCGGGTCAACGCCACCGGCGGGCTGGTCGTGATGACCGGGTCGCACAGCCACGGGCAGGGGCACGAGACCACCTTCGCCCAGGTCGTGGCCGACATGATCGGCATCGGCGAGGACATGGTCGAGATCGTCCATGGCGACACCGCCAACACGCCGATGGGCATGGGCACCTACGGGTCGCGCAGTCTCGCGGTGGGCGGCTCGGCGATGGTCCGGGCGACGAACAAGATCATCGCCAAGGCCAAGAAGATCGCGGCCCACCTGATGGAGGCCGCGCCCGAGGATATCGAGCTGAAGGACGGCAGGTTCTCGGTCGCGGGCACCGACAAGTCGGTGGCCTGGGGCGATGTCACCCTCGCGGCCTATGTCCCCCACAACTACCCGCTCGAGGATATCGAGCCCGGGCTCGAGGAAACCGCCTTCTACGACCCCAACAACTTCACCTATCCCGCGGGCGCCTATGCCTGCGAGGTCGAGGTCGATCCGGACACCGGCAAGGTTACCGTCTGCTCCTTCGCCGCCGCCGACGATTTCGGCAATATCGTCAACCCGATGATCGTGTCGGGCCAGGTCCATGGCGGGATCGCGCAGGGCGTGGGCCAGGCGCTGCTGGAGGCCGCGTCCTATGACGACTACGGCCAGCTTCTGTCGGGGTCCTACATGGACTACGCCATGCCGCGCGCCGACGATGTGCCGTTCTATCGGGTCGATCATTCCTGCGCCACGCCCTGCACCCATAACCCGCTGGGCGTGAAGGGCTGCGGCGAGGCGGGCGCCATCGGATCGCCGCCCGCGGTGGTCAATGCCGTGGTCGATGCGCTGCAGCGCGCGGGCCATACCGGCGTCACCCATATCGACATGCCGCTGACGCCCTCGCGCGTCTGGGCGGCGATGCAGGGCTGAGGAGAAGACCATGTATGCGTTCGAAATCGACCGTCCGACCACGCTCGACGCGGCCGTCACGGCGCTGGGGCAGGAAGAGGCGCAGGCGCTTGGCGGCGGGCAGACCCTGATCCCGGCGCTCAAGCAGCGGCTGGCAAGTCCCGCCCGGCTGGTCAGCCTGACCGGCATCGACGAACTGAAAGGCATCTGCGTGGCCGATGACGGCGCGCTTTGCATCGGTGCGGCGACGTCCCATGCGACGGTGGCGGCCGAGGCCGCGGCGACCTACCCGGCGCTGGCCGATCTGGCCGCCCATATCGGCGATCCGGCGGTGCGCAACCGCGGCACCATCGGCGGCTCGCTGGCCAATAACGACCCCTCGGCCTGCTATCCGGCGGCGGTGCTGGCCTCCGGTGCCACGATCCGGACCAATACCCGCGAAATCGCGGCCGATGACTATTTCGAGGGCATGTTCGCCACCGCCCTGGAAGAGGGCGAGATCATCACCGAGATCCGTTTTCCGGTGCCCGAGCAGGCGGCCTATGTAAAATTCGCCCAGCCGGCCTCGCGCTTCGCGCTGGTGGGCGTTTTCATCGCGCGGTTCGTGGACGGGGTGCGGGTGGCAGTGACCGGCGCTTCGGAAGACGGGGTCTTCCGCTGGACCGAGGCCGAGGCCGCGCTGTCGGACGATTTCCGGCCCGAGGCGGTGGCGGGGCTCAGCGTCGACCCAGAGGGCATGATCGGCGATCTGCACGGCTCGCCCGAGTACCGCGCGCATCTGATCCGGGTCCTGACCGGGCGGGCGGTTGCGGCGGCCTGAGGCGTGACCACCGGACCTGGGCCTTTACGGTGGAAGGGCCCGCCAGGTGCGGGTCGTTTCAATGGACGGTGTCGTCCCTCGGGCAACAGGTGACCTCTGATTGCGGCCGAAACTCTGCACCGCTCCAAAGACGCGGCTTCCCGAGCGTGCAAGTCTTGGTGCGGTCCTGACGACCCGTTGGGGGCCTGGAAAGAAATCGGGCCGTTGCCGCCCTCCGGCGGCGGGCCGCGGCTTTCTCCGCTGATCGGTCCGGACGCGTGTTGGGCCCGAGTTGCCCGATGGCTGTAACGGCGCGCCCGAAATCGGAGGACTGGTGGTCAAAGACGGGACCGCCGCCGGAGCGTCGCAGGCGCGAGGTCTCGAACAGGCCTGCGAAACAAGGCGGACCCCGGTCCCGAAATCGGGACCGGGGTCCGGTCTGTCCGGGGCCACGCAAGGGGGGAAACGCGGAGACCCGGACGAAAATCAGGCGCTGATCTGGCGTTCGGGGGCAGGGGTGCCCTCGATCAACTGGCTGACCATGGCAGCGATGCTCTCCTGGGTGGCGTTGAGACGTTCGAGCACTTCCTCGAGGCCGTCCTTCCGTTCGCCACCGCCCTGACCCGCCATCAGTTGTTCCGAAAGCGCGGTGACGAGGCTTGACAGCGCATCGATCTCGATGGCGCGCGCGGCGATGTCGTCGGCGCTGACGCTGCCGTCGGGCTGGGTTTCGGCAAGCCGCTCGATCCGCTCGATCAGGGCGGCGATCTCGCCCGAATGCGACGATTGCACCTCGGTCAGACGATCCGCGATGGCCTCGATCCGCTGATCCACCGCATCGAGCGCGTCGCCCAGGGTTGCGCCACCGTCAGCGGGCGCGGCAGGCGCGGCTGCCTGACCGGCGAGTCCCTCGAGCGCGGACTCGATGCGGGACACGGCGGCCTCGACCCGGTCGAGCCCTTCGGCGAGACGGCCCTGTTCGGCTTCGACACGGGCCAGCCCGGCCTCGATCCGCGAGATCCGCGTGCCGAGGCTTTCGCCCGGATCGGATTCGGCGGAACCGGCCTCGCCGTCGCGCTGACCGCACAGCATGAATTCGATGAGGTCGAGCCGGTCCATGATCTGGTCGAGCCCGGCGTCGTCGTCGATGCGGGCTTCGGCCTCGATCCCGGCATCGACTTCCGCGGTCTCGTCACTGTCGGCGTCCAGCGTGGCCCCCATGTCGTCAGGGTCGGCATCCGTCAGGGCGTCGATCTCTGCGGCCTCGTCCGCGAGGTCCGGAACGTCGCCTTCGTCGCCGAGGACTTCGTCTTCGGCCATCTCGCCGCAGGCGTCGAACGCTGCGTCGGACGGTGCCTCGGCCATTTCTTCGTGGCCCATTCCTTCGGGACCCGTGTCTTCTGGACCCATCTCGTCGGAGACGAGGTCTTCGGGCGCCTCCGCAGGCATGCCTTCATCCCCCAGAAGCATGTCTTCGCCCGCCGTGTCGAGCGCGTCGTCTTCGGGGGCGTCGAGATGGAACTCGTCGGCGCCGAATTTCATCGACTCGGCCACGGTTTCAGCGCTGCCGAAAGCGACAGTCTCGTCCAGCTCTGGGTCCGTCCCGTCGTCGGCGGGCATCCCGGCCTCGGTCAGGTCCATCGGGGCCGCGTCAGAGAGGCCATCGTCCACATCCCCGGTCATCGCATCGACACCGAGCGGTTCGGCGTCATCGGACCCGGCCGCCATATCGAGTCCGGTCTCGTCCGTGTCGGCCTCGTCGAAGGCGGGCAGATCTGCATCGGCGGCGTCGGTTTCGGACAGCTCCAGGTCGGATTCCGGAACATCCGCCTCGGCCAGGCCCGCGTCGCAAAGGTCGGTGTCGCCGAGATGGGTGTCGGCAGGATCGGTGTCGGCAGGATCGGTGTCGGCAAGATCGGTGGCCGGGACGTCCTCGGCGCCGAGGTCCAAGCTGTCTTCGCCCGTTTCATCGGTCGCTTCGGACCCGATGTCTTCCGAGGCCGTGTCCTCGCCCATGGCGTCCGCATCGGCCTCGTGCGTCATGTCCGTCTCGACGAGGTCGACCTCGGCCTCCGGATCGGACGGCGATTCCGCGGGGGCGAGATCGGTCAGGCGGAAGGGATCGAGCCGGAGGAAATTGGGGATTTCGCGCCGGAAGGTCAGCCCGACGCCCTGTCCGGGCATCATGACGGCCTCGACACCCATCGCGCGCAGCACCCGCATCGCAGAGGCGGGCACGGCCTCGGGCGCGCCGCGGGACATGGTCAGAAGGTGGGTCGGCTGAGG
This sequence comes from Rhodovulum viride, assembly GCF_003265965.1. NCBI lineage: Bacteria > Pseudomonadati > Pseudomonadota > Alphaproteobacteria > Rhodobacterales > Paracoccaceae > Rhodovulum > Rhodovulum viride. The sequence goes on along the minus strand of NZ_MUAV01000001.1, from coordinate 214,610 downwards.
CTCGACGGTGGCAGTCGCCTCCGCGGCCGCGGTGTCCGGGCCGGGAATCGCCGACGCCGGGGACATCTCGTTTGCAAAGCCAGTCACGGGATTCTCCCTGCTCATCAAGTCACTCCCGGTCCTACGCCGAATGGGTTACGAAAACCTTGAAGCCCGAGCGAAACCCGGTTTCATGCACCCCGGCTCAGGCGACCGAGGAGGCGCCGGGGCCCATCCGCCCCTCGCTCAGCCGAGTGCACAGATCCTTCGGCGCGAGCGGGCGGGCGAAATGAAAGCCCTGCAGGGTGTGGCAGCCGAGGGCTGCGAGAATCTCGGCATGGGCGGCGGTCTCGACCCCTTCGGCGGTTACCCCGATGCCGAATGTGTGACCGATATCGACGATGCTGCGCACCAGTCTGCGGGCTCGCTCGGTCCGGGTGACGGGCACGATCAGCCGCTGGTCGATCTTCATGACGTCGGGCGCGAGCTGCATCAGCCCCACCACCGAGGCATGCCCCGAACCGAAATCGTCGATCTCGATGCCGAACCCGTAGTCGCGCAGCAGATCGACGTGAAACCCGAATTCGTCGGTCTGTTCCTCGACCAGAACGCTTTCGAGGATCTCGACGGCGATCCGCGTCGGGCCGAGGTCGATGGCCGCCGCGATGCCCGGCAGGTCGGTTTCGCGCAGCTGCGCGACGCCCGCGTTGAACGAGACCTTGGGAATGTCGAAGCCCGCGCGGTTCATGGCGGCGACCTCCTGCAGGCCCTTTCGATAGATGATTCGGTCGATTTCGGGCATCATCGACATCTGCGCGGCCAGCCCCAGAAAGGCGGCGGGCGGCAGGATGCCGCGCACCGGATGCTGCCATCGTGCCAGGGTCTCGACCCCGACAAGCGCGCCCGAGACGGCGTCGAACTGGGGCTGGAAATAGGGCAGGAATTCCTCGTTCAGGACGGCCCGCTCGATCTCGACGGCGAGCCTTCGCTTTTCCTGAACGTCGCGGTGCAGATCGGGCGTGTAAAGCGTGATCGCGCTGCGCCCGTCATCCTTCGAGGCGTAAAGCGCGGCGTCGGCGCTGACCAGAAGCGCGCCGATGTCGACCAGCCCGTCGCCCGTGCCGCAGATGCCGAAACTGGCGCCGATCCGGCAGGTCTTGTTCTGGTACGGGATATCGCGGCCGATTTCGTTGCGCAGACGGTCCGCCAGGCGCATCGCATCGTCGGTATCGCGGCCCGGTCCCAGCACGATCACGAATTCGTCGCCGCCGATCCGGGCCGGAACATCGCCCGGATCCGTGCCCTCGCGCAGGATCTCGGCGACCCGGATCAGGACGTGATCGCCCGCGGCGTGGCCGTGGGTGTCGTTGACGTTCTTGAAATGATCGAGGTCGATGCGGACCACGCTGCGCGGGTCGCCCTCGGGGTCGATCCCGGCGAACAGGCGTTCGAGGGCGCGGCGGTTCGGCAGGCCGGTAAGGCTGTCATGCAGCGCCTGGTGTTCAAGCTCGTGCCGGGCACGTTCAAGCTCGCCTTCATAGGTCTTGCGCCGGGTGATGTCGGTCGAGATCGCGGCAAAGCGGATCACCCGGCCATCGGCGTCGAAAATCGGCGTGATGCTGAGATGGGCCCAGAACGGCGTGCCGTCGCGGCGGTAGTTCAGGATCTCGGCGCGCACCGGTTCCTTGCGCGCGATGGCCTCGCGCAGACGCCGGCCAGCCGCCGGGTCGGTGCCGGGGCCCTGCAGCAGGGCATCGGCATCGCGGCCCAGCACCTCGCGGGCGGTGTAGCCGGTCAGCGCCAGGAAGGCGGGATTGGTCCAGACGATGCGCCGCTGGGCGTCGGAGACGACGATCGAGTCGCTCGACATGCGGGCGATCTGCGCCAGTTCGGCCAGTTCGTCCCGGCTGGTGGCCAGGTCGCGGCGGCTTTGTTCCAGCGCCCGGTGCGGGGCGACGATGAAGCGGTGGCCGGCGAGCCCCATCGCCACGAAGGGCACGAGCAGAGCCAGCCCGGTGAACAGGACGACCTCGCGCCCCATCTCACGCGCAAGTCGACCGGTCAGCCGGGTATTGCGCTCGATCACGACGAAAAAATCGGTGCCCGCGACCGGGGCGGCGATCAGGTCGTCGCGATGGCCGGTCCAGTCGGGATACATCGCGACCTGAAAGGCGGTGGCCAGCCGGGTCTTGGCAGAGACCGCGTCGCCGGTCAGCACGCGGCTGAGATCGAGGTGCTTTTCGATCACCAGCATGCCGCGCGGCTGGCCGCCCGCGAAGACCGGGATCGACATAAGGAAGGCCGAGTCGACGCTGTTGCCACCGCGGCCGGGGCGGTACGAGATCAGGGGTTCGCTGCCGATGCGGCCGGCGGCAAGCTGGCTGAGCCCTTGCCGCGTTTCGGCCAGGCCGAAGACCGGACGCACCATCACCCCCGGGGTTCGAAGCCGGACCGTCCCGTTGCGGTCGAAAAGCAGAACCTGGGCGGTGACCCCGTCGCTCAGCCGCTCGAGCGCGCGGCGCATCCGGGTGGTCCGGGCCCCCGCGTCAGAGCTGAGATAGGCGCCCGTCTGAGGCGCGCGGGCCAGCGACAGGGCTTCGGCCAGCACCAGGTCCAGCGTATCCTGCACCGATCCGGCCCGGGTCTGGGCCTGGGTTTCGAGCGCGGCCAGATGCAGCTTGTGGAGCGCCGGGACCGCGACAAGCCACAGCGCCGCCGCGATCGAAGCCAGTGCCGTCAGATACCCTGCCGCGGTCAGCAGCAGGAAGCGGCGGCCGACATCGACCCCGGCCAGGACGGCGGAGAGCGAGCCGGTCAAGGCACCGATGCGCCGGCAGGGCGCAGATCGGGCGCGAGGGCGCGGAAAGAGCAGGGGCGCAGCATGAAAGGTTCGACTTTTGTTCCCGGCCGCGATCCTGCGGCAGCGGGTTTTGCACAAGCTTAACGTCGCCCCGGAAATCCGCGAAAATTCGACCGATCCCGCGCAGGCGCCCGGCTGCGTGGCGCGGTTGCGGCGGACCGGACCGGCACACCCCTTGCCTTGACGCAGAGGTCAGGTCACACTTGCGTCATCCGGTCCGGGGGGACCGCTTTGACGAGGCGAGGGACGGATGCGCTACGCTTGGCTGGCCGCGACGGCGGCTGTGCTGTCCGTATCGGGCACGGGAGGGATCTGCCAGCAGGCGGCGCCGACCGGCCCTGAACTGACCGCTGAGGACGTGCAGGATCTGTCGCAGCAGGCGGCCTCCTACCGGCGCATCATCGCGGCGCTGTCCGAAGAAAGCGCCCAGGCCGAGGCGGTGCTCGAGGGCACGCAGGACCGGCTTCGGACGGCGCTGAACGCGCTTGCGGAAGCCGAGGCGCGGCTGGAGGACATGACCGCCCGTCAGGTCGAGATCGAGGACCGCCTCGCGGCAGCAGATGCACAGAAGGCCGAGCTGGCCGATCTGAGCAGGGAGGTTGCGGCGGCACGGGCCGCACTGGCCGATCTCGCGGCCGAGCGCGACCGTCTGGACGCCGAGACGGCAGGGCTGGAAACCGCCCGGGCCGAGGCGGCGGCCGGTCTTGAGGCGCTGGAAGCCAGGGCGGAAACGGCCACCGCGGCGGCCGAAGCGGCGGAAAGCCAGGCGGCCGAAACCCGGGCCGAACTGGACCGGCTGAGCGCAGAGGCCGAAACGGCGCGGCGCGAGGCGGCCGAACTTGGCGAGGCGGCGGCCGCCGCCCGGGCCGAGGCAGAGGCGGCGGCGGCGTCCAGGGCCGAGTCCGAAGCGGCGCTGGCCGAGGACGATCGAGGCGCGGCCGCCCGTCGCGACGACGCCACGGCCGCGGCAGAGCGCGCCGAGGCCGAGCAGGCGGCGGCGGAGGCGCTGCTGGCCGCCACCCGCCAGAAGATCGAGGATCTGGCCCCCCGGCTTGCCGAAGCCGAGGCCGCGTCCCAGAAGGCCGACAGCGCCCGGGCCGGGACCGAGGCCGCCAAGGCCGCGCTGAAGGACATCGAGGACCGGATGGCGGCGGCCCGGGCGGCACTCGCCGCGACCGAAGACCGGATCGCCGAGGCCGGGGCGGCGCTTGAGGCGAGACGGTCGGAACTTTCCGCCGCCGAAGCCGCGGCCCGCGAGGCCGCAGCGGCGGCCAACGCCGCCGAGGCCGCGCGCCGGCAGGCCGAGGCCGGGGCCGAAGAGGCGAAGGGCCGCCTGACCGGGATCGAGACCGCGCTTGACGAGGCGACGGCGGCCGAGGGCGAGGCGCGCGACCGGGCCGAGGCGGCACGCGGGATTGCCCAGGCCGCCGAAGCCGAGGCCGCCGAAATGGCAAAGCGGGTCGGCGAGTCCGGGGCAGAGAATGAGGCGCTGCAGGCCGAGATCGCCAAAGCGCGCACGACGCTCGATCGGCTGCGGCAGGAAACCGAAGCGGCCACGCGGATGCGCGATCAGGCCCGGTCCGAGGCCGACACTGCGATGGCAGACGGCCGCGCCCGGGCGGCAACCCTTGTCGAAGAGGCGCGGGCGATGGCCGAGGAACGCGAGCAGGCTGCCGAGGCCCGGGTCGCCGTGCTCGAGGCCCGCGCGACCCAGCTTGCCGCCGATATCGAGGCCGCGCGCCGGATGCTTCCGGATGCGTCCGAATCCGGCGCAGCCGCATCCAGCGCCGAGGTGCAGGCGGCGGCCGTCATGGCCCCGTCGCCGCCCGCCCCGGGCGCACGGCCTGCCTATCGCGCGGGTCCCGCGCCCTCAAGCGAGGCCGTCACCCGGGCAGTGGCTGCGGCCCCGGGCCTGCAGGAGGCCAGCCCGGCCGAACGTACCGAGCTGGAGCGGCTGCTGGGCGAAGGCATGTGCGCGCCCGACGCGCTTCGCACCGTGTTCGGCGGGATCAACCGCCAGACGCTCGTTTCGCTGATCCGCGGTCTCGGCCGGTGCTAGCGCCTGCCGCCCGCGCAGAGGAGTGTTTGAGAATGTCCCTTTTCCATCGGTCCCGCCGCGCCATTTTCGCCCTGCGCGTCGGGGTTCTGACCGCGCTTGCTCTGGCGGGCCTTGTTGCCGCCGGTCCCGCCTTTGCCCAGCAATTCGAGAAGAACATCCTGACCGGCGGACCGGCCGGCACCTATATCCAGTTCGGCCGCGACATCGCCCGCATCGCCGGGGAATGCGGCATCACGCTCAACGTGCGCGAAAGCGCGGGCTCGCTGGAAAACTTCGTCGGCGTGCGGCAGCGCAGCTTTACCCAGTTCGGCATCGTCCAGAGCGACGTTCTGGAATACCTGCGGACCTATGCCTCGAACGATCCCGAAATCGCCCGGACCATCGCCGGGGTGCGGATCGCCTTTCCGCTTTACAATGAAGAGGTTCACCTGCTGGCCCGGTCCGATATCGGCAGCCTCGCCGATCTGGCGGGCAAGCGGGTTGCGGTGGGGGTCGAGGACAGCGGCACCTATGTCACCGCGACGCTGGTGCTCGACCTGACCGAGGTCGCGGCCGAGCGCGTGACCATCGGCCCCGACGAGTCGCTGCGCCAGTTGCTGGCGGGCGAGATCGACGCCTTCTTCTATGTGGCGGGCGCGCCCACCAAGCTGTTCCAGAACCCCGGGATCTCGGCCGACCGGTTCCATCTGCTGGCGCTGACCGATCCGGTGCTGCAGGCGGTCTATACGCCCGCCACCATCGCCGCCGACACCTATCCCTTCCAGAGCGACCCGGTCGAGGCGGTGGCGGTCAAGGCGGTGTTGATGACCTATGAATACCAGATCGGCAAGAACGGCTATCACCGCGCCAGCTGCGATGCGGTGCGCAGCATCTCGCATCTGGTGCTGGCGAAGTTCGCCGAGCTGAAAGAGACCGGCCATCCGAAATGGACGCAGGTCGATTTGACCGACATTCCGCCCGGCTGGGAGGTCGGGGCCTGCGTGAACATGGGGCTCGATCCGGAATTCACGCTGCCCTGCACGCGCAACACGGCCCCTGCGGCCGAACCGGCGATGAGTGCCGCGAACGCGACCTATCGCCGCCGGATCTGCGACGCCATCGGGGGCTGCTGAGGCCCTGCCTTCGCGGCCCCTGCATCCGGGAAAGGGCTATTCGGGGGCCAGCGGCTGCCATTCGGTCGGGGCGGCGGTGCCCGCCCGCACCCGCCACCAGGCCAGCGCGGGCCGGGAGGGCAGGGCGATCCGGGCGGCGGTCAGCGGCGTTGCGAAGACCGCCGAGGGCGGCCCCGGCTCGGGCGCCAGTTCGACGACGAAGGGCCCGCTTCCCTGCCAGACCAGTTCGGCCACGCCCTCGGACAGGGCCGAGGCCAGCGGCCAGGCCTGGGCGCGGTCCGGATCGGCCGGACGCTCGGGCAGGTCGGCCAGCCGCACCCGGGCGGCCGCGACCTCGACCGAGGCCGTCATGTACCATTGCCGCGCCGTGCCGAGGTCGCGGGCCACGCCGTCGCCGACCTCGTAGATCTGGCCCAGATAATAGGCCGCGCGCGCCTGACCGTTCACCGCGGCGCGGGAATAGGCGATGGCGATGTCGAGCAGGTCGGTGCTGGCCAGAGCCTGCCGATAGAGGCGCTGTGCGGCGCGCGGATCGGGCGGGGCGGCGTGCAGCGTGACGGGCGGAACGGCTGCGGCGGCCAGCGTCACGGCCGGGGGCTTCGCGGCCGGACGCGTGGCGGCGGTGGCCGACAGGCCGATCAGCGGCGCGGCCCCGGTTTCGCCGATCCGCCGGGTCAGTGCGGCAAGCCGCAGCTCGGCCTCGGCGATCCGGTCGCGCAGCCCGGCCAGACCGGCTTCGGCGCGCGCGGCCTCGGACCGGGCGGTGTCGCGGCGGATCTCGGCCGTGCCGGCCTCGGCACTGGCGGCCCGAAGCCGCGCTTCGATGGTGTCAAGCTCGGTCCGGGTCGCGGCAAGGCGGCTCTCGGCGGCCGCGAGCCGGGCCCGGGTATCGTCGAGCCGCCGCGAGGCCGCGCGGGCCTCGGCATCGGCGGCCCCGGCGGCGGCGCGGGCCTCGGTCAGCCGGTCGGACAGAGGCGCAAGGGCGCCGTCGGGTCCGATGCCCGCACCCTGACCCGACGCGGCCAGTCGCGGTTCGGCGGTGCCGGGCTCCGCGACCGGATCGCGCGCCGGACCGGTCAGAAGCGCCAGCGCGCCCAGGCTTGCAGCAAGGCCGATCCCGGCCCCGGCAAGGGCGGCGATGGCACGTCCCCCCCGGCCGCGCCTGCTGGCCGGGGCGACCGGGCCTGCGGCGGGCGGTGCGGCGAGGGGGGCGGGGGACGGCTCCTCCGAGATCCGGTCCCTCATCGGCGCGGCCGGTGCTGCCGGGAACGGTGCGGGGTCGGACGGGAGATGAAACTGGATCGTGTCGGGCAGGCTTGGCGGGCTTGCCGCGGTCGTCTCGGGCATGGGACCGGCCTCGGGCACGGGGCCGGGCCGATCCGCGAAAGCCGCGTCAGGGGACGCGTCGGGGTAAGCCCCGGTCGGCGTCGGCGCGGGGCCCGCCGGGCGGGCGGCATGGGGCGCGGGACGGGACGCGGGGCGGGACGCGGGACGGGGGATCGCCTGCGGCCCGCCCGCATCGGGCGTCTCGAAGACGCAGCTGTCGGCGCCGGACGGGTCGGTCCAGTCTGCCAGCACGCTGCGCACCAGCGCCGCGTCGGGCCGGGGCTGGCGCGCGGCGAAGGCTGCGTTCAGGCAGCGGTCGCACAGCACGTTGACCAGGCGCGGGACGCCCTGGGCCTGGCCATGGATCAGCGCCATGGCATCGGCATCCAGCAGCGTCTCGGCGGAACCGCCGGCCGCCGCGATCCGGGTGCGGATATAATCGGCGGTCTCGGCCGCGGTCATCGGTTTCAGCCGGACCACGCTGTCCTCGGCGAGGCTCAGGAAGGACGGGCGGGTCTGGGACAGGTGCGGTTCGAGATCGGGCAGTCCGGCCAACACCACCTGAAACGCCGCGCCGTGGCCCCGGTCGGGATGCGCCACCCGGTCGAGCATCTCAAGCCCGGCCTCCGAGAGACCCTGGGCCTCGTCGATGGCCAGAAGCGGCAGTCGCCCGGCGGCGCGGATGTCGGCCAGCACGGTTTCGACCCGGGCCAGCAGCGTATCGAGATCGGCCGCGCCCGCCTCGGCGCCGAAGGCCGAGAGGATCCAGCGCAGGAGCGCAGGACCGTCGCCGGTGGGGTTGGTCTGGAAGGCCGGGCGGAAGATGTCGGCCAGCGTCTCGTCGCGCAGCAGCGCGCGCAAGAAGGTGGTCTTGCCGGTGCCGGTATCGCCCAGCACCAGCGCCAGCGGCGCGCCGTCGATCAGCGCCAGCCGGAGGCGCTCGAAATCATGCCAGTGCGGGTCGGTCCAATGCACGGACCCCTCGCATGGCGCGACCCCGAACGGTCGGTGCGCCAGCCCGAAGAATGCATCGTACATGGGTGATGCCGTATCCCTCTTACCACCTTTCCGATAATGCGTGAACGCGCCTGTCAGGTCGAGTCCCGCGCGCAGGCGGTGCGGCGATTGGGCAAAGGGGGGGAGCGGCGCCGGACCGGCAAGGGCGGCGAAGCGCCCTCCGGCAGCGGGCCGGGGGGCGCGAGGGATGGGCCGGTCAGGCCAGCAGCCAGGCCCGGGCGGCGGGATAGTCGTCCTCGTCGAAATACTTTGTCTTGGCGTCCAGCACCATCGGCAGCACGGTTTCCGCAAGCTTCATCCACGACTTGTCGCCGACCACCGCGATCCGGTAGGGCTGGCGGCGGTGATGGCGGATCAGGCCCAGATGCTCGCCCACGGCCGCGGGACCCTGCCAGCCCTCGAAGCGGCGCAGGTCCACCATAAGGCGATAGCGCTCATGGGCCGCGCCATAGGCGTCGAGATCGGGGGTGCGGGCCTTGTAGGAGGCACTGTCGAGCCGGCCGATCAGCTGCACCTCGAGCGCGTCCTCGCCGATTTCCTCGATATGCAGCGCCCCGAGGGATTCGCGCAGCCAGATCCGCGCCTCGTCGCGCTTGTCGAGATCGAAGGTGCGGACCGGGCAGGGCAGGGTAAAGCCGAACATCCGGACCCCGGCCTCGATCTTGTCATTGTCGGTGACGACGGCGATCTTCTCGAAGCCGCGCCATTGTCTCAGCCCCAGCCGGGCATCGGCCAGCAGCGCGCCGGGGGAATAGCCGTCGAAATCGGGGCCGATCTGGTAGAGAAGCCGCACCGGCACGCCCCAGTCCCGCGCCCGGGTGACGGCGGGGATCAGGACGGTTTCGTAATCCTGTTCGGTGACGCGTCCGGTCGCCCGGATCTCGAGAAGGCCTTCGGCGGTTTCTTCGGTAATGTCGATCATGGTTCGGAAATCCTCACTGATGACGGTTTAAGGAATATGTAGGGACGCAGCCCCGGGGGTCCATCCCCGGGCGGCGGGGCGGGATGGCCGACCGTGTCATGGGTATTTTTGCCAAGAAGAAGAGGCGGGCCGGGTCTGGGGGATCAGTCGGCCGGACAGGGGCGGCAAAGCGCCGGGATGGTTGCCTTGAGCCGGGCGAGCCCGCCGGGCGTCCAGCCGAAGGCCGCGAGGCGGTCGCAGCGCATGGCGCTGACGGCCGCGTCCGAGCGGGGCGGCAGCGGATGGGGGATGCCCTCGGCCTCGGCGAGCAGCGCCAGCAGGTCGTGGCGGTCGAGCAGGATGTCCGAGACGTTGAAGACCCCGCGCGCGCCCGCGTTGCGCAAGAGCCGGGCGGCGGCGGCAAGGTCGGTGCCATGGACCTCGGTACTGCGGCGGGGCGCGATGGGGTGGCCCTGGCGGAAATCGTCGAAGAGCGTCTGCCATTTATGGGCGCGGCCGGGGCCCGCGGGGCCGTAGACGCCGGTGGCGCGCAGGGCGACCGGGGCGAAGCTGTCGGTGGCAAGCGACAGGAGCGCGGTTTCGGCGCGGGCCTTCACTTCGCCATACAGCGTGTCGGGATAGGGCGTCAGCGTTTCGGTCAGCGCGGTGCCGGGCGGGTAACGGCCATAGACGGCGCGGCTTGAGAGAAAGACGATGTGGCTGAGCCCGGCCGCGCGCGCCGCCTCGAAAAGCGTGATCGAGCCGCCGAGATTGGCGGCGGTGAAGCCCGCCGGATCGCTGCCCTCGCCGCCCCGATAGCGGCCGGGCAGATGGGAAAAGGCGCAATGAACGAGCGCGTCGAGACCCGAGAGGTCGGGGCGGTCGCCCAGCGCGTAGGGCCGAAACCCGGTCGGGGCCGAGAAGAAGCCCGGCGGCGGCGGCGTGCGGCCGAGGATCGTGACAGGCTCGCCCCGGGCCAGTGCCTCTTCGACAAAGAAGCGCCCGACAAGGCCGGTGGCGCCGGTGACGGCCAGGGTCATGAGGCGGCGGGTCCGGGCAGGGCGGTGGTGTCGGGGATCTCGCTGCCATCCGCATGGGCGCGCCAGAGATCGATCAGCGGTTTGAGGCGGTCGGCCTTGTCGTGGTCCTGCCAGGGTTTTTCATACTGGAAATGCAGCACGCGGATGTCTGGCCAGGACCAGAGCTCTGGCAGGGTGAACCAGACATATTGCAGCATGTTGTCGAAGACCGGCAGCCCGTGCCAGTCGGGGAAGGCGTGTTGCAGGAAGGTCTGGTCGGTTCGTCGCCAGAACGCACCGGGAGCGTCGAGAAGCGGAAGCATCTTCTCGAAGGTCTGGGCGTGGGGCCGGGCGGTGAAGACGCCCGAATTCATCCGCCGGAAATCGGCCAGGCTTTCATAGACATTCGGCGCGGCGCACAGCTCGGGATAGTCGAACAGCCGGTCGATCGGTTGCAGCACCAGTGTATCGGCATCGAGAAAGATCACCCGCTCGTAATCGAGCTGCCAGAGCCGGAGTTTGCAGAAATTGTCGAGCGGCGTGTGAAAGGCGGGCTTGGTGCCCTTGGTGAAGGGCGCGTCCCGGTGCAGCTTGTCGCGGGCATGGGCGGCGTTGAAGGCGTCCGAGGTCGGCAGCAGGTCGGTTTCGACCAGCCGCGCGCCCAGATCGGCCAGCGGCGCCAGATCCGCCTCGGCCACGCCGCCGGTATGCAGCACGCAGATATCCGAGGCCCGTCCGTCCGTCCGTTTCAGCGAGCGTATCAGAGCCCTGGCCCCCAACGCGAAATCCGCGTTGGTGACCAGCGTCACATAGGCATGCCGTGCCCCTGCGCCGCGTGCGGGCCTCAGACCGTCGCTCACGAGACCGATTTCAGCCGCTTGCCTTCCGGATCACGCTCGACCCGGCTGGCCAGATCGCGGGTCCAGGCCGAGACGCAGGGCACGCGCTTGCGGTCGACCCGGTGGGCGAATTTCTTCGCGATCTCGACGACCTCTTCCAGAAGGCCCTCCTGCAGGGTGATCGGGTCGAGCCCGAGGCCGAGGAAGTTGTCGTTCTTCACGATCAGCTCGTTCTCGGCGGCTTCCTTGCGGGGGTTCGGCAGGTAGGCGATCCTGGCGCCGGTCATCTTGGCCACCAGCTCGGCCAGATCGCGGACCCGGTGGGTTTCAGTCATCTGGTTGAAGATCTTCACCCGGTCGCCCTTGGCGGGCGCGTCCTTCAGCGCCAGCTCGATGCAGCGCACGGTGTCCTGGATGTGGATGAAGGCGCGGGTCTGCCCGCCGGTGCCATGCACGGTCAGCGGATAGCCGATGGCGGCCTGGGCCAGGAAGCGGTTAAGCACCGTGCCGTAATCGCCGTCATAATCGAACCGGTTGACCAGCTGCGGGTGACGCCGGGTCTGGTCGGTATTGGTGCCCCAGACGATGCCCTGATGCAGGTCGGTGACCCGAACGCCGTCGTTCTGGGCGTAGAACTGGAACAGGATCTGATCGAGCGACTTGGTCATGTGATAGACCGAGCCGGGCCGGGTCGGATAGAGGATCTCCATGCCCTTGGACCCATCGGGCGTGTCGATCGAGACATCCAGATAGCCCTCGGGGATCGGCGCGCCGACCGTCGAATAGCCATAGACGCCCATTGTGCCCAGGTGCACCAGATGCGCGTCAAGCCCGGTCTCGACCATCGCCACCAGCAGGTTATGGGTGGCGTTGATGTTGTTGTCGACGGTGTAGATCTTGTGACGGTCCGAGATCATCGAATAGGGCGCGGCGCGCTGTTCGGCGAAATGGATCACCGCATCGGGGCGGTTTTCCGACAGCCAGTCGCGCAGCCGGTAATATTCCTTGGCGAGGTCGATCAGGTGGAAATGGATCTTCTCGCCCGAGACTTCCTTCCAGATCCGGCAGCGTTCCTGGATCGAGTCCATCGGCGTCAGCGACTGCACGCCCAGCTCGGTGTCGATCCAGCGCCGGCTGAGGTTGTCGATGATGTGAATCTCGTGACCGAGGTTGGACAGGTGCAGCGAGGTCGGCCAGCCGCAGAACCCATCGCCGCCAAGAACCGCAATCTTCATCGACATCTCCTTTCGGGATCAGAATACCGGCGGCGCCAGGCCGCCAACGCGCCGTCCGTTAGCGGACCGGCAAGGTGAAAGTCATTTGAAACTTTTGTGTCAGCGCCCACCGCTGCTCCATAGACATCACATATGGAACGGCTTTTCCACCCGGCGCCGGGCTGCGACCCTCTGCCTCGCCCCCGGACCGGAGGCCGACCGGGGCGGTCGGCGACCGGGCCGCGGTCCGCCCGGGGACCGGATCGGGGACGGCGGGACGACTCGGGAACCGGACGGGGCGGTCTGCGTTGAGACAGAACCGGCCGGGCCGGGACAGCGTTGGGAAGGACAGGGACGGGCGCGATGGCCGGGTCGGCAAGCATAGCCCTTGGGGCGAAAGGGGCACCCTTCTGGTGCATCGCCCGGATTGCGGAACGCCCGAACCGCATCCGGCGGCCGTACTGGCCGCATCCTCGTCCCGGGCGTCCGGATCGGGCGCCCGTAGTCCGACAGGTCATGCCCTGCGAGGCCTCAGCGGCCCCAGCTGCGCACCGGACCGCAATCCATGTGCACGAAGTCCGAGCGCGAATAGCGCCCGACGCCGCCCGCATGGCAGGCGCTGGCGGCGCGCGCGATCTGGTCGACCGACCGGCTTTTCAGCCGGATATCGGCGGCCTGACCCTTCATGTGCAGCGAATTCTTGGCCACGCCCGACGAGCGCGAGCGCAGCATCGCGTTGGTCTCGGGGGTACGATAGCCCGACAGCAGCATGTAGGGTTCGTGAACGTCCATCAGGCTGTGCGCGGCCGCGAGGATGTCGAGATTGCGCAGGTCCATCGAGATCGCCGAATCCGTGCGCCAGTCGCGCATGAAATGGTTGATCTCCTTCACGACCTCGCCGATGTACTCGCCGTCGATCCAGTAGACCGTGTCGATGTTTTCGCCGGTCCGGCCGGAATACATCCGGACGCGTCGGACATCGCCGGCACCTCGGATCAGCCCGAAGGCGTTCGAATAGGTGGGTGCTGCCGCCACGGTCGTCGCCGCGAACGCCGCCAGCACGCCACGGCGCGTCAAGCAGTATTTGGGTGTCGTCATGTTTTCTCCGCCTGCCCCAGTCGATCCAATGCCGCGTTTTCGCGGCGTTTTTTTTGATCGAGCCCGTCTCCGGCGCCCTGCCACCCTATCTCACAACTCGGAGACCGGGCCAAGATTGGATTCGCCGGGGCCGCCCGAGATACCCAAAAACGGCAAGATCTTGCTCACTTTGCGAGCGTTCTCGGCCATTTCGCTCCGATGGGGCGGAACCGCCACGGTTAACCGGACGTTGACGCAACGGTGTCTAATAGCAGTGGACAGCGGGCGGCAATTGACCGATTGTTGGTTCCGTTCGCGCGACTGGAACTATCTGAACGGGAATGACTTAATGCCTTTGTCCCACCTCCGCGGGGCCGCCTTTGCCGGTCTCGTCGCCGCCTGCTTCGGGCTTGCGGCCCCGGCCCATGCCGAGACGGAACTGACAGCTTTCAAACAGGCGGTGGCCGCGGCTGCGGTGCAAAACGATGCCATTGCCGCGTTTTATCGGGACCGGGACTATGCCCCGTTCTGGACCTCGGCCGATGCCGCGGCCCGGCGCAGCGCGCTTCTGACAGTGCTGGGCGAAGCCTCCGAACAGGGCCTGCCGGCCGCGCGCTACGATCCCGCCCGCCTGGTCGAAACCTTCCGCGAGGCCCGGACCCAGCGCGCCATCGGCCGCGCCGAGGTCGCGGCGATGCGGATGTATCTGGACTATGCCCATGACGCCAGCCGGGGCGTGCTGACGCCCGGGGCCGTGCTGTCCGAGATCAAGCGCAAGGTCGACCGGCCCGCGCCCGCGGCGCTGATCGAGGGGCTGGCCACGGCGCCCTCGCCGCTGGCCTATCTGCGGGGGCTATCGCCGCAAAGCCCGGAATACGCCCGGCTGATGCGCGAGAAGATCCGCCTGGAACGGCTGATCGCCGAAGGCGGCTGGGGCCCCGAGGTCGGCGGCGGCGGCAAGATCGAGCCCGGCCAGTCCGGCCCGCGCGTGATCGCGCTCAGGAACCGGCTGATCGCGATGGGCTATCTGCCGCGCACCGCGACCCAGACCTATGACGCGACGCTGCAGAAGGCGGTGCAGGCGTTCCAGTTCGACCACGGTCTCAGCGCCGATGGCATCGCCGGGCCCAGCACCGTGCAGGAGCTCGACGTGCCGCCGGAACGTCGGCTGCGGTCGGTCCTCGTCGCGATGGAGCGCGAACGCTGGCTTGGCGACGTGCGCGGCGACAAGCACGTGCTGGTCAACATCGCCGATTTCCATGCCCGGATCGTCGACAAGGGCGAGGTCGTGTTCGAGACCCGGTCAGTCGTCGGCCAGAACGCGCATGATCGCCGCACGCCCGAATTCTCGGACGTGATGGATCACATGGTGGTCAACCCGACCTGGAACGTGCCGCGCTCGATCGCGGTCAAGGAATACCTGCCGCAGTTCAAGAACAATCCCAATGCCGCGGGCCATCTGATGCTGGTCGACGGGGCCGGGCGCGTGGTCACCCGCGCGGCGGTCGATTTCACCCAGTATACCGCCTCGAACTTCCCCTTCGACCTCAAGCAGCCGCCCTCGAACGGCAATGCGCTGGGGCGGGTGAAGTTCATGTTCCCGAACCCCTACAACATCTATCTGCACGACACGCCCTCGAAGTCGCTCTTCAACCGCGAGACCCGGGCCTTCAGCCATGGCTGCATCCGGCTCGGCGACCCCTACGACTTCGCCTATGCGCTGCTCGCGACCCAGACCGACGATCCCAAGGGGTTCTTCGCGGCCAAGCTGAACAGCGGCCGGGAAACCCGCGTCGATCTGGAACACCCGCTGCCGGTGCACCTGATCTACCGCACCGCGATGGGCGAGCCCAAGGGCCGGATGCAGTACCGCCGCGATGTCTACGGGCGCGATGCCGCCATTTTCGACGCGCTGCAGGCCGCCGGGGTGGCGCTGCCCGAGGTTCAGGGCTAGATCTCCGGCCAGAACAGGCAGGGGCGGCCCGCGAGGGGCGCTCCGGCCAACGGGCAGGAGACTATCATGAGCTTCACGATCCAGGAGATCGCAACCGCCCTCGGCGCCCCCGCCGAGGGCGATCTCGACGTCAGGGTGACCGGCGCGGCGGAACCGGCGACGGCACGGGCGCAGGATCTGGCGCTGGCGATGGACCCCAAATATGCGGGCGGTCTGGCCGAGGGCGGTGCCCAGGCGGCGCTGCTCTGGGCGGGGGCCGACTGGCGGGCAATGGGGCTGAAGGCCGCGATCTTCGCGCCGCGCCCGCGGCTTGCGATGGCCGGGCTGACCCGGATGATGGACCCCGGCCCCGAGATCGCGCCGGGCATCCATCCGACGGCGGTCGTCGATCCGACTGCGATGATCGGGGCAGGGGCCGCGATCGGGCCTTATGCGGTGATCGGCGCGCGGGCGCAGATCGGGGCCAATGCCCGGATCGCGGCGCATGCGGTGGTGGCCGAGGATGTCCGGATCGGCGATGACGCGCTTCTGATGTACGGCGTGCGCATCTGCGCCCGGGTGAAGATCGGCGACCGTTTCATCGCCCAGCCCGGCGCCACCGTCGGCGGCGACGGGTTTTCCTTCGTCACGCCCGAGAAATCGGCAGTCGAGGCGGTGCGCGAGACGCTGGGCGATGCCGGGGCGTCGCGCCAGCAGCATTATACCCGCATTCATTCGCTTGGATCGGTCACCATCGGCGACGATGTCGAGCTGGGCGCCAATTCGACCATCGACCGCGGCACCATCCGCGACACGCAGGTCGGGTCGGGCACCAAGATCGACAACCTCGTGCAGATCGGCCACAACTGCCAGATCGGCGAGGACTGCCTGCTGTGCGGGCTGGTCGGCGTCGCCGGATCGGCCCGGATCGGCAACCGCGTGGTGCTGGCCGGACAGGTCGGCGTCAACGACAACATCTTCGTCGGTGACGACGTGATCGCGGGCGGGGCGACCAAGATCTTTTCGAACGCACCGGCCGGACGGGTGCTGCTGGGCTACCCCGCGATGCGGATGGAAACCCATATCGAGGCCTACAAGGGCCTGCGCCGGTTGCCGCGTCTTTTCGCGCAGGTCGCAGAGCTGCAAAAAGCGGTTTCAAAGCTCGCCCAGAGAGACTAAACCGACGCTGATTCAGGGGCAGAAAGGCTTTTCATGTCTGAGAACGTCAAGGACAAGGTCATCGAGATCATCGCCGAGCAGGCGGTGCTGGAGCCTTCGGACGTGAAGATGGAGTCGACGCTGGAAGATCTGGGGATCGACAGCCTCGGCCTGGTCGAATCGATCTTCGCGATCGAGGAAGCCTTCGATATCCAGGTGCCCTTCAACGCCAACGAACCCACCGAAAGCGAATTCGACATTTCCTCGGTGGCGGCCATCGTGACGGCCGTCGAAAGCCTGGTCGCCGAAAAGCACGCATGAAGCGCGTCGTCATTACCGGCCAGGGCACGATCAACGCGCTTGGCCATTCGGTGCCCGAGACGCTGGCGGCCTTCCGCGAGGGCCGCTGCGGCATCGGGGAAATCGACATTCAGGACCTCGACCGGCTGTCGATCCGGATCGGCGGCCAGGTCCGGGGCTATGACCCCGAGGCGCATTTCAACCGCCAGCAGATCGCGCTTTACGACCGGTTCACCCAGTTCACCCTGCTGGCCGCGCGTCAGGCGGTGGGGCAGGCGGGGCTGACCTTTTCCGACGAGCTGTCGGAAGAGGCGGGGGTCGTGCTGGGCACCTCGGGCGGTGGCATGAACACGCTCGACGAGAATTACCGGTCGGTCTACGAAGAGGGCAAGAACCGCGTCCATCCCTTCGTCGTGCCCAAGCTGATGAACAACGCGGCCGCCAGCCACGTCTCGATGGCCTATAACCTGAAGGGGCCGAGCTTTACCGTGGCCACCGCCTGCGCCTCGTCGAACCACGCGATGGGTCAGGCCTTCCAGATGATCCGGTCGGGCATGTCCCGGGTGATGGTCACCGGCGGGTCTGAATCGATGCTGTGCTTTGGCGGCATCAAGGCCTGGGAAGGCCTCAGGGTCATGTCGCGGGACGCCTGCCGCCCGTTCAGCGCCAACCGCAACGGCATGGTGCAGGGTGAGGGCGCGGCGGTCTTCGTCTTCGAGGAATACGAGCATGCGCGCGCCCGCGGCGCCGAGATCCTCGCCGAGGTTATCGGCTTCGCCATGACTTCGGACGCCTCCGACATCGTGATGCCCTCGCGCCAGGGCGCGGCCCGGGCGATTGCCGGGGCGCTGCGCGACGCGCGGCTCGCGCCCGGCGATGTGGGCTATATCAATGCCCATGGCACCGGCACGGCGGCCAATGACAAGACCGAATGTGCGGCGGTGGCCGATGTCTTCGGCGCCCATGCCGACCGGCTGATGATTTCCTCGACCAAGTCGATGCATGGCCACCTGATCGGCGGCACCGGCGCGGTCGAGCTTCTGGCCTGCATCATGGCGCTCCGAGAGGGAGTCATTCCGCCGACCGTGGGCTATGAAGAGCCCGACCCGGAATGCGCGCTCGATGTCGTGCCGAACGAGGCGCGCGAGGCCGAGGTCGATGTGGTGCTGTCGAACGCCTTCGCCTTCGGCGGTCTCAACGCCGTGCTGGCCCTGCGCAAGGTTTGACGCCACCCGCGCGGGGCGACACAGGTCCGGACCAAAGCAAAACGCCGCCCTTCGGGGCGGCGTTTCTGTTTTGGGTCCTGGCCGGTGTGGGTCAGTTCTGGCCCGACATCGTCGACAGCGCGTCGTCGAAGGCCGCGGTGAAGCCCGCCAGAGACATGGTGATATTGGCCTTCTGGTCGGGCGCGACCAGCGGAACGATCACGACCTTGGCCTCCTTGCCGCCCTTGAACGCCGCAAGATCTTCGGCCGACAGGGCAAAGCGCGCGACGCAGGCCTGCGGCGTACAGAAGGAAAACCGATAGCGCTTGGCCTGGCTCGTATCGATCTGCACCAGCAGATCCTCGGACAGCAGGGTTTCCAGCGGGGTCGCGATCTCGACCGCCGCGACGCGCGGCGCGGCCGCGGGCGGCATCGGCGCGACCGAGACCTGGGCCACCGCATTGTTTTCAGCGTCGCGCAGCAATTGCTGCATGTTGCAGGATTCCCGCTCGTCCGCCTTGACGCAGACAACGCGCCAGTCCTTGTAGGTTTCCTTGACGAAGGCTTGCGGCGCCTTGGGCGCCTCGGCCTGGCCCATCGGCAATTGCTCGGCCGGCGTGCTGTCGACCTGGGCCGGGGTTCCGCTGGATTCGGGCTGGGTCGGGGCGTCCTGCGCCAGGGCCGGTGCCGCCAGCGCGGTCAGCATGGCCAGTCCCAGGGGGCCGAAAAACTCTCGCATCGTCGTGCCTGCCTTTCTTGGATGCTCGTCGGTGCCGGTCTACACCAGCCGCGCACGGCTGTCAGGGGGCAATCTGGGGCGCCGGCAACGCTTCGCCACGAATGGAAAAAGGGCCGCGTCGCGACCCTTTTCCCCGTGTTCTTGCTCCCTGTCGGACGGGCCGACCTTTTTGATGAAAGGAAGCTACGGAGTTTGCCGGAACGCGTCAACATGCAAAGAAAGTCCGCGATTCAACCTCAGGGAGATCAAAAAAAGGCCGCATCGCGAAGATGCGGCCAGTCCATCAGGGAGGAAGACCCGCCCGAGCGGAAGCCCGGAAAGCGGGATAGAAAGAAGCCTGACAGTCAAAAGTTAAATAAGTATTGTCAAATCGGCCTAAAATTTGCGGAGAATTACAAATGCCGGGCGATATCTTTCTGGGTGGCGCCGGGACGGACCATGCCGATCCGCAGATGTTGCGGCTCGACAAGGCCAACCGGCACGGGCTGATCGCCGGGGCGACCGGGACCGGAAAGACCGTCACCCTGCAGATCCTGGCCGAAGGGTTTTCCGCCGCCGGGGTGCCCGTGCTTCTTGCCGACGTCAAGGGCGATCTCTCGGGCCTCGGCGCGGCCGGAAGCCCGGCCTTCCGCCTGCATGACGCCTTCGTCGCCCGGGCCGCCCGGATCGGCCTCGGCGATTACGGCTACAGGGCCTTCCCGGTGACCTTCTGGGATGTCTTCGGCCGCCAGGGCCATCCGCTGCGCACCACCGTGGCCGAGCTCGGCCCCTTGCTGCTGTCCCGGCTGCTCGAACTGAACGAGGTTCAGGAGGGCGTGCTGACCCTGGCCTTCCGCGTCGCCGATGACGAGGCGCTGCCGGTCGTCGATCTCGAGGATCTGCGCGCGCTTCTGTCCTGGGTCGGCGCCCGGGCCGAGACGCTGTCGCTGCGCTACGGTCATGTCTCGGCGGCCTCGGTGGGCGCGATCCAGCGGCGGCTTCTGGTGCTCGAAAGCCAGGGCGGCGCGCATCTCTTCGGCGAACCGGCCTTGCAGCTTTCCGATCTGCTGCTCGCTGCCCCCGACGGGCGCGGGCGCATAAACATCCTCGCCGCCGAGGCGCTGATGACCGCTCCCCGGGTGTACGCCACGCTGCTGCTATTCCTCCTGTCGGAACTCTTCGAAACCCTGCCCGAAATCGGCGACCCCGAAAAACCCCGACTGGTGATGTTCTTCGACGAGGCGCATCTTCTGTTCGACGACGCCCCGAAGGCGCTGGTCGACCGGATCGAACAGGTGGCCCGGCTGATCCGCTCGAAAGGCGTGGGCGTCTATTTCGTCACCCAGTCCCCGGACGATCTGCCCGAGGATGTGCTGGGCCAGCTCGGCAACCGGGTACAGCACGCGCTGCGCGCCTTCACCGAACGCGACCGCCGCGCGCTGGCCCGCGCCGCCGAGACCTATCGCGACAATCCCGGGCTCGACATCGCAACCGCGATCCGCGAGGTCGGGACCGGCGAGGCGGTCACCTCGATGCTCGACGCCAAGGGGGCTCCCGGTCCCGCCCAGCGCACCCTGATCCGCCCGCCCGCCTCGCAGCTCGGCCCCCTCGACCCCGAGGCACGCGCGGCCCTGATCGCGGCCTCGCCGCTCGCGGGCCGCTACGACACCCCGCTCGACCGCGCCTCGGCCGCCGAGATGCTGGCCGCACGGACCGAAGAAATCGCCGCGCCGCCCGAGGCTCCCTCCGCCCGCCGCTATTCCGGCCCGCATTCCCCGGCCCGGTCTGTCCCGCGCGACGGTCCCCGCGCAGAAAGCCTCGGCGCGGCCCTCGGTCAGGCCCTGATCGACGAGCTGTCCGGCCCGACCGGACGCCGCCTGGTGCGCGGCCTTCTCGGCGGGCTCTTCCGCAGGCGGTGACGCGCCCCCCGTTTCTTCTTGGGAAAAATACCCCCGCCGGAGGCGCCGCGCCCCTGGGCGCGGCCCGGCCCAAGGCCGGACCAGCGGCGCCGCAGGCGCCGTGCAGGCCGGGGGCGGGAGCCGCCCGGTCAGCACTCTCAGAGCGGCCGGATCTTCAGCCGGGTGATCCGGTTGGCCTGCCGCTGCAGCACCTCGAACCGGAAGCCGTGGAACGAAAAGACCTGCCCCGGGGTCGGGATCGACTGGGCCTCGTGAATGACCAGCCCGGCGATGGTGTTGGCCTCCTCGTCGGGCAGGCTCCAGTCCATCGCCCGGTTCAGGTCGCGGATCGTCATCGCGCCGTCGACCAGGATCGCCCCGTCCTCGGTCCGGCGCAGCGGGCGCTCGCTGTCGATGTCGAACTCGTCGGTGATCTCGCCGACGATCTCCTCGAGGATATCCTCCAGCGTGATCAACCCGCGCAGCGCGCCATATTCGTCGACCACCATCGCGAAATGGGTATGGCGGCGCAGGAATTCGCGCATCTGGTCGTCAAGCGTCGTGGTGTCGGGCACGAAATAGGGCTTGCGCGCCACATCCAGCACCCGAAGCTCCGAGATTTTCTCGGGCGATCCGTCCGGCCCGCGCACCAGCCGCTCGACCGCGCGCAGAAGGTCCTTGGCATGGATCACGCCCACGATGTTCTCGGGGTCGTCCTTGTAGATCGGCAGCCGCGTATGCGAGCTTTCCAGACAGGTCATCAGGATCGTCTCGGGCGGCAGGTCGGCATCGATCACCTCGATCTGGGACCGGTGCAGCATGATCTCCTCGACCGTGCGCTCGCTCAGATCGAGCGCGCCGAGGATGCGGTCGCGATCCTCCTTCTCGACCACGCCTTCGGAATGGCCCAGCTGCAGCGCGCCCGCGATTTCGTCCCGGACCGCCATGATCTGGCTGTCGGGATCGGCCCGGACCCCGAACAGCGCCAGGATCTGGCGCACCAGCGCGCGAACGGCACTGACCACCGGCGACAGGATCAGGATGATCGGCCGGATCAGCGGCGAGACCCGCGAGGCGGCAAGTTCGGGATTGGTGATGGCATAGGTCTTGGGCAGCACCTCGGCGAAGACCAGCACCACCAGCGTCATCACCAGCGTCGCCAGCGCCACGCCGGAATCGCCGAAAAGCCGGGTGAACAGCGTGGTCGCCAGCGAGGTCGCGAGGATGTTGACGAAGTTGTTGCCCAGCAGCACCGAGCCGATCAGGCGCTCATTGTCTTCGGTGATGGTCAGTGCGGTCTCGGCGCCGCGTTCGCCCTTGTCGGCCCGGGCGCGAAGCTTGCCGCGCGAGGCGGCGGTGAGGGCGGTCTCCGATCCGGAAAAGAAGGCCGACAGCAGCAGCAGCCCGATTATGGCGGCGCTGGAAATGAAAAGGGCCGCGTCGGCGACCGTGGCGGGGCTGTCCATGGGTCTCTCTGTTCGGGACTGTCCGTCTGGTTATGGGGGCAGGGCGGCCCGCGATCAAGACGGTCCGGAGTCGCGCGCCAGCGGGTGATGCTCCAGAACCAGATCGCGCAGCCGGTCTTCCAGAACATGGGTGTAAATCTCGGTCGTCGAGACATCGGCATGGCCCAGAAGCGTCTGGATCGCCCGAAGATCGGCGCCGCCTGCCAGCAGATGGGTGGCGAAGGCATGGCGCAGCGTGTGCGGCGTGACCTTGGCCGGATCGATGCCGCCCGCGACGGAAAGCTCCTTGATCAGCACGTAAAAGCGGTGCCGCGTCAGATGGCCCGCCTTACCGCGCCCGGGAAAGAGATACCGGCTGGCGGGCAGGCCCTTGGCCCGGGCCGCCTCTTCGGCGGCGTCGCGCTCGGCGATCCAGGCGGCCAGCGCGGTGCGCGCCCCCGGGGTCAGCGGCACCATACGTTCCTTGCCGCCCTTGCCGCGCACCAGCAACATCCGCGGATCGCCCCGCGCCCCCGCCACCGGCAGCGTCACCAGCTCGCTGACCCGCATGCCCGTCGCGTACAGCACCTCCATCAGGCAGGCATTGCGCGTGGCATCGTGCGGGGTGCGGCCCGCGGCCTCGATCAGCCGCTCGACCTCGTCCGGGCTCAGCGTCTTCGGCAATCGCCGCGCCCGGCCGGGCCCGCGGATCTGCAGCGCCGGATTGTCGGACCGCCAGCCCTCTTCATAGGCAAAGCGGTAAAGCTGCTTGATCGCCGACAGCCGCCGCGCCCGCGTCGTCGCGGCCAGCCCCTCGGCTTCGCAGGCGATCAGATAGGCGGTGATCTCGGCCTCAGTGGCGGTTTCGAAGGCGCCGCCGCGCCGGTCCAGAAAGCCCGCGAAATCCTTCAGGTCGCGGCCATAGGCCAGCTGGGTATTGGCGGTCGCGTCCTGTTCGGCCGCCTTGGCCTCGAGAAAGGCCGAGATCCAGCGCGCGGCATCGGGGGTCATCCGCGCCGCTCCAGAAGCATCAGCTGCAGCGCCGATTGCCGCGCCACATCCTCCAGCCCCAGCTGCCGCAAAAGTCCAAGCCCCCGCGTCACATCCAGAATGTCGCCCTGCGCGCCATCGGTCACGAGGTCTATGGCGGCAAGGATCGCCTCGCCCAGCCGCTTTTCCTCGATCAGCCGCGACGGGCCTGACCCCAGCGCGGGCTGGTCGAACCCGTCCTGCAGCGCCGCGGCAAGCGATCCGAGCGGCGGCAGGCCTTGCAGATCGCCCCGCGCGATGCCGACCAGAAACGCCTCTTCGTTGGTCTGCGGCTCGCGGCTTCGGGCAATGTCTTCGTATTCGTCGCTCAGAAGCCCGATCCGGAAGGCCAGCGCCCCGGCCGGACCGCCAAGCTTCATCCGCGCCAGGCGGGGCCCGTACAGCTGGGCGAAGGGCACCTCCAGCTCGGCCGAGACCATCGCCGTCCAGGCCGGGTCGAGGGTATCTGTCACCGCCTCGGGGCCGCCCGACAGGAGCGCGAGATCGAAGGCCTGCAACGCCGCGACCCGGTCCCAAAGCCCGCCCGAGGCCGCGGGCTTGCGTTCGGTCCAGACCCCCAGAAGCTCGTTCGGGGCCAGCGCGCCGGTCCGGGCCAGCCGCTCGGCCGCCTCGATCCGGGCCTTCCAGCCGGCGGTCGAACGCATGTCGGCGCGCGCGAAGGCGACAGGCAGGGTGGTCGTGGACAGCGGCTCGCCGATCGCCTCGCGCATCCGGAAGATCAGCGGCGAGGGCCGGGTCGGCAGCGGCAGCGCGTCGCCCTCTTCGGCCAGCGCCGGGTCGAGGAACCGGGCCAGAAGCGCGTCCTCCTCGGGCTTGACGAAGCCAAGCGCCAGCCCGGTTTCCAGCGTCAGCGCGGCCGCGTTCCAGTCGCCGCCCCGCGCAAGACAGAAGATCCGCACCGGAAAGGTCGGCGCGATGCCGGGATTGGCGCGCATCGCCGAACAGGCGCGGTCCTCCTGCCCGGTCAGAAGCGAGATGTCGAACCAGCGCCGGAACAGCGAAGGCGCGGTCGGCCCGGCGCGTTCGACCAGCGCCTGCGCCTGATCGAGCGCGCCCAGATCCAGCAGCTTGTCGAGCCGCGCCAGCAAAAGCTGCCCGTCGGCCCCGCCGCCCGTTGGCGGATCGAGCTCGGCCAGCAGCAGCGTGACCAGCAGCTCCTGCACCGCGGGAAGGGTATCGACACGCTCGGCCCGGATCGCGCGCGCGATGGTCTGGGTCTCGCCCGGCCCCCAGAGATCGCGGGGCAACCCGGTGACCTGCGCGGGCAAAAGCCCGACCGCGTCGATCACGGTCGTGCCCAGCGGCACCACGGTGATGGGCTCGGCGCCGGGCACCGGGCTGATCGTCGCCGGGGGCTTTCGGGGGCCGGGGGCCGCCACCGAATCCGACAGCCAGTCGATGGCCGAAAGTGGACGCTCGGCCCATACGGGCGCGCCCGCCGCCAGCGCCGCGGCCAGCAGGATAAGTGTCGGCGCCCTAGTCGACATCGAGGGTGAGGCTTTGCGTCACCGTCTGCTGTTCGGGGTCCATGTCGCCCAGATAGGCGAAGCCCACCAGCCCGACGAATGCGATAAAAATGATGAAAACCAGTGCCTTGAGTAGTCGCACCATGCCGGTCTGCCTTTTTTGGTCTGCTCGCGCGTTTCCCGCCTTTGCCCGATTATAACTGGCATTCCTCCGGAGTTCACGCCATTCAGGGGCAGAAATCTGCGACGGTGGCGGGAGGTTGCCCAGGTGGGCGCGAAGTTGAAGAAAACGGTGGTTCTGGTCGGGTTGATGGGGGCGGGAAAGACGGCGGTCGGAACGGTCCTGGCGCGGCGGCTCGGGGTGCCGTTCCTCGATTCGGACGCCGAGATCGTGAAGGCCGCCGCCATGACGATTCCCGAGATCTTCGCCCGCGACGGCGAGGCCTTTTTCCGCGCCCGCGAGGCCGAGGTGATCGCCCGCCTGCTGCGCGCCGCGCCGGGGGTGCTGTCGACCGGCGGCGGGGCGTTTCTGGGCGAGGCCAACCGCGAGGCGATTTCGGGGCTCGGCGTGTCGGTCTGGCTCGATGCCGATCTGGACCTGCTGTGGCAGAGGGTGCGCCACAAGGACACCCGGCCGCTGCTGCGCACGCCCGACCCCTATGGCACGCTGGCCGAGCTCTACCATGCGCGGCGACCGTTCTACGCGATGGCCGATCTGGCCGTCCGCGCCGATCCGCGCTATTCGATCGAGGACATGGCCGGGCGCGTGATCGAGGCGCTGAAAACCCGGCCCGACGTGATGGAGGCGGCATGAGCGCGACGGTCGAGACGGTGCATGTGGCCCTGCCGGGGCGCGAGTACGACATCCGCATCGGCGAGGGGCTGCTGGCCCGGGCCGGGGCCGAGATCGGGCCGCTTCTGCGCCGCCCGCGCGTGGCGATCCTGACCGACGAGACGGTGGCCGCGCTGCATCTTGCGGCTTTCCGCGCGGGTCTTGGCGATATCGAGGCGCCGGCGCAGGCCCTGCCTGCGGGCGAGGCCACCAAGTGCTGGGCGCAGTTCGGCTGCGCCGTCGAATGGCTGATCGAGCAAAAGGTCGAGCGGCGCGATATCGTGGTGGCACTCGGCGGCGGGGTGATCGGCGATCTGGCGGGCTTTGCCGCCGCCGTGCTGCGGCGCGGCGTGCGCTTCGTGCAGGTGCCGACGACGCTGCTGGCGCAGGTCGACAGTTCCGTCGGGGGCAAGACCGGCATCAACTCGCCGCAGGGCAAGAACCTGATCGGCGCCTTTCACCAGCCCTCGCTGGTCCTGGCCGATACCGGCGTTCTGGGCACGCTGGCGCCGCGCGATTTCCTCGCGGGCTATGGCGAGGTGGTGAAATACGGGCTTCTGGGCGATGCCGCCTTCTTCGAGTGGCTCGAAGCACAGGGGCCGGCGCTGGCGGCAGGCGATGTGGCGGCGCGGATCGCGGCGGTGAAACGGTCCTGCGAGGCCAAGGCGCGGATCGTCGAGCGCGACGAGACCGAGCAGGGCGACCGTGCGCTTCTGAATCTTGGCCACACCTTCGGCCATGCGCTGGAGGCCGCGACCGGCTATTCCGACCGGCTGTTGCATGGCGAGGGGGTCGCCATCGGCTGTGCGCTGGCCTTCGAGCTGTCGGCACGGATGGGGCTTTGCGCGCAGGAAGACCCGAGCCGGGTGCGCGCGCATCTGGACGCGATGGGGATGAAGAAGGATCTGGCCGACATCCCGGGCGATCTGCCCGACGCGGACGGGCTGATCGCGCTGATGGCGCAGGACAAGAAGGTGCAGGACGGCAGGCTGCGCTTTATCCTCGCGCGCGGGATCGGCGAGGCTTTCGTGACCGCGGAGGCCGATCCGGCGCTGGTCAGGTCCATCCTTGCCGAGGCGCTGGCGGCGCGCTGATCAGCCGCCGCGCCGCGCCATGAAGGCAAGCCGCTCGAAGAGCTGCACGTCCTGTTCGTTCTTCAGCAGCGCGCCATGCAGCTTGGGCAGCGCCGAGCGGCCGTCCTTGCGCAGATCCTCGGGCCGCATGTCCTCGGCCAGCAACAGCTTGAGCCAGTCGAGCACTTCCGAGGTCGAGGGCCGCTTCTTCAGCCCGTCGGTCTCGCGGATCTCGTAGAACCGGGTCAGTGCGGCCTGCAGCAGGTCCTGCTTGATGCCCGGATGATGGACCTCGACGATCTTCTTCATCGTCTCGAGATCGGGGAAACGGATATAGTGGAAGAAACAGCGCCGCAAAAACGCGTCGGGCAATTCCTTTTCGTTGTTTGACGTAATTATGACAACCGGCCGTTCTTTTGCTTTCACCGTTTCGCCGGTCTCGTAGACGTGAAACTCCATGCGGTCGAGTTCCTGAAGCAGGTCGTTCGGAAATTCGATATCCGCCTTGTCGATTTCATCGATCAGCAGCACCACCTTGCGGGGCGCGGCGAAGGCCTGCCAGAGCTTGCCGCGGCGGATGTAGTTGGCGACGTCATGGACCCGTTCGTCGCCCAGCTGGCTGTCGCGCAGCCGACTCACCGCGTCGTATTCGTACAGCCCCTGCTGGGCCCGGGTCGTGGACTTGATGTGCCATTCCATGAGCGGCATGCCCAGAGATTGGGCAACCTGACGTGCGAGCTCGGTCTTGCCGGTTCCCGGTTCGCCCTTGACCAGCAACGGGCGTTCCAGCGTCACGGCGGCATTCACGGCCACGGTCAGGTCGTCTGCGGCGACATAGGCGTCGGTGGACCCGAATTTCATCGCAATTCCGCCTCTCAATCCATTGAAATCGGGGGCGACCATAGCGCCCCTTCACAAAGCTTCAAGCGCCATGTAAGGGACCACAAACCTCGTGACACGATACGGCGATTGGGCTACACGCGAGCCCAGGTGCGCCGGGGGAGAATGATTATGAAACAGGTTTCGCCCGGCCCAAAAGAGGGAGCAGGGATGAAAGCCGAAGTTTTC
Organism: Rhodovulum viride; assembly: GCF_003265965.1. NCBI lineage: Bacteria > Pseudomonadati > Pseudomonadota > Alphaproteobacteria > Rhodobacterales > Paracoccaceae > Rhodovulum > Rhodovulum viride. Next base: position 187,061 of record NZ_MUAV01000001.1, on the reverse strand, counting down.
TTGCCCGACGATTATCGTCCCGCCGAGGACGAGCCGTTCATGAACGAGCGCCAGCTCGAATATTTTCGCCGCAAGCTCATTGCCTGGAAGAACGATCTTCTGAACGAAAGCCGCGAGACGCTCGAGGGCCTTCAGGATTCGAGCCGCAACATCCCCGACATTGCCGATCGCGCCAGCGAGGAAACCGACCGGGCTCTGGAATTGCGGACCCGGGACCGGCAGCGCAAGCTGGTGGCCAAGATCGACGCGGCGCTGCGGCGGATCGAGAATGGCGAATATGGCTATTGCGAGGAGACCGGCGAGCCGATTTCGCTGAAACGGCTCGATGCGCGTCCGATCGCGACCCTGAGCCTCGAGGCGCAGGAACGGCACGAGCGGCGCGAACGGGTGCATCGCGACGACTGACCGGGAGTGTATGGCCCGGTACCGGGCCAGCTTTTAAGAGGTGCCGGATGTTCCTGGGCAGCCGAAAGATCACTGTCCTCGGGGCCGGCATCGCGGGTCTCGCCGTCGCCACCGCACTGGCACGGCACGGGGCCGAGGTCGTGGTGCTGGAACGCGCCGACGCGATCCGCGAGGTCGGCGCGGGGCTGCAGATCAGTCCCAACGGGGTGGCGGTGCTGCGGGCGCTGGGTCTTGGCGAGGCGCTGGCCGCGACCTCGGGCCGGGGCAGTGCCGTCGTGTTGCGCGACTATCGCCACGGCGCGCGGGTGCTGCGGCTGGACCTGTCGCGCGGCGCCCGGGACTACTTCTTCGTGCATCGGGCCGATCTGATCGACATTCTGGCCGACGCCGCGCGCGCGGCCGGGGTGCAGATACGGCTTTTGCACGAGGTGACCGGGCTTTCGCTGGAGGGCGACCGGGCCGAGCTGATCACGGCGCAGGGCGCGCGGGCCAGCAGCGATCTGCTGATCGGGGCCGACGGGTTGCATTCGGTGGTGCGCGCGGCGCTGAACGGGCAGGTCACCCCCCGCTTTACCGGCCAGGTCGCCTGGCGCGCGCTGGTGCCTGCCCGGGGCAAGGTGGCGCCGGTGGCCAATGTGCATATGGGGCCGGGCAAGCATCTGGTGCATTATCCGCTGCGCGGCGGCGACATGATCAACATCGTGGCGGTGGAAGAGCGCGAGGCCTGGGTCGAGGAAGGCTGGAACCGGACCGGCGACCCGGACGCGATGCGGCGGGTCTTTGCGGATTTCGGCGGCGAGGTGCCGCGTCTGCTGGACCAGGTGCACAGCGTCAATCTCTGGGGCCTGTTCCGGCATCCGGTGGCCGATGTCTGGTATCGCGGCCCGGCCGCGATCCTGGGCGACGCGGCGCATCCGACCCTTCCGTTCCTGGCGCAGGGCGCCAACATGGCACTGGAGGATGCCTGGGTGCTGGCTGCGGCGCTGGCCCGGCATGCAACCCCCGAGGCGGCCTTTGCCGCCTATCGGGCCGAGCGGCGCCCGCGCACCGCGCGCATCGTCGAGATGGCCAGCCGGAACGCGCGCAACTATCACCTGAGGTTCCCGCCGCTGCGGTTGGCGGCACAGACCGCCTTGCGGCTGGGCGGCGTTCTGGCGCCGGGCGCGGCGCTCAGGCGGTTCGACTGGCTTTACGGCTACGACGCAGCGGCGCGCTATCCGGTGGCGCCGGTCTGAGCGGGCGTTGAGGGGGGGGCGCTCCCGCCCCCGGGACGGCGCGGCAAAGCCGCTTGCCCGGGCTTGGGCCCGGCCGCGGGCCAGGGCCCGCGGCGGTCGGCCTTCGGCAGGCGCGGGAGCCGCGCGGCTCAGGCGTCGAGGTCGATCCAGACCGGCACGTGATCCGAGGGTTTTTCGCCGGCGCGAACGCCGCTTTCGATCCGGCAGTCGGTCATCAGGTCGGCGGCCTGCGGCGTCAACAGCATGTGGTCGATCCGGATGCCGTCGTTTCTGTCCCAGGCGCCGCCCTGATAGTCCCAGAACGAATAATGGCCTGGCCCCTGCACCCGGGCACGGAACGCTTCGGTAAAGCCGAGGTTCAGGACCCTGCGGAACGCCGCGCGGGTCCGGGGCAGGGCCAGCGCGTCCTTCGCCCAGGCCTCGGGCCGGGCGGCATCCTCGTCCTGCGGGATCACGTTGTAGTCGCCCGCCATCACCGCGGGTTCCTCGGCGGCCAGCAGCTCGCGGGCGCGGGCCTCGAGCCGGGCCATCCAGGCCAGCTTGTAGTCGTATTTCGGGCCGGGCGCCGGATTGCCGTTGGGCAGGTAGAGCCCGCAGATCCGGACCGCGCGGCGGCCCGTGACGGTCGCCTCGATCCAGCGGGCCTGGGCGTCCTCGTCATCGCCCGGAAGCCCGCGCCGGACGTCCTCCAGCGGGAATTTCGACAGGATCGCGACCCCGTTGAACCCCTTCTGGCCGTAGGTTTCCAGATTGTAGCCGCGATCCTCGAAGGGCTCGCGCGGGAAAGCCTCGTCGACCGACTTGATTTCCTGCAGCACGGCGACATCCGGCGCCGCGGCGTCGAGCCAGTCGAGAACGGCCGGAAGCCGCGCCTTGACGCCGTTGATGTTGAAACTTGCGATCTGCATCGGAGGCTCCGTTTGCGCTGCCCTGCGACTATCCCCGGACGGGCCGGGACTGTCCATGCGAAAGCGGCCCGGGTCCGGGCCGGCCTTTCGACAGGGCGTCCCGGGTCAGGGAATGATGCGCGTGTATTTGGTGCCTTCGAGCGTCGCGCCGAAGATCAGCCCGGCCTGACCGAAGACGATGGCGATGATCGGATCGAGCGCGGTGATGGTATCGGCCGAGACCATGCCGCCGTCGTTCGTCACCGCATATTCCAGATCGGCCCCGGCCGACCAGCCCGAGCCCGAGCGGAACTGCCGGAGCGCCTCGGGGGTCATGAAGAACAGCGCATGGGCGTATTGCTGGGCGCCGATCTGCAACCCGAAGCTCGCCTGCGTGGCCGAGTAGTAATCGACCGTCACGTCGTTGATGCGCAGCGCGCCGCGCCCGTAGGCGCCGCCGACCCAGAGCCCGGCCTTGGTGATCAGCGGCATCCAGAGGATGCCCTGGGCCTTTTGCGACAGCTCTCGGGTCGCCGGGTAATGGGCGAAAAGATAGTTGCGGGTGCTATCGACGCGCGCGTCGAGTTCGCTTGCCCCGCTGCTGCCCACGCCATTGCCGCAGGCCGCCAGAGTCGCCGCCGCCCCGGTCGCACCGATAAAGCCGCGCCGCGAGATCAGGTGGGAGGTCTTGTCCTTGAACATTGCTCTCATGCCCCATGCTGTTGTGGCCTTGGCGGCCTTTGGCGCAAACTATAGACAGCCCCGCCGGGACTGTCACCAAGCTTGACGGCAGCAGGAGGCAATTCCTTGCCAGACCTGCACCCGCCGACCAGAGCCACGGGCACAGGCTTCGGGGCCCGGCTTAGCGGGCGTTCAGGATCTTCGCCGCGGCGGGCGCGAAATAGGTCAGGATGCCGTCGCAGCCCGCGCGTTTGAACGCCATCAGGCTTTCCATCATCACCTTGTCATGGTCGAGCCAGCCGTTCTGGACCGCCGCCATCAGCATCGCGTATTCGCCGGACACCTGATAGGCATAGGTGGGCACGCCGAATTCGGTCTTCACCCGGCGGCAGATGTCGAGATAGGGCATGCCGGGTTTCACCATGACCATGTCGGCGCCTTCCATCAGGTCGCGCTCGATCAGCCGCACCGCCTCGTCGGTATTGGCCGGGTCCATCTGATAGGTCTTCTTGTCGCCCGTCAGCGCCCCCGAGGCGCCAACCGCATCGCGGAACGGACCGTAAAAGGCCGAGGCGTATTTCGCCGAATAGGACATGATGGTCACGTCGGAATGGCCGTTTTCCTCGAGTGCTGTGCGGATCGCGCCGATCCGGCCATCCATCATGTCCGAGGGCCCCAGGATATCCGCGCCTGCCTCGGCCTGCGCGAGTGCCATCTTGACCAGCGCCTCGACGGTTTCGTCGTTCACGATCACGCCGTCCCGCACGATGCCGTCATGGCCGTTCGAATTGTAGGGGTCGAGCGCGATATCGGTCATCACCGCGATTTCGGGCACCTCGGCCTTGATCGCGCGGATCAGCCGGTTCGACAGGTTGTCGGGGTTCCAGGCCTCTTCGCAAAGCTCGGTCTTCAGCGAAACGTCGGTATAGGGGAAGATGCAGACCGCCGGGATGCCCAGCGCGGCCGCCTCCTTGACCGCCGCGACCGACAGATCGACCGATCGCCGCATGACACCCGGCATCGAGGGCACCGGCTCTTCGACGCCCTCGCCCGCGCGCACGAAGATCGGCCAGATCAGGTCGCCCACCGACAGCGTGGTCTCGCTGGTCAGCGCACGCAGCGCCGCGGTGCGGCGGGTGCGGCGCAGGCGCGTGGTCGGGAAGGGGGCAACGGTCGGGCGCATGGCAAGGGCTCCTTCAACATTTTCTGCGACTGCGTTACACCCAACCGGGCCCCTCTTAAAGGGCGGGAATCGTCCCAGGCCTTCGCACAGAGGAAAGGCGCGCCAGGTGGATCTGTACGGCAAAGTCTTCGACCTGATCGACATGCGGTCCTTCTCGAACCTGTGGTACTGGATCGCGCTGGCGGTGCTGTGGTCGACCTCCAGCCACTGGGTGCTGGGCGTGCCCTTCGACCTGATCCAGCGGGCGCGCCGCCGGGGCGGGCAGGCGGCCGAGGATGTGGCGACGCTGGTGGGCGTGAACGCGCGGCGCTATCTTTACATCGCCTCCGAGGCCGGGCTCTGGATCGCCGCCTTCACCGGCTTCGCGCTGGCGGCGCTGGCGGTGCTGGGCTTCGGCTACGGGGTCGAATTCTGCCAGGCGGTATTTCTGCTGGTCGCGCCGACGACGCTGGTCGGGCTCTGGTCGGTGCGGACCGCGCGCCGCTATGCCGAACGCGCGCCCTCGGGCGAGGCGCTGTACCGGATGCTGCGCTGGCACCGTCTGGGGGTGCAGGCGATGGGCATCGTCTCGGTCTTCGTCACCGCGATGTGGGGCATGTGGATGAACATGGTGGTCACCGGGCTTTGACCGTCGCCCCCGGCTTCGGGCGGGTTGCGGTTGACACCGGCCGCGCCGCACGTATCTGAACCTCCCCATGGAAGATCCGCGTCACATCACCGCCGGCGGTGCCCCCGAAGGGTTCGATGCCCGGCTTCTGGCCCGCGAGCTGACCCGCAGCGGCCGGCCCATCATCCATGTCGCCCGCGACGACAAGCGGCTGGCGGCGATGCGCGCGGCGCTGACCTTCTTCGCGCCCGAGGCGGTGGTGCTGGACTTCCCGGCCTGGGACTGTCTGCCCTATGACCGGATCTCGCCCAATGCCGATGTCGAGGCGGCACGGATGGCGACGCTGGCCACGCTGGCCGCGGGGCTTTCGGGCCCCTTCATCCTGCTGACGACGCTTGGCGCCGCGACCCAGCGCGTGCCCGCGCGCGAGGTGCTTCAGGGCGCCTCCTTCACCGCGCGGGTCGGCATGCAGATCGACGAGGCGGCGCTGAGGGCCTTCCTGGTCCGCATGGGCTTCACCCAGGCGCCGACGGTGATGGAACCCGGCGACTACGCGATCCGGGGCGGGATCGTCGATATCTACCCGCCGGGCGAGGCCGGGCCGGTGCGGCTCGATCTCTTCGGCGACGTGCTGGACGGGGCGCGCCGTTTCGATCCGGCGACCCAGCGCACCACCGAGAAACTGAAATCGGTCGAACTGGCGCCCGTGTCCGAGGTCATCCTCGACGAGGCCGCGATCACCCGCTTCCGACAGAATTACCGGATCGAGTTCGGCGCGGCGGGTACCGACGACCCGCTTTACGAGGCGGTCAGCGCCGGGCGCAAGCATGCCGGGGCCGAGCATTGGCTGCCCTTCTTCCACGACCGGCTGGAAACGATCTTCGACTATCTGCCCGAGGCCGCGATCTATCTTGACGATCAGGTCACGCCCGCGCGGTTGTCGCGCTGGGAGACCATCGAGGATCAGTACCAGACCCGGCGCGAGGCGATGGCGCAGAAGGGCCGGATCGACACCGTCTACAAGCCCTGTCCGCCGGGGCTGATGTATCTGGACGACACCGCCTGGGAGGCGGCCGTGGCGGGCCACCGGGTGGTGCAGCTGGCGCCGTTGCAGCAGGGGCTGGGGCCGGGCGTCATCGATGCGGGCGGCCGCATCGGGCGCAATTTCGCGCCCGAGCGAAAGCTGGAACAGGTCAGCCTTTTCAGGGCCTTGAAGGACCATATTCAGACCCGGCGCGAAGAGGGCGCGGTGGTCGTCGCCTCCTATTCCGAAGGTGCGCGCGAACGGTTGCAGGGCCTTCTCGAGGATGAGGGGCTGACCGAGGCCACGCTGATCTCGGACATTCGCGAGGTGGCCGAGGGGCGCGGGCTCTATCTGACGGTCTGGGCGCTGGAACATGGCTTCGAGGGGCCGGGCCTGACCGTCATTTCGGAACAGGACGTGCTGGGCGAACGCCTGATCCGCGGCCCGAAGAAACGCCGCCGGGCCGAGAATTTCCTGACCGAGACCCAGTCGCTGTCGCCCGGCGATCTGGTCGTGCATGTCGAACACGGGGTCGGGCGCTATACCGGGCTCGAAACCATCGCCGCGGCCGGTGCGCCGCATGAATGCCTGGCCCTCGAATACGCGGGCGGCGACCGTCTGTATCTGCCGGTCGAGAATATCGAGCTTCTCAGCCGCTACGGCCATGACGAGGGGCTTCTGGACAAGCTGGGCGGCGGCGCCTGGCAGGCCAAGAAGGCCAAGCTCAAGGAACGTATCCGCGAGATGGCCGACAAGCTGATCCGGGTGGCGGCCGAGCGCGTGCTGCGCCATGCCCCGATCCTGGAGCCCGGTCATCACATGTGGGAGGCGTTCTCGGCGCGTTTCCCCTATCAGGAGACCGACGACCAGCTGGCCGCCATCGAGGATGTGCTGACCGACATGGCCTCGGGCACGCCGATGGACCGGCTGATCTGCGGCGATGTGGGCTTCGGCAAGACCGAGGTCGCGATGCGTGCGGCTTTCGTCGCGGCGATGTCGGGGGTACAGGTTGCGGTTGTGGCGCCGACCACGCTGCTGGCGCGCCAGCATGCCAAGGGCTTTGCCGAACGGTTCCGGGGCTTTCCGGTCGAGGTGCGGCAGCTCTCGCGCTTCGTGCCCGCCAAGGAGGCGGCTGCAACGCGGGCTGGGCTGGCCGAGGGCACGGTCGATATCTGCATCGGCACCCATGCGTTGCTGGCCAAGGGCGTCCGGTTCCGCAATCTGGGCCTGCTGATCATCGACGAGGAACAGCATTTCGGCGTCGCCCACAAGGAACGGCTGAAACAGATGCGGTCCGACGTACACGTCCTGACCCTGACCGCGACGCCGATTCCGCGCACCCTGCAGATGAGCCTGACCGGGGTGCGCGATCTGTCGATCATCGGCACGCCGCCCGTCGACCGGCTGTCGATCCGGACCTATGTCAGCGAATTCGATACGGTCACCGTCCGCGAGGCGCTGTTGCGCGAACATTATCGCGGCGGGCAGAGCTTCTTCGTGGTGCCGCGCGTCAAGGACCTGCCCGAGATGGAGCATTTCCTGCGCGAACAGGTGCCCGAGGTCAGTTTCATCACCGCCCATGGCCAGCTGGCGGCGGGCGATCTCGACGAGCGGATGAACGCCTTCTACGACGGCAAGTACGATGTCCTGCTGGCCACGACCATCGTCGAATCCGGGCTCGACATCCCGACCGCCAACACCATGATCGTGCACCGCGCCGACATGTTCGGGCTGGCCCAGCTGTACCAGATCCGGGGCCGGGTCGGGCGCTCGAAGGCGCGGGCCTATGCCTATCTGACGACGAAGCCCCGCGCGCCGCTGACGCCGCAGGCGCAGAAACGGCTGCGCGTGCTGGGCTCGCTCGACACGCTGGGGGCGGGCTTCACGCTGGCCTCCCAGGATCTCGACATCCGCGGCGCGGGCAACCTGATCGGCGAGGAACAGTCGGGCCATGTCCGCGAGGTCGGCTTCGAGCTGTACCAGTCGATGCTGGAAGAGGCGATCGCCCGCATCAAATCGGGCGAGCTGGAAGGGATTTCGGATACCGACAGCGGCTGGTCGCCCCAGATCAATCTGGGCGTGCCGGTGCTGATCCCGGACGATTACGTCCCCGATCTGGACGTGCGGCTGGGGCTTTACCGGCGGCTCTCGACGCTGACGACCAAGGTCGAACTGGAGGGCTTTGCCGCCGAGCTGATCGACCGCTTCGGCAAGCTGCCGAAAGAGGTCAACACGCTGCTGCTGGTGGTCCGCATCAAGGCGATGTGCAAGGCTGCGGGCATCGCCCGGCTCGATGGCGGGCCGAAGGGCGCGACCGTGCAGTTTCACAACCACAAGTTCGCCAATCCGGCCGGGCTTGTGGCCTTCATCCAGGACCAGCAGGGGCTGGCCAAGGTCAAGGACAACAAGATCATCCTGCGCCGCGACTGGAAGAAGGACAGCGACAAGATCAAGGGCGCCTTCGCCATCGCCCGCGATCTGGCCGAGAAGGTGCGCGAGACCGCCTGAAGGGGGCCTAGCGTTTCGGCACGGTCAGCATCACCGCCAGCGCCGCGCCCACGGCGATGAAACAGCCGGTGGCCAGCGGCCGCGGCGTGCCGTCGAAAAGAAGCCCGATGGGCGAGGCCAGAAGCGCCGACAACGCGGTCGCGAAGGCCCCGATGATCGAGGCCGCCATCCCGGCCACATGGCCGAGCGGCTCCATCGCCAATGCGTTGAGGTTGCCGATGGTCAGCGCGTTCATCCCGAAGAAGGTGATCGACCACAGGATATAGGCCGGAAACTCGGCCCAGCCCGGCAAGAGGTGTAGCCAGAAGGCGGCCATCATGACGCCCGACAGCACGAATTGCGCCATCAACGCCGTCCGGATCAGGTAGCGCATGCCCAGCCGTCCGACGAGCATCGCGTTGAGAAAGCTGGCCGATCCGGCGCAGACGGCGACCACGCCGAACCAGACGGGAAAGCTGTCGCCCTTGTCGAAATAGATGTCATAGACCTGCTGGGTCGAGGTCAGGAACCCGAAGAACCCGGCGAAGATGAAGGTCTGCACCAGCGTCGCGCTGCGCGCCACCGGCGAGCCCAGCACCTCGCGCGCCGCTGCCAGAAGCGGGCCGGGGCGCAGCGCGCGGCGCGACTCGGGCGGCAGGGTCTCGGCCTGGCGCAGCCCGAACCAGCCCATCGAAACGACCGAAAAGACGAGAAAGGCGCCGAAGATCCCGCGCCAGCCGAAGCCCGCCATGACCACCGCACCGACCGAGGGCGCCAGCGCCGGCAGCAGCGTGAAGATCGTCATGACGAAAGAGACGATCTTCGCCATGTCGCGCCCCGAATAAAGGTCGCGCACCACGGCCAGCGCCACCACCCGAACGCCCGCCGCGCCGAAGCCCTGAATGACCCGGCCGATCAGCAGCCATTCGAGGCTTTGTCCAAGCCCCGCGATGGCCGCGCCCAGCATATAGGCCAGCGCGGTGCCGAGGATCACCGGCTTGCGCCCGAAACAGTCCGACAGCGGCCCCATGATCAGCGTGCCCGCGCCCATGCCCAGCATGAAGCTCGTGACCACGAATTGCGCGCGGTTCAGCGTCTCGGGCGTCAATTCGGCGCCGATCTCGGGCAGGGCGGGCAGCATCGCATCGATCGAGAAGGCGACGGTCGCGAACAGCAGCGCCGTCATGGCGACGAATTCGACCCGCGAGAGACGGCGTACGGCCATGTGCTGTCCTTTCCTGAAGAGGAGGAGATCCGCGCGGGCAGGTGCCCGAAAACCGCCGCTCCGACCTGTCGCCCTTAGACGATCCGGAACGGTCGGACAAGTCGGCGGCACTGTGCGTCAGTGCACGGGGCGCGGCAGGGGCCGCGGATCAGTGCGGCCCGGCGGCGGTCGGTGCGCCCGCGAGTTCGGCGATGACGTCGAGCCAAAGCTCGGTCGGCTGGGCGCCCACCAGCACATGGGTATCGGCCAGGATGAAGGTCGGCACCCCGCTCACGCCCCGCTCGCGCGCATGGGCGTCGCGGGCGCGCACCTGATCGAGATCGGCGTCACTGGCCAGAAGCCGCGCGATCATCGCCCCGTCGAGCCCGGCCGAGGCGGCCAGGTCGGTCAGCACCTCGGGGTCGCCGATATCGCGGCCCTGCTGGAAATAGGCCTCGAAAAGCGCGGTCACGACCTCGGTCTGGCGGTGCTCGATCCCGGCCCAGTGGATCAGCCGGTGCGCGTCGAGCGTGTTCGGCGTACGCTCGATGGCGGCCAGGTTCAGCTCGATCCCGGTCTCGCGGGCGCGGCGGTCGATTTCGGCATAGGCGCGGACGGCCTCGGTCTGGCCGCCGAACTTGGTCTCGAGATAGGCGCGCCGGTCCATGCCCGCGCGCGGCATGCCGGGGTTCAGCTGGAAGGGCTGCCAGGCGATGGTGAAAGGATGGTCGGGACGTTCGGAAAGGGCCGCGTCCAGCAACCGTTTGCCGATCAGGCACCAGGGGCAGATCGGATCGGAGAAGATATCAAGCCGGATCATGCGCGGCCTCATGGCGTTGCCGGATCAGGCGGCGGTTGAGCTTGCCATTGGGGTTCTTCGGCAGCGCGTCGAGATGGACGTAAAGCCGGGGCTGCTTGTAGCGCGCCAGCCGTTCGGCGGCGAAGGCGGCAAGCTCGGCCTCGTCCTGCGGCGTGCCGGTATAGAAGGCGGCAATGACGGTGGTGTCGGCCTTGACCGCAATCTCGGTCGCGGCGACCTCGTGGATGGCGGGGTGTTCCATCAGCGCGCGCTCGACCTCCAGCGGCGAGACCCGCACGCCGCCCGCGTTCAGCATGTCGTCGCCGCGGCCCAGATAGGTGATGGCGCCGTCCTCGGCCATTTCGACCATGTCGCCGGTCAGGAACCATTCGCCCGCGAACCGCGCGCGGGTCTCGGCCTCGGCCTTGAGATAGCCCAGCATCAGCCCCGGATCGCGGTTCGAGACGGCGAGCTGCCCGGGCTCGCCCCGCGCGACGGGGGCGTTGTCGGGGTCCAGCACGGCGATGCGGCGCCCGGTCTGCGGATAGCCCGAGGCCGGAAGCGGCGCGGGCCGCGCGGGGCTGCCCGAGACGAAGGTCGAGCATTCGGACATGCCGAGCGCCTCATAGACGAAGGTGCCGGTCGCTTCGCGCCAGGCGGCCCGGGTGGCTTCGGGCATCTTCTCGCCCGCCGACAGCCCGTGGCGCAGCTTCGGCAGCACGATCTGCGGATGCGCCTTCAGCATCTGCCGGTAAACCCCCGGCGCGGCGGCAAAAAGCGTCGCGTCGAACCGGCGCAACAAGAGCGGCAGGTCGGCCGGTTGCACCCCCGGCGCCGGGATCAGCGCGGTCGCGCCGATGGCCCAGGGGTCCAGAAGCCCGGTGCCCAGCGTATAGGTCCAGTTGAACGCCCCGGCATGGAGCAGCCGGTCTTCGGCGGTCAGCCCGTACCAGCCCTCCCACATCATCCGCCGCGCCCAGACGGCCCGGTGCGCATGGATCACGCCGCGCGGCTGGCCCGAAGTGCCAGAGGTATAGACCACATAGGCGGGGCGGTCGGGATCGCCCGGCACGTAGTCGGCGGGCGCGTGAGTGTAAAAGCCGCGCTGGGTCTCGATATCCAGCACCGGCGCGGGGCAGTCCTCGGGCAGCGCCACGTTCGGCCCGGCGAAGATCGCCACCGGCTCGATCTCGGCAGCGAGCTTGCCGATCTCGATGCGCGTCAGCATCGCCGAGGTCGGCACCGGCACCAGCCCGGCGGTGATCGCCGCCAGATAGGCGATCGGAAACTCGACCCCGTTGCCCAGCCGCAGCAGCACCCGTCCGCCCTCGGGCAGGCCCATTGCCAGCAGGCCTGCGGCAAGGCCGCGCACCGCGGCCTCGAGCCGGGCATAGGACCAGCGCTCGGCGCCATGCGGGCCGACGATGGCCAGCGCCACCTTGTCGGGCGACAGCGCGGCGGGGGCCAGCACATAGGCGGCCAGGTTGAACGGGGCGGGGCAGGGCGCGGGCGCGCCCTCATCGAAGATCGCGTGCATGCCAGAGGTGCTAGCCGCGCGACCTTGCGGTTGCAAGGGGCAAGCTCTAAGAGCGAAGCGCATGGACGAGGAGAGCGAACACAGCCTGATCCGCATCGCCCGTGCCCAGGGAGAGGCCGAGGCGGCCGAACCGCTGGATCTGGGGCGCCGGGTGCGCGAGCTGCGCACCGAGAAGGGCTGGACGCTGGAACAGGCGGCCCGTCAGGCGGGTCTTGCGCGCTCGACGCTCTCGAAGATCGAAAACGACCAGATGTCGCCGACCTATGACGCGCTGAAGAAGCTGGCGACCGGGCTGGGCGTGTCGGTGCCGCAGCTGTTCACGCCGATGCGCGGTGCGCGCGCGGGCGGGCGGATGGCGGTGACGCGCACCGGCGAAGGCGCGGCCCATGCGACGGCCACCTACGAACACGAGCTGATGGCGGGGGCGCTGGCGCGCAAGCGGATGATGCCCTACCGGACCCGGATCCGCGCCCGCGACGTGGCCGAGTTCGATGGCTGGGTGCGCCACGAGGGCGAAGAGTTCCTCTATGTGCTGACCGGCGTCGTGCGGCTTTACACCGAATTCTACGCGCCGGTGGACATGCGCCGCGGCGACAGCGCCTATTACGATGCGACCATGGGGCATAATCTGGTGTCGGTCAGCCAGGAGGATGCGACCGTGCTGTGGGTGACCTCGGTCGAGTGACCAGCGTTCCCGCCTAAAGCGCGTTCCGGACGGCGCGGGCCCCGGCCGAGATGTCCTTGCCCACCCCCTCGACAGTCGAGCATCCGGCCAGCGCGAGCGCCAGCACCACAAGAAGCAGACGGGGCAGAAGTCGGGACATCTCAGTTCTCCTCGGACCACCAGACATCGGGCAGGAAGCCGACCCAGTCGCCATAGACCGGGATCGTCTCCGGGTAGTGCAGCCGGGCGGCATGGGCAAGATGCGAGCTGGGCGCGTACCAGATCGGGATGACATAGCGCCCGGTGGTCAGCACCCGGTCGAGCGCGCGGGTCGCGGCGATGAAATCGTCCCGGTCGGTGGCGTTCAGCAGCGACCGGATCATCGCCTCGGCTGCGGGGCTGTCGATGCCCATCCAGTTGCCGGTACCGGGCTCGGTCACGCCGGCCGATCCCCAGTACAGCCATTGCTCGTTGCCCGGCGAGAGCGACAGCGCGCGGGCGTAGACCGTCATGTCGAAATCGTAGGACGCGGTGCGCTGGACATATTGCGCGGTATCGACCTGGGTTACGCGGACGTCGATGCCCATCCGGTGCAGCGCATCGGCGAAAAGCGTCACGATGCGTTCGCTGTCCGAGGCGCCCTGCACCAGCAGGATCTCGAACCGGAAGGGCGCGCCGTCGGCGTTTCTGAGCTTGCCCCCGGGGCCGACCGTCCATCCGGCCTCGGCCAGCCGCGCCAGAGCTGCGCGCAGGTTGCGCCGGTTCTGCGGCCGCCCGTCCGAGACCGGCAGCGCATAGCCGTCAAGCGCGCCCGGCAGCAGGCTGTCCGCGAAGGGCTGCAGCAGGTCACGCACCTTGCCTTGGGCCGGGCCGGGCCGCATCCCGAGTTCCGAATTCGAGAAATAGGACGCGATCCGGGGCTGGGTGCCGCCGGTCAGGGTCTGGTTGATGAATTCGAAGTTGAAAGCGAGGATCATCGCATCCCGCACCCGCCAGTCTGCGAAGATCGGCCGCCGCGTGTTCATCGCCAGGCCCGAAATGCCCGAGGGCCGGTGGTGCGGGATCTCGGCCTTGACGATGCGGCCGTCGCGGACCGCCGGAAAGTCGTAGGCGCTCTGCCAGCGGGCGTCGTTGGTTTCGCGGTAGATATCGACCTCGCCCGCGGCGAAGGCCGCGAACAGCGCGGCCCCGTCGGCGTAATAGTCGTGGCGGATCTCGTCGAAATTGTGCTGGCCGCGGTTGAAAGGCAGATCGCGCCCCCAATAGTCGGGGTTCCGGCGCAGGCTGACGAAGCGGCCCGGCTCGACCTCCGAGACCACGTAAGGCCCGCTGCCGATCGGTGCCTCGAGCCCGCTCCGGGCGAAGTCGCGGCCCTCCCATTGCGCCTTCTTCAGGATCGGTCTCAACCCCAGGATCAGCGGCAATTCGCGGTCGGGGGCGTCGAAGGTAAAGCGCACGCTGCGCGGCCCCACGGCCTCGGCCCGGGCGATCTTTTCATAGCCGTTGCGATAGCGCGGATGGCCGAGCGTGCCCAGCGTCTCGACCGACCAGAGCACATCCTCGACCGTCACCGGGCTGCCATCCGAGAACCGCGCCTCGGGCCGCAGGGTGAATTCGACCCAGTCGCGATTCGGGCCGGTGGTGACGGTCTCGGCCAGAAGCCCGTAAAGCGTGAAGGGTTCGTCCCAGGACCGGCCCATCAGGCTTTCGTAGCTTTGATGGCCAAGCGCCCAGGGCGCGGTGCCTTTCAGCAGGAACGGGTTCAGGCTGTCGAAACTGCCGGTTTCGCCCAGCACGATCCGCCCGCCCTTGGGCGCGTCGGGATTGGCATAAGGCAGGGCCACGAAATCCGGGGGCAGCGCCGGGTCGCCATACATGGCGATGCCATGGGCCGGCGCGGACGCGGAGGCTTCGGCCAGACCGAGGCCGGCCGAGAGAATCACGCCAAGTGCGACGCCTGCGATTCGTACCGCGCGAAGGGGGGTGCCTGTCATGGTGCTCGGGCCTCTGTTTGGCTGGGCCTTGTTTTGCTTGACCCGGAGCCTACGCGCAGCACCGTGGCTTTTCAAACTTTTAGCTTGGCCCTCGGCGCCGGATTGCGTATAAAGAACCCACTGCTCGATAGGTTTCTTGCCTGTATGAAACCTGCCTCAATAACTTAACGCCCGCCTTGTGCGGGCGTTTTTTTCTGGGCTTTCCAGACATATCCCGGGCAAGAGAATCGGTCAGGCGCGGTACCGCTTCGGGCCCCGGCCGCAGCGGCAATTGCCTACAGTCGGCGGCCGGTCGAGCCAATTCACTTCGGCTCCCGTTCGCGTGTGTTTCCCTGCTATGCCGCCGTCCCCGCGCCATGTAGGATTTCTGCAACTGCAGCATTCACGAAAGAGGTTTCAAATGTCGCTTGCCGGAAAAACCGCCATCGTCACCGGGTCGAACTCGGGCATCGGGCTTGGCGTCGCGCATGAACTGGCCCGGGCGGGCGCCGACGTCGTGCTGAATTCGTTCACCGACCGCGACGAGGATCACAAGCTGGCCGAAGAGATGGCCGCGCAGCACGGGGTGAAGGTCCGCTACATCAAGGCCGACATGTCCAAGGGCGACGACTGCCGCGCGCTGATTGAAAAGGCCGGGGCCTGCGATATCCTGGTCAACAACGCAGGTATCCAGCACGTCGCCCGGATCGAGGCGTTTCCGGTCGAGAAATGGGATGGGATCATCGCCATCAACCTCAGCTCGACCTTTCACACCACCGCCGCGGCGCTGCCGATGATGCGCAAGGCGGGCTGGGGGCGGATCGTCAACATCGCCTCGGCCCATGGCCTGACCGCGAGCCCCTTCAAAAGCGCCTATGTCGCCGCCAAGCACGGCATCGTGGGCTTCACCAAGGTCACCGCGCTGGAAACGGCCGAAGAGCCCATCACCTGCAACGCGATCTGCCCGGGCTATGTGCTGACGCCGCTGGTCGAGGCGCAGATCCCCGACCAGATGAAGGCGCACGACATGGACCGCGAGACGGTGATTCGCGAGGTGATGCTGGACCGCCAGCCCTCGAAGGAATTCGCCACGGTCGAGGAAATCGGCGGCACGGCCGTGTTCCTCTGTTCGGACGCCGCCAAACAGATCACCGGCACGACGATCAGTGTCGACGGCGGCTGGACGGCGCTGTGAGGGCGCGATGACGACCCGGCGCATCAACCTGGCGCTGCAGGGCGGGGGCGCGCATGGCGCCTTCACCTGGGGCGTGCTCGATCGGCTGCTGCTGGACCCCGAGATCGAGATTGCCGCGATCTCGGGCGCTTCGGCGGGCGCGATGAACGGCGCGGCGGTCAAGGCCGGGCTGGTCTCGGGCGGCCGCGAGGCCGCGCGCGAGAACCTAGACTGGTTCTGGGAACAGGTGGGCGCGGTCGGCGACATGCGGCTGACCAGCTGGATGGCGGCCTTCCTGCCGGGCGCGGGCGCCGTGGCGCAGTTCATGGAACACGCCCTGCCGATCTCGCTGATCGACAATGCAAGCCGGTCGGTCAGCCCCTATGCTCTGGGGCCGTTCTACCGCAACCCGCTGGAACGGGTGGTGCGCCGCTTCGATTACGGCAAGGTCTGCGCCAAGGCCGAACCGCTTCTTTTCGTCGGCGCCACCAATGTGCGGACCGGCAAGGTGCGGGTCTTCCGGGGCGACGAGATCGACGGCGACGTGTTGCTGGCCTCGGCCTGCCTGCCGACGCTGTTTCAGGCGGTCGAGATCGCCGACCCGGACACCGGCCGGACCGAGGCCTACTGGGATGGCGGCTATACCGGCAACCCGGCACTCTTTCCGCTGTTCGCGCCGGAACTGCCCGAGGACATCGTGGTCGTGTCCATCAATCCGATGGAGCGCGACGAGGTTCCGCGCACGCCGCAGGACATCCAGAACCGGATCAACGAGATCAGCTTCAACTCGTCGCTGCTTCGGGAACTCCGGGCGATTTCGCAGCTCGAACAGCTGATCGCCGAGGGCCGGATCGAGGCAGGCTCGCTGAAGGTGCCGCGGATTCACATGATCTCGGATGACGGGATGATGAACAGCCTCAGCATCGTGACCAAGCTGATGCCAAGCCCCATCGTGCTGGCCGAGCTGAAGGAGGCCGGACGGGCGGCGGCCGAGCGGTTCCTGCACGAGGTCAAGCCCGCCTTGCAGACCGCGAGCAGCGTGAACCTTCAGAGGATGTGCGAAGGCACCTGAGCGGGGGTCAGGCGCCGAGGATCAGCCGCGCCGCGATGGCCCACATCACCGCGGCGATCAGCGCGTCAAGCACCCGCCAGGCGACCGGGCGGGCCATCGCGGGGGCAAGGACGCGCGCCCCGTAGCCGAGCGCGAAGAAGAAACAGAACGAGGCCAGGACCGCCCCCAGCGCGAAGGCCTCGCGCGCGGCACCGGGGTCGAATTCGGTCGAGACGGCGCCGATCAGACCCAGAGTGTCCAGATAGACATGCGGGTTCAGCCAGGTCAGCGCGGCGGCCGTGCCCAGCACCGCCCAGACGCTGCCCGCCCGGCCCTCGGCGGTCAGCCGGTGCCCGCCCTGCCAGGCGGCGCGGGCGCGCAGCGCGCCATAGACGATCAGGAAGGCCGCGCCGCCAAGGCTCAGCGCCTGCGGCAGCCAGGGCAGGGCGCCCGTCACCGCGCCAAAGCCTGCGACCCCGGCCGCGATCAGCACCGCGTCCGACAGCGCACAGAAAAGACACAGCGCAAAGACATGGCTGCCCAGAAGCCCCTGACGCAGAACGAAGGCGTTCTGCGCCCCGATCGCGAGGATCAGCGACAGCGAGGTCGCGAATCCGGTCAGCCCCGGTCCCAGCACGGTCACGCTGCGGTCGCCTTCAGGCGCCGAGCCGTTCGCGCTGGCGCGGGCGCCGGGCGGCCTCCTGCACGGCGCGCGGGGCGGCCGCCGCCGCCGCGGCCAGAACCCGGGGGTCTTCGGGCGCCACCAGCCCGGCCGAGATCACCAGCTTGGCGGCTTCCTCGACGCTCATTTCAAGCTCGATCACCTCGCTTTGCGGCACGAAGAGCAGAAAGCCCGAGGTCGGGTTGGGCGTGGTCGGCAGGAACACCGACAGCAAGGGCTCTTCGCCCGGGATCACGCGCTTGATCTCGCCCTTGGCGCTGGTCGAGACGAAAGCCAGCGCCCAGATCCCCTGGCGCGGATATTGCACCAGAACGACCCGGTCGAAGCTGGTCTCGGTCTGGGCGAAGACGGTCTCGGCGATCTGCTTGAGCCCGTTATAGACCGAGCGGATCACCGGCATCTGCCCGACGACCCGTTCGCCCCAGCCGATGAAGGACCGCCCGACCATGCCCTTGGCCATCCAGCCGACGACCAGGGTGAAGATCAGGAAGAAGATCACGCCGAGGCCGCGAATGTCGATGCCGATATATTGCTCGGGCTGGAACTTCTGCGGCACGAAGGGCAGCACGAAGCCGTCGATCCAGCCGGTCACGGTCCAGATCAGCCAGACGGTCAGGCCGACCGGGGCGATCACCACCAGCCCGGCCAGGAAGTTGTTGCGAAGCCGCGCCAGCACGCCGCGCCAGAACGGGCGCGGTTGCGGGTCCTGCGGTTCGGGATGGTCGGCAGAGGGCTCTTTGGTCTCGAACATGTGTGGCTGAAATCTCCCGTGTCGGACCATACCTAGGCAGGGGTCTGCCGCCCGGCAATAGCCGCGCCGAGAAGCGGTGAGGATTTCGGCGCCAGAGGGGCGCGGACCGGGCATTCCGCCGACCGCCTGCCCGTTCGCCGGGCGGTGCGGGACCGGGAGCAGGCGGCGGGCGCGCTCAGGCGAGGCGGAGGGCGATTTCGGCCGCGAGCCGCGCATTCGCGCGCACGAGCGCGATATTGGCCTCGAGCGTGCGCCCGCCGCTGAGCTCGTAAAGCCGGGCCAGCAGGGCCGGGGTCACGTCCTTGCCCGAGGCCCCGGCCGTGTCGGCCATCGCCCGGGCGATCATCGGCTCGATCTCGGCGCGGGGGATCTCGTCTTCCTCGGGGATCGGGTTGCCGACAAGCTGGCCGCCCGGCAGGCCCAGCAGCCCGCGCATCCGGTGGGCAGCGGCGATTTCGGCGGCGCTGTCCATCCGGAGCGGCGCGGCCAGCCCGGACGAGCGCGACCAGAAGGCCGGGAAGGCGTCGCTTTGATAGGCGATGACCGGCACGCCAAGGGTTTCCAGCACCTCCAGCGTCTTCGGCAGATCGAGGATCGCCTTGGCTCCGGCCGACACCACCGTCACCGGCGTCTGCGCCAGTTCCTGCAGGTCGGCCGAGATGTCGAAGCTGGTTTCGGCGCCGCGATGCACGCCGCCGATGCCGCCGGTCGCGAAGACCGCGATCCCGGCCAGGCGGGCGCAGATCATCGTGGCCGCGACCGTGGTCGAGCCGGTGACGCCGCGGGCCAGTGCCGCCGCCAGATCGGCCCGGCTGAGCTTGGCCACGCCCTCGGCCCGGGCCAGCGCCTCAAGCGCGTCGGGTGCCAGTCCGGCATGGATCCGCCCGCCGACGACGGCGATGGTGGCAGGCACGGCGCCCGCCGCGCGCACCTCGGCCTCGACCGCCAGCGCGGTTTCGAGATTGCGCGGCCAGGGCATGCCATGGGTGACAATGGTGCTTTCCAGCGCGACGATGGGCGCGAAGGCGGCCTTGGCGTCGGAAACTTCGGGCGAGTAGCTCAGCGAGAGGGGCATGGATCGTCCTCGGCGGTGACATGACGGGTGGCGGCGGCAAGGGCTGCGGCAAGCGCCGCTTCGGCAGGGGCGCCGCCCAGTTCGGCGGCAATATGGGCGGCCATCAGCGCATCGCCCGCGCCGGTGACATGGGCGGCCTCGACAGGCGCCGGGCAGGCGGCGACCAGCCGGTCGTCCGACGCGAAGGCGGCCGCCCTCGCGCCATCGGTGACCAGCACCCGCGCCGCGCCCGCGGCCCGCAGCGCGGCGGCTGCGGTGGGGGCATCGGCAAGCTCGCGCCCGAGGATCAGCCCCGCCTCGGCCCGGTTCAGATAGAGCGTCGCCCCGGGCCGGGCAAGGAAGGGCGCGATCCGCCCGGCCTTGCCGGGGCTTGCGGGCGCCACGCGCAGATCGGCGGCGGCGAAGGCCGGATGGGCGGCGATCCCGGCCAGAAGCCCGGGCAGCAGGTTGCCGTCCAGCACCACGGTGCCCGCGAAAGGCCGGTCGGGCGCACCGAGCGGGCCGTCGATCAGCGGAGCCAGCACCGCGGCTCCGGCGGCCTCCAGCCCGCCCGCATCGGCGATGGCGGCCACGAGCCCGGTCGCATCCTCGATCGCCATATAGATGTCGGTGGGCTGCGCGCCGCGGCAAAGCCAGCGGGTCTCGATCCCCAGCGCGGCGGTGGCGGCGATCAGCGCCGCGCCTTCGGCGTCGCGCCCGACCGCCCCCAGGACCGCAGGGGTCAGTCCGTGGCGTGCCAGCGCCGCCGCCACGTTCAGCGCCACACCGCCGGGACGGCGCGCGATCCGGCCCGGGCGGTCGTCGCCCGGGGCCATCGGCCGGGGCGCGCGCCCGATCACGTCCCAGAGGACGGCGCCGATGCAGAGAATGGGAAGATCCGCGCTCATGGCGCCTTTCTGATCCGCGTCCCGGCCGGTGACAAGTCGCGGGATATGGGTATTTTCGCCAAGAAGAAGAGGCAGGGCTTGTGCGGGCGGCCAAATGAGGGTAAGCGCGCGTCACTTCGACAGGCGGGGCTGGGCCCTGCGGGGAGACATCCCGCAGCGGTCCGCCGGTTGGGCATCTGCCCTTGACGTCCCGCTCAGGCGCAAACCGGAAAGGACAAGGACATGGCGCTTCCCGATTTCTCCATGCGTCAGCTGCTGGAAGCTGGCGTTCACTTCGGTCACCAAACCCAGCGGTGGAACCCCCGCATGGCGCCCTATATCTATGGCGACCGCAACGGCATTCACATCGTCGACCTGACCCAGACCGTTCCGATGCTGGACCAGGCGCTGAACGTGATCCGCGATACCGTGGCGCGCGGCGGCCGCATCCTCTTCGTCGGCACCAAGCGGCAGGCGCAGAAATCGGTGGCCGAGGCGGCCGAGAAATGCGCGCAATACTACATGAACCACCGCTGGCTCGGCGGCACGCTGACAAACTGGAAGACCGTGTCGCAGTCGATCAAGCGTCTGAACGAGATCGACGAGCGCATGTCTGCCGGCGCCGAGGGCCTGACCAAGAAGGAACGGCTGCACATGGAGCGCGAGCAGACCAAGCTGCAGGCGTCGCTGGGCGGCATCCGCGAAATGGGCGGCCTGCCGGACCTGCTGTTCGTCATCGACGTGCGCAAGGAAGACCTGGCGATCCTCGAGGCCCGCAAGCTGGGCATTCCGGTGGTCGCGGTGGTCGATACCAACTGCTCGCCCGAGGGCGTGGACTACATCATCCCGGGCAATGACGACGCGGCCCGCGCGATCCAACTGTATTGCGACCTGGCCAGCCGGGCCGCGCTCGACGGCATGAGCGCGCAGATGGATGCCGCCGGCGTCGATATCGGCGCGCTGGAAGAGGCGCCGGTCGAAGAGCTGCTGGCCGAGGCCCGGACCGAGGAAGAGGCCTGAGCCTCATCCGCTGTCACGGAATCGATACCGGGCGCGGCTAGAGCCCGCCCGGTCACCCAACGACTATCGAGGAGAGCCGAACCATGGCGATCACCGCTGCACTGGTGAAGGAACTGCGCGACAAGACCGGCGCGGGCATGATGGATGCCAAGAAGGCGCTGACCGAAACCGACGGCGACATGGACGCCGCGGTCGATTGGCTGCGCACCAAGGGTCTGGCCAAGGCCGCCAAGAAATCCGGCCGCACCGCCGCCGAGGGCCTGGTGGCCGTCGTCGTCGAGGGCGGCAAGGGCGTCGCGGTCGAGGTGAACTCGGAAACCGACTTCGTGGCCAAGAACGCCGAATTCCAGGCGATGGTCGCGGAGATCGCCAAGGCGGCCATCGCCGTCGATGACATCGAGGCGCTGAAATCGGCCGATCTGGGCGGCAAGACCGTCGCCGACACGCTGACCGACAAGATCGCCACCGTCGGCGAGAACATGACGCTGCGCCGGATGGCCAAGATCGAGGGCGACCAGCTCGTGGCCTATGTCCACAACGCGGCCGCCGACGGCATGGGCAAGATCGGCGTTCTGGTCGCGATGACCGGCGGCGACGAGGCCTTCGGGCGTCAGGTGGCGATGCACGTCGCCGCGGCGAACCCGGCGGCGCTGTCCGAGGCCCAGATGGATCCGGCCGTGATCGAGAAGGAACTCGCCGTCCAGACCGCCAAGGCGCTGGAAGAAAACGCGGGCGCCGCGAAACCGAAGCCCGAGGCGGTGATCACCAACAACATCATCCCGGGCCGGATGAAGAAATTCATCGCGGAATCGACCCTGATGGGGCAGGCCTTCGTGGTGAACCCCGACCTGACCGTCGAGGCTGCCGCTCAGGCGGCCGGTGCCACCATCACCGGCTTTGTCCGGATCGAGGTCGGCGAAGGCATCGAGAAGGCCGAGGAAGATTTCGCGGCCGAAGTGGCGAAAGTCGCTCAGGGCTGATCCTGCCGCACGGCACGGACCACCCGAAGACATGGCGGCGCGGCACCCGGACGGGGCCGCGCCGTTTTCGTTTCTCGCTTTAGGTTTCTCGCTTTCCGTGTCTGGCGGGGCAGCGGGCCGTTTCAGGACACCAGCCGCGTCGGCTCGATCGGGTCGGCGGTGGGCAGCGGGGCGGTATCGGCCTGGCAGAGCGTGGCGGCCGAAACGACGCGGTTGCGGCCGCGGATCTTGGCGGCATAAAGCGCCTCGTCGGCCCGGCGGATCGCCGCGGCGATGCCGACCTCGCCGGGATGCACCATGCTGACGCCGAAGGAGGCGGTGACCGGACACGCCGTCGCGCCGATCCGCATGGGGTCCCGGGCGGCGATGGCCTGGCGCAGCCGTTCGGCGGTCTGTACCAGCAGCACCTCGGCCGAACTGGTCATCACCACCAGGAATTCCTCGCCCCCCCAGCGCACCAGCAGATCGCCGTTGCGCACGTTCCGGGTCACGGTCTCTGCGATGTCGCGCAAAAGCCGGTCGCCCGCGTCATGGCCAAGCGCATCGTTGACCGCCTTGAAGTGATCGAGGTCGAACAGAACGACCCCGCGCGCCTCGTTGCGGGTGCCCAGAGCCGCCGACAGACCGCGCCGGTTCAGGGCGCCGGTCAGCGGATCGTGACGCGCGGCATGTTCCAGCGCGAGGCTCGATTTCTCCATCAGATGGCCGATGCTCAGCACCAGTGCCAGCATGATCCAGCCGATGAAACCGAAGGCAAGCTCCAGCGCCAGATGGGTGGCGGGATCGGGCCGCACGTTGAGGAAATAGAGAAAGCCCGACATCCACGGAACGACCAGCGCCCCGGTGACCAGCGCGCGGGTATAGGTGCCATAGCTGGTCTGGGCGAAAAGCGGCCGCAGGAACGGCTGGTCGCGCAGCTTCAGCGTCTGGGCCGAGCAGACCAGCACCATGGTCGCGAGCGCATAGGGCGACATTTCTCCGCGCCAGAGCGTCAGATTGAACGCGAGCTTGAGAATGCCCATGGTGGTCGCGACCCAGGCGGCAGCCAGGAACAGCAGCGCGGTCTGGCGCTGATACGGCTCGGCCAGCAGTCCGAGATTGAGCACGGCGAGCGCGAAGGAGATTTCGACCGACAAGATGCCGCGCAACCCCATGTCTTCGATCGATGCCTCGATCCGGGGATGGCCCACGATCTGCACCCAGCCGGGGACCGACGCTTCCAGAAGCCGCTCGACCGCCAGAACCGCTATGATGGCGGCGATCATGCGGATCGGGGCGTTGCGGCTCAGGGTCTGCGGGCCGGTCAGGAAGACCAGCCCGAAAAGCGCAAAGCCGATCGCGGGCAGGGGATGGAGCGCCGCCGCGCTGTCGTCGGGGGGAGACAGGAGATTCTGGATGAGCCCGGAACCGATCACAAGAAGGATGGCAAGGCCCAGAACGCGCATCGCTCCGGATTTCCGCATTGTCAGGCCACTGATCCACATCGTACCGCTCGCTCGTCACCGTTTATGCGGCAGAATTGGGCAGCGATAGGTTTAATATTTGGTTACGCGCCGCACGCTATTTCGTCCTGTCGCGCAATCTTATTAACCTTAACTGCAGATTAGGGTCAAAATATTACGGTTTTCGGGCCGAGATCTTGCAGCCTTGGGGGCCACACCGTGCCCAACCTCGCCGCCTTTCCCGCCCATGCCCTGTCGCGTCAGGCGCTTCGCCTGCTTGGTCTTGCCATGCTGGTCGCGGCCCTGGCTGGCGCGCTGCCGGTGTCGCTGATCCCGCCGCATCGGGAGGCGGCCTCGCTTCATCCCGCCGCCGCCGCCGGTTTCGCGCTGTTTGCGCTGTCGCTGCTTGGGCGTCGGCCCGCCGGACGGTCTTTGACGATCTGGACCGGGCTCGGGCTTGGCGCCGCTCTGATCGGCGCGCAGGGGCTTCTTGAGGCCCTGCTGCCCGGCTGGCCGGCGATGCTCTCGGGCACATCCCTGCCGGGGATGCTGCGGACTGGCGCCGGTTTCGACCTGCCATCCGCCTATGCGGTGTTGACCCTGAATCTTGGCCTCGCGGTCAAGCCCTTCAGTAGGGGCGCGGCGCTGGCGCTGCTGGCGGCCGCCTGGGCGGGGATCTGGTGGGTCGCGATGGGCACGGTCCTGTCGGCCGCGGACGGCCGCCAGCCGGTCGCGGCCTTCGGACTTGTCTGCATGCTGTTGGGCGGTGGCGATGTCGAGCGTGGTCTTGCCGTCGCCGACCCATTCCAGCACCTCGCGCTGGCGCGGGGTCAGCGGCGGGCGCTGTGCGGCATAGGGCAGGTTGTGCACCTTCAGGTGCATCACGTCGTTCATCAGCTGGATCACGTCGCCATGTTCGGCCCAGATCCGGTCGACATCGTCCTGGTCGAGCCCGGGCCGGGCCGCAAGCCCGATGGCGCCCTTGGCGCGGACCGAGATTTCGCTGAAGCTGATCGTGTAGCCCGCGACCACGCCCATCGAGCGGTTGAATTGGAGCACTTCCAGCTCTTCGGGCGGAAGTTCGCCCCGGGCCATCCGCTCGGCGATGATCCGCCAGCTGCTGGTGCCTTCGTTCCGCGAGGCCCAGCGGACCATCGGGGCATTCATGTAAAGCCCTTTGTCGACGAAGGCGCGGACATAGTCCGGCGAATGGTTCGACAGGACGATGACGTCGTCGCGGTCGCCGAAGCTGTTGGCGGCGCGGAATCGCGTGAACCCGTAGATCAGTCGGTCGAACCCGAAATCGGCCATCTTCTGGGTGTGCAGCGCCCAAAGCTCTTCGATGCTGCGCGCAGCGATCAAGGCGCTCAGATGTTCAAGGCTCATGAAGACCTCGACCTCGCGGTTCCGGAAGCGCACAGACGCACGGACACGGTTTGCCGAACTCGACCCAACATGACTGACCCTCCACACATGCCTTTTTGTTAGTTCAGGTAAGCGGCTCCTGTCGAGCGCTGCCGCGCAGCGTAACTGTGTGCAAGACCAGCGGGCGAAACGTCCCGTTTTCCGGGATCGGCCTTGCAAACGGTGCGGTAGCCGCAGTCTAGCCCTTGTTATCATGGCACTTTGTTCCACTCAACGGAACATGATGCCCGTGACGCCGGGAAACGGTCGGCTGGATCCTGGGTTGAATTGGTCGCAGTCGGAGTCGCGCGGCTTGAAGGGATTTAGGTTACATAATCATGATTATCCGACTTGCCTGATCGCTCGACTGGCGCTGCCCCGGCTGTTTCCAATGGCGCGGCTCGCGCTTAAAGCGCCGAGGACCTGCGTTCGGCCCTCTTACTTTAGCAGATCCTCATAACGGCGATCGGTCAGAGTCGCGAGAAACGCCACCAGCGCGTCGATCCGCTCGTCGTCGAGCGCAGGTCCGGTCGTCAGTTCGTCCATCGACAGCGTGTCCGGCACTTCGGGCGCGGCCCAGGGTGCGCCGGTCTCGGGATTGATCTGCCGCGCCGGCGCCTTGCTGTTGTATTTGTTGTAGAACAGGATCACGGTCCGCAGATCCTCGAAGACGCCGTTATGCATGTAAGGCCCGGTCACCGCGACGTTGCGCAGCCCCGGCACCTTGAACTTCCCCGCCTCCGCCGGGTCGTCGACCGCCGGATTGGCCAGCAGCCCGGGATCGGTCGCGGTGACGCCGGTGACCGCACGCGCGGCCGTATTCGCGGGCACACCGATATTGTGATAGCTGTAATCGGTGAAGGTCTCGTCCGCCGCCATGGGCGAGCTGCGCAGCTGGTGGCAGAGATTGCAGTTGGTGAACTGCTGCGAAAAGAACAGGACACGGCCCAGCTCTTCTTCATCCGTCAGCTGAACTTCGCCCCGCAAGTATCTGTCATACCTGGAATCGAAGGGCGCGAAGAGATCGGTCGCCTCGAAGGCTGCGATGGCCGAGGTCGCGGCGCGATAGACGGCCTCGGGGTCCGAGGCGGTCCCGGGGCCGTAAAGCGCGTCGAGCGTCGCGCCGTAACGCGGGTTTTCCAGAATGCGCGCGGCGGCCTCGTTCACATCGGCCAGCCCCATCTCGATCGGGTTCAGAGGCGGCCCGCCCGCCTGCTCGGCCAGATCGGCGGCGCGGCCGTCATGGAACTGGCCGCCGACATAGCTGCCATCGGCGCGCCGGGCGAAGGTCGGCGAGAACATGGCATAGGCGGCGGTCGGTGCGTTGCGGTCGCCCAGCGAGTGGCCGTCGGCTCCCAGCGACACCGCCCGCCCCGCCGCGGTCGGCCGCGGGTCGGTGAAGGCCTGGGCCGGATCGTGGCAGGTGGCGCAGGCCTGGCTGCGGGTCTTCGAGAGGTTCACATCGAAGAAGAGCGCCTCGCCGAAGGCCTCAGGCGTGGCATAGGGACCGGCGGTCGCGCCTCCCTCTTCGGCCGAGGCGAGGCCCGCCGCGGATATGAAAACTGCCGCTGCGGTGGCGATGCCCGGTCGTCCCATGTGCCTTGTCCCTGTCAGCCCGGAGCCGGTCCGGTGGTCGGATCTTTGCGCCCCAGGGGCAGCGCCCCGGCGACACCCGCCCAGCATAGGCCGACGTCGCGTCGGGATCAATTCCTGACAGAAAAAATCGGGAAACCGCCGGGAGCCCGTGCAGGAACCGGTCGGCACTGAAAGCTCAGCCCAGTGCGTAGCCCGCGCCCCGCACGGTGCGGACCGGATCGGACCCGCCATGCTGGCACAGCGCCTTCCGCAGACGTCCGATATGGACATCCACGGTGCGCGTGTCGACATAGATGTCCCGCCCCCAGACCCGGTCGAGCAACTGCTCGCGGCTCCAGACCCGGCCGGGTTTTTCCATGAAGGTCGACAGAAGCCGGAATTCGGTGGGCCCGAGCTTCAGCGGCTTGTCGGACCGGAACACCTTGTGGGTCTCGGCATCCAGCAGGATATCCTCGAATTCCAGCCTCTGGCCGACGGCGGCCGGGCGCGTGCGGCGCAACTGCGCCCGCACCCGGGCCATCAGCTCGACCACCGAATAGGGCTTCACCACATAGTCGTCGGCGCCGGTTTCCAGCCCCCGCACCCGGTCGACCTCTTCCGACCGGGCCGAAAGCATGATGATCGGCACGCCCCGGGTATCGGCGCGCGATTTCAGGCGGCGGCAGACCTCGATGCCCGAAACCGAGGGCAGCATCCAGTCGAGAACGATGATGTCGGGCGCCTGCTCGTCCACGAGCAAAAGCGCCTCTTCGCCGTTCTCGGCCTTCGACACCCGAAAGCCCTCGGCCTGAAGGTTGTAGGCCAGGACTTCACGCTGGGCGGGCTCGTCCTCGACGATCAGGACCGTGGGCTGTTCGGACGGGCTCATGCGGTCAGCTCCGGCCCGCATCGACCGAGGTGCGGTCTGCTTTCGGGCGTTCGTCCTCGGGCAGATGGCCGGTCGCCAGATAGATCACCTGCTCGGCCATCGAGGTCACATGGTCGCCCATCCGCTCGATGTTCTTGGCGATGAAATGCAGATGCATGCAGGCGGTGATGTTGCGCGGGTCTTCCATCATGAAGGTCAGGAATTCGCGGAACAGCGCGTTGTACATCTGGTCGACCTCGAGATCGCGCTGGCGCACGTCCTCGGCCAGTTCGGCGTCGCGCTGGATATAGGCGTCGAGCGCGTCCTTCAGCATCAGCTCGACGGCCTTGGCCATGCGCCGGATCGCGCCGGCCGAGCCTTCCATCGGCGCCATCTGCACCAGCACGCCGGTGCGCTTGGCCATGTTCTTGGCATAGTCGCCGCAACGTTCCAGATTGGCCGAGATCTTCATCACCGACAGCACGGTGCGCAGATCGCCCGCCGAGGGCTGGCGCAGCGCCAGAAGCCGCGCGGCCTCTTCGTTGACCTTCTCTTCCAGCGCGTCGATGGCCTTGTCGCCCTTGCGCACCCGTTCGGCCAGCTCCTCGTCCCGGGCCTCGAGCGAATTCGCGGCCTCGAGGATCGCGGTCTCGACCAGACCGCCCATCTTCATGATGAGCGCCTGGATCGATTCAAGATCGCGGTCGTAGGATTTGACGATATGCGGGTCCTTCATCACGTCCGACATTCTGGAACCTTTCTCAGCCGATCCGGCCGGTGATGTAGCTTTCGGTGCGGGGGTCGGTCGGATTGGTGAAGATGTGCCCCGTCTCGCCATATTCCACCAGGCTGCCCAGATGGAAGAAGGCCGTCTTCTGGCTGACCCGCGCGGCCTGCTGCATCGAGTGCGTCACGATCACCACCGAATACTGGCTGCGCAGCTCGTCGATCAGCTCCTCGACCTGGGCGGTCGCGATCGGGTCGAGCGCGGAACAGGGCTCGTCCATCAACAGCACCTCGGGTTCGGTCGCCACCGCCCGCGCGATGCACAGCCGTTGCTGCTGGCCGCCCGACAGCCCGGTGCCGGGCGCGTCGAGCCGGTCCTTGACCTCGCCCCAGATCGCGGCACGGCGCAGCGAGCTTTCGACGATCTCGTCGAGATCGGCCTTGCAGCGCGCCAGCCCGTGGATGCGCGGCCCGTAGGCCACGTTGTCGTAGATCGATTTCGGGAAGGGGTTCGGCTTCTGGAACACCATGCCGACCTTGGCGCGCAGCTGTACCGGATCGACCCGCTTGTCGTAGATGTCCTCGCCGTCCAGCCGGATGTCGCCCTCGACCCGGCAGATGTCGATGGTGTCGTTCATCCGGTTAAGGCAGCGCAGGAAGGTGGACTTGCCGCAGCCCGAGGGGCCGATGAAGGCGGTCACGGTCTTGTCCTCGATGTCGATATCGACATCCCTGATCGCATGCGTGTCGCCGTAGTAGACCTGGCAACCATGCGCCGCGATCTTGATGTCCCTCGTCACCGTCGTCCTCGCAAGATCTGGATTGTCGTACATGTCTTAGATGTCCTTTCGCGGCGCTCTACCAGCGGCGCTCGAAGCGGCGGCGCAGGATGATGGCGATGATGTTCATGGTCATCAGGAACAGAAGCAGGATGATGATGCCGCCCCAGGCCCGTTCGTAGAAGGCCGGGTCGGCCCGCTTGGCCCATTCGTAGATCTGTGCGGGCATGGCCGAGTTCGGCGCGAGAAAGCCCGAGATCGCCCCGTCGGGATAGTTCGAGGCGATGAAGCCCACCATCCCGATCAGCAGCAGCGGCGCGGTTTCGCCCAGCGCCTGCGCCAGCCCGATGATGGTGCCGGTCAGGATACCGGGCATCGCCAGCGGCAGCACATGGTGGAACACCGCCTGCATCTTCGAGGCCCCGACCCCCAGCGCCGCGTCGCGGATCGAGGGCGGCACCGCCTTCAGCGAGGCGCGGGTCGAGATGATGATCGTCGGCAGGGTCATCAGCGACAGCACCAGCCCGCCGACCAGCGGCGCCGATTGCGGCAGGTGGACGAACTGGATGAAGACCGCCAGCCCGAGGATCCCGAAGACGATCGAGGGCACCGCCGCGAGGTTCGAGATGTTGACCTCGATGATGTCGGTAAAGCGGTTCTGCGGCGCGAATTCCTCCAGATAGATCGAGGCCGCGACGCCGATCGGCAGCGCCAGCGCCAGCACCACGATCATCATGTAAAGCGACCCCAGCATGGCGACGCCCAGCCCCGCCTGTTCGGGCCGCGCGTCCGAGGCGTCGGGCCCGGTGATGAAGGCCAGGTTGAAGCCCTTGGTCGCGACACCCGCCTCGCGCAGCTTGTCGATCAGGTCCAGATGGACCGCGTCGAGGTTCTTGTCGCGCTCGATCGACTCGCGGCTGACGCGGCCCTTGAGATAGCCGTCGACCCGCGACGAAGCCAGGATCCGCACCGCGACCGTCTGCCCGATCAGGCTTGGATCGGCCAGCACCATGTCGCGCAAGGTCGAGCGGGCGCCATCGGAAAACAGCTTGTCGAGCGGCGAGGAAAAGCCGGTGAGCTTGGCCTCGGCCAGCGGCGTGTCGATCCCGTGCGTCTCGATCTCGCGCAGCATCGCCGCGCGCAACAGCGGCGAATAAGCAAAGGTCTTGACTGACTTGATGTCCTCGAGGTCGCGATTGCCGGTCTTGTCCAGTACGTCCTCGCGGAATTCGATCTGCAGCGTGTAGCCCGTCTGCTGGAACGCGCCGATGCCGTTCGAGAAGATGGCGTAAAGCAGCGCCGCCAGGAAGAACAGGCCGACCCCGACCGCGGCGATCCCGTAAAGCCGGAACCGGGCCTCGGCGGCGTTGCGGCGGCGGGTGCGCGCGTCGGCCTCGAGCAGAGAACCGGTGCGGGCGGGCCGGGCCGGGCCGGACGATGCGTCGGTGAAGGGGACGTCGGTCATTCGTACTGCTCCCGGTACTTGCGCACGATGTAAAGGGCGAAGACGTTCAGCCCAAGGGTGATGACGAACAGCGTCATGCCAAGCGCGAAGGCGACCAGCGCCTCGGGGCTGGCGAAGTCCGCATCCCCGGTCAGCTGGCTGACGATCTTGGCGGTCACGGTCGTCATCGCCTCGAACGGGTTCAGCGACAGATTGGCCGCGGCCCCTGCCCCCAGCACCACGATCATGGTCTCGCCGATGGCGCGGCTCGCGGCCAGCAGGATGGCGCCGACGATGCCCGGCAGCGCCGCCGGAAGGACCACCTGCCGGACGGTTTCCGACCGGGTGGCGCCAAGCCCCAGCGACCCGTCGCGCATCGATTGCGGCACCGCGTTGATGATGTCATCGGACAGCGAGCTGACGAAGGGGATCAGCATGATGCCCATCACCAGACCCGCGGTCATGACGGCCGTGCCCGCCTGCATGATGCCGACCCCGTCCTGACCGAAAACCTTCAGCAAGAGCGGACCGACGGTCAGCAGCGCGAACAGGCCGTAAACGATGGTGGGAATGCCCGCCAGCACCTCGATCATGGGCTTGGCGAAGGCGCGGACATGCGGCGAGGCGTATTCCGACAGGTAGATCGCCGCGAACAGCCCGATCGGCACCGATACGGCAAGCGCGATGATCGAAATATAGAACGTGCCCCACAGCAGCGGCAGGATGCCAAGGTCGGACCCGCCGCCGAAGCTGGGGCTCCAGGTCGTGCCGAAGAAGAAGTCCCAGGCGGGATAAAGCCGGAAGAAATCGATGGTGTTGAAGACCAGCGACAGCACGATGCCGATGGTGGTCAGGATCGCGATGGTGGCCGCGAAGATCAGCACATAGCGGATGCCGGTCTCGACCGTGTTCCGCGCCCGGAAGCTGGGCGTCGTGCGGATCAGCGACAGCGCGAAGCCCCCCAGGGCCAGCGCCAGAACGACGCCTGTCATCGCCAGGCTGCCCTCGCCCGCAATCCTGCGGTAGCGCTGGGCGGCGTAAAGCTCGGGCGCGCCGACCGTCGATCCCAGCGCCACGCCGACCGCGCCAAGCCGGTTGCGGACATCGGTGAACTCGGCCCGGATGTCGCGGGCCTCGCGGTGGGTCATCGCGCCCTCGGCTACGGCCTTGTCCAGCCCCTCGGCGATGCGCCGCACGTCGCTCATCACCAGATCGCGCGTGGTGCCTTCGGAAATGGCGCTGTCGGGCAGCATCGCCGACACTCTCGCGTCGACCACGACGGGCTGCACCAGAAGCCAGATGCCCAGCAGGAACAGCGCCGGCACGACGGTCAGCAAGGTGACATTGGTGCCGTAATAGGAGGGCAGCGAATGCAGCAGGCGAATGTCGCCCCCCGCCCCGCCCAGGGCGCGGCGCCGGCCCAGGACAAAGCCGAGGGCGCCGAGGGCAAACACGATGAGCACGAGCCAGAGAACAGGCATGACCGCTCCGTCTGTCGGATGAAACAACCTAAAAGACGGAAGGGCGGCGTGGGCGCCGCCCTTCCGGACCTGCCGAGCTTAGTTGCTCATGGTCTCTTCGTTGGCAACCTTCGCCTGGGTCGCAGCCAGTTCCGGGTCCGACACCAGGCCATAGGCCGCCAGCGGGCCGTCGGGGCCGGCCATTTCATCCGACACGAAGAATTCGGCGAATTCCTTCAGGCCGGGGATCACGCCGATATGGGCTTTCTTGATGTAGAAGAACAGCGGACGCGACACCGGATACTCGCCCGAAGCGATGGTCTCGGTCGAGGGAGCAACGCCCGACATGGTCGCGACCTTCAGCTTGTCGGTGTTGTTCTCGTAGAAGGCCAGTCCGAACACGCCGATGCCGTTCGGGTTGGTGTCGATGCGGGCCAGGGTCTCGGTATAGTCGCCGTCGATGTCGACCGACTTGCCGTCAGTGCGGACCGCCTTGCAGGCCTTCTCGGCGTCTTTCTCGTCCATGCCCATGCCGACCATCGCGTCCAGCGCGCCGGTGGCCTTGCAGCCCTCGATCAGCACCTTCTCTTCGAAGACCTCGCGAGTGCCATGCTTGGTGCCGGGGATGAAGGCCGCGATATCGACCGCGGGCAGGTCCGGGTTGGCATCGGCCCAGGTGGCGGCGGTGTTCGCCACCATCTTGCCGTCGACCGGCAGTTCGGCGGCCAGCGCCTTGTAAAGGTCCGAGGGCGTGAAGGCGGTGAAGGCCGGGCCGTTCAGCTGGCTGGCGAACACGATCCCGTCATAGCCGATGCGGACCTCGATGATGTCCGACACGCCATTGGCCTTGCAGGTCTCGATTTCCTTGTCCTTGATCGGACGCGAGGCGTTCGCGATGTCGATCGAGGTTTCGCCGACGCCTTCGCAGAAGCGTTTCAGACCGGCCGACGACCCGCCCGATTCCACGACCGGGGTCGGGAAGTCGAAGTTCTCGCCGAAGGCTTCGGCGACGATCGAGGCATAGGGCAGCACGGTCGAGGACCCGGCAACCTGGACGTTGTCGCGCGCCGCGGCGGCGGTCGCCGAAACGGCAGCGATGGCGAGCGCCGAGGCGGTCAGTTTCGCAAAGGACATGAATAGCTCCTGATTGGTTTCGGCCGCGGGACTGCGGGCGGCCTCGGCCCGGGTCCTAGACCTGCGGCGCCAACCTTTTGTGACAGAGACGTAACGGTTTTATGACAGTCGTCATATTCGGCTGCGACATCTCGGGGCTCCGCTTTCGCCTTGCCACCATGGGTTGTCAGGCCATCGGCAGCATCACCGAAAACGTGCTTCCCTCGCCCGGAACGCTGTCGATCCGGAATCGGCCGCGATGGCGGTTCACGATATGCTTGACGATGGCCAGCCCCAGCCCGGTGCCGCCCATCTCGCGCGAGCGGTGGTTGTCGACCCGGTAGAACCGTTCGGTCAGGCGCGGGATATGCACCGGATCGAACCCCTCGCCCCGGTCGATCACGTCGATCCGCACGCCGGGGCCGCGAAACGCCAGCTCGCGCTCGGACCGGGTCAGGACCAGCCGCAGCACCCCGCCCGAGCCGCCATACTTGATGCCGTTCTCGATCAGGTTGTGGAACACCTGGGTCAGCTGGTCCTCGTCGCCCAGCACATGGGCCGCGTCCTCGGCCCCCTCCAGCGTCATCTCGACCGCCGCGTCGCGCGCCAGCGACCGCAGGGTCTGCACCGAGGTCCGCAACAGCGCGGCGACATCGACCCGCACGCCGGGCCGCATCCGCTCTTCGGCCTCGACCCGACTCAGCGACAGCAGATCGCTGACCAGCCGGTTCATCCGTTCCGCCTCGCGCGCCATGATCTCGAGAAACCGCTCGCGCGCGGCCTCGTCGTCCCTGGCCGGGCCGCGCAGGGTCTCGATGAAGCCCATCAGCGCGGTCAGCGGGGTTTTCAGCTCGTGGCTGACATTGGCCACGAAATCGCGGCGGATCTGCCCGGCCTGCTCGCGGTCGGAGATGTCGGCAAAGCTGAGAACGACCCCGCCGGCCGCGACCCCTTCAAGCGGGCTGGCGGTCACGTCATAGGTCGAATCGCGCCCCAGATCGCTGCGCAGATAGCGCGCGCGCCGCGGCTGGCGCAGCCGCAGCGCCTCTTCCACACAATCCAGAAGCGCCGGATGGCGCAGCACGGTCACATAATGACGCCCCCTGCCGCTGGGGCCGAACAGGGCCATGGCCGCATCATTGAGCGCGTTGACACGCTCGTCCCGGCCGATCAGAACCACCGGAACGGGAACTCCCGCAATAATTGACAACCCTAAAGAATCGTTCACTTTTTACCCCATCGCTGAAGACCGGCCCCGGACCGGCCATGACGTGACGGCTGGACGTGACGGAATCGACCTTTGGGCAATTGCCAGATTGCCCACCCACGCGCTATAGGCAGACTTGTGTACATGGCGTAATGAACAGCTTGACAGTGTTGTTGACGAGGTTTTCTGCAATTCGGCCGTGATGGCCAGTCGCCAAAAGGAGCGCGACTATGGAATATACAGGCCCCGGACAAGCCCCTCATGCCGAGCCCGGCGCAGGCCGCGGCGGAATGGCGCTTCTGATCGGTTTCGATCGGGTCGATCAGCCGGAAATCGGCATGCCCTTTGCCAGCGCGCGCGTCGAGCGGCTGCCCTACGGTCTGGTTCAGACCGCGCTGTGCTCGGTGCAATCTGTCGACATGGTGGTCTCGCCGCTTCTGACCGAACAGTTCGACGCGATGGATCTGGCCACGCAGCTGGACCTGGGCGGATATCGCGGGCTTTATGTCGTGGTGACGCCCGTCGTGCCCAACCCCGAAATCATCCGGCGCGAGATCGCGGCGCTTTGCCCGGGCATCACCGTCCAGCTGATCCCCCGGGCGCGGCACTAGCGCCCCGCCGGTTGCGGCGCGCTGCTCGAACGGGCCGGCACGGTCGGTCTCATATCGCGACAAGACCCGCCCGGTAGCGGCGCGCGTTTTCCTGATAATGCAGCGCCGACTGCCGCAACCGCTCGATGGCCGCCTCATCCAGCTGCCGCACGACCTTGCCCGGCGCGCCCATCACCAGGCTGTTATCGGGGATCTCCTTGCCCTCGGTGATCAGGGCCCCCGCTCCGATCAGGCAGTTGCGGCCGATCCGGGCGCCGTTCAGCACAGTGGCGCCCATCCCGATCAGGGTGTTCTCGCCGATGGTGCAGCCATGCAGCATCGCCTTGTGGCCGATGGTGCAGCCCGCGCCGATGGTCAGCGGATAGCCCATGTCCGTATGGCAGACGGTGTTTTCCTGAATATTGGTCCCGGCGCCGACCGTGATCGGCTCGTTATCGCCCCGAAGCGTGCTGCCGAACCAGATCGAGGCGCCCGCGCCGAGGATCACCTTGCCGATCACGTTGGCATCGGGGGCGACCCAATAATCGCCATCCTCGGGCAGCGTGGGGGCAAGTCCGTCGAGAGAATACAGCGTCATGGCAGGGCCTCGAATTCGGCCTGCAACGCGCGCACATGCTCGGTCAGACCGGGCTGCTGGCTGCGCCGCAGGCGGGTGGCGGTCAGGATGGTCTTCAGCTTCTCTTCGGTGGCGTCGAGATCGTCGTTCACCAGCACGAAATCGTAGCCGTCCCAGTGGCTGATCTCGTCCCAGCTTTTCTGCATGCGCCCGGCGATGGTCTCGGCGGTGTCCTGGCCGCGGCTGACCAGACGCCGGCGCAGCTCGGCGATCGAGGGCGGCAGCAGGAAGATCGACAGCGTGTGCTGGCCCAGCGACGAATTGCGGATCTGCTGCGCCCCCTGCCAGTCGATGTCGAACAGCACGTCCTGCCCGGCCTCGATAGCGGCGCGCACCGGCGCTTCGGGCGAGCCGTAGAAATTGCCGAAGACGAAGGCGTGTTCCAGCATGGCCCCGCGCGCGACCTGCGCCTTGAAGGCCTGTTCGGACAGGAAATGATAGTCGTGCCCGTCGACCTCGCCCGGCCGCGGCGCGCGGGTGGTGGCCGAAACCGAAAACGCGATGGCCGGGTCCCAGCCGCGCAACCGGCGTGCCAGCGTCGACTTGCCCGCGCCCGAGGGCGAAGACAGGATGATCAGCAATCCGCGCCGTGCCGCCATCGCCTCTTACTCCACGTTCTGGACCTGTTCGCGCATCTGATCGATGGCGGCCTTGAGGTCAAGCCCGACCCGGGTCAGCTCGGCCGACTGCGCCTTCGAACACAGCGTGTTGGCCTCGCGGTTGAATTCCTGCATCAGGAAGTCGAGCTTGCGCCCGGCCGGTTCGCCCGTCGCCATCAGCGCCCGGGCCGCCGCCACATGGGCCCTGAGCCGGTCGATCTCTTCGGTCACGTCGGTCTTGACCGCGATCAGCGCCAGTTCCTGCGCGACCCGGTCGGGATCGGCGCCCGCCGCGCCCTCCATCACCCGCGCAAGCGCGGTCGTCAGCGTCTCTTCCATCTGCCCGCGCCGGGCCTCGGCCGCACGGGCGGCGGTCTCGGCAAGTGACGAAATTGTGGCGAGATGGTCGCAAAGCACGGTGGTCAACGCCCGGCCCTCGGCCGCCCGCATCGCCACAAAGTCGTCAAGAAGCGGGCCGAGATCGGCGGTCAGCGCCGCCAGCAGCGGGCCGGTATCGGGGTCGGGCGCGGCGTTGTCGGCAAGCCCCCGCATCGCCAGGATCTCGACCGCGCTCGAGGGCGCCAGACGCAGCCCCTGCCGCTCCGCCTCGGCCTCGACCCGGGCCAACAGCGCCAGCGCCGCCGTCAGCGCGGCCGGGTCCACATGCAGGGCATTATGGGCCGAATCGCGGGCCGTGAGTCGCAGCCCCAGGGTCACGCTGCCCCGTGTCACCCGTCCCTGCACGGCCGTCCGCACCGCCTGTTCCAGCCCGGACACCCAGTCCGGCAGCCTCAGGCGCAGGTCCAGCCCCTTCCCGTTCACGCCCCGCAACTCCCATGTCCAGACATGCGTTTCCGTCTGTCCGGAGCGGGACGCGAAGGCGGTCATCGACTGCAACATGAACCCGTTAACCTTCGGTATAAAAAAGGCGCGAATAAGTGGCCATTTTGTGGCAAATTCCTTTCAACAGTGGTCGCACCGCGATAGCACTTCGATCGGGTGGCGACAACGCCGCGGACAGGGTGCCCGCGGCGATACCGAGATGCAAGGAGACTGCCATGGTGGAGTCCGAAACCCGTCCCCGCGCTGCGGTGATCGCCCTGTCGGGATACCGAACCGGAGGCGCCCTGTCCGCCCTGGACGAGGTGGAAACCTATTGGGCCCGGCTGCGGGACGATCAGGGCACATTGCCCAGCCGGGCGCAGCTCGATCCGCGCGGCTTCTCGCGGGCGCTGTCGAACTGCTTCGTGGCCGAGGCGATGGCGCCGCGCCACCTGCGGCTGCGGCTGACCGGCCAGCACATGACCGACCTGATGGGCATGGACATGCGCGGCATGCCGCTTTCGGCGATGATCCTGCCGGAATCGCGGCCGGTGCTGGAAGAAAAGATCGAGGCGCTTCTGGCGGGCGACGGGGCGAGCGTGCGGCTGACGCTGATCTCGCCGCGCAGCTACAATCGTCAGGCCCTGTTCGCCGGGATGATCCTGCTGCCGCTGGCCCGCGAGAACGGCTCGCCCACCAAGATCCTCGGCGCGCTGGCCACGGTCGGCACCGTGGGCTGGACGCCCCGCCGGTTCCAGATCCTCGGCGAAACCGCCAATCCCGAACCGCGCCCCGCGCAGGACGAGGGCGAGGCGCGCCGCCCGGCACTGACGGTCATTCAGGGCGGGATCGTCGAACCGGAACCGGCGTTCTGACATCAAGGAATGGTCCTCTCCGGACGCCGGGCGACGGGTATCGCCTGTCCGGAGGAAACGTCCCGTCCGCCAGAAGGCGGGCGGGATTTTTTTGTTGTTCTGGAATGGGGTGCCGGGCGATCTTGCGCCCCTGCATGAAGCGTCGGCCGACAGGGGCACTGTGCCCCCGCCGGCCAGAGCGGATCACATCGCGGCTGCGGCCGCGGCCGCGTCGTTGCGCGCTGACAGTTCCTCGGCGACGAGGAAGGCCAGTTCCAGCGCCTGGCTGGCATTGAGCCGCGGGTCGCAGGCGGTGTGATAGCGCGAGGACAGGTCCTCGTCGGTCACCGCGCGCACGCCGCCGGTGCATTCGGTCACGTCCTTGCCGGTCATCTCGAAATGCACGCCGCCGGGGATCGTGCCCTCGGCCTTGTGGACGGCGAAGAACTCCTGCACCTCGCACAGCACCGCGTCGAAGGGCCGGGTCTTGAAGCCGCTCGGCGACTTGATGGTGTTGCCATGCATCGGGTCGCAGACCCAAAGCACCTCGGCCCCCATCTCGCGCACCACCTTGATCAGCCGCGGCAGGTGATCGCCCACCTTGCCCGCCCCGAAGCGCGAGATCAGCGTCAGCCGCCCCGGCACGTTCTTCGGGTTCAGCTTCTCGATCAGGATCTTCAGGTCGTCCTCGGCCATCGAGGGCCCGCATTTCAGCCCGATCGGGTTCATCACGCCCTGGCAGAAGGCGACATGGGCGCCATCGACCTGCCGGGTGCGGTCGCCGATCCAGATCATGTGGCCCGAGCCCGCGATCCAGTTGCCCGAGGTCGAGTCGACCCGGGTCAGCGCCTCTTCGTATTCCAGCAGCAGCGCCTCGTGCGAGGTGAAGAAATCGACCGTCGAGAGCCCGTTCATGGTCTCGCCATTGACGCCCGCCGCGGTCATGAAGGCCAGCGTGTCGCTGATCCGGTTGGCCATGTCGCGGTATTTCTCGGCCTCGTCGCGTTCGAGGAAGCCCAGCGTCCAGGCATGCACCCGGTGGATATCGGCGAACCCGCCCTTGGAAAAGGCGCGCAACAGGTTCAGCGAGGCGGCGGCCTGGGTATAGGCCTGCAGCATCCGCGCCGGATCGGGGATCCGCGCCTCGGGGGTGAAGTCGAAGCCGTTGATGATGTCGCCGCGATAGCTGGGCAGTTCGACCCCGTTCATCGTCTCGGTCGGGGCCGAGCGCGGCTTGGCGAACTGGCCCGCCATCCGGCCGACCTTGATCACCGGCACCTTGGCGCCCCAGGTCAGCACGATGGCCATCTGCAACAGCACCTTGAAGGTGTCGCGGATGGTGTCGGCGGAAAATTCGGCGAAGCTTTCGGCGCAGTCGCCCCCTTGCAACAGGAAGGCCTTGCCCTGCGCCGCCTGTCCGAGCTTGGCGGTCAGGTTGCGCGCCTCGCCCGCAAAGACCAGCGGCGGATACTTGGCAAGCTGCGCCTCGACGGCCGTCAGCGCCGCCGCATCGGTGTAGTCGGGCATCTGCACCCGCGGGCGGGCACGCCAATCCGATTTCTGCCAGGTGGTCATCGTCGTGGTTCCATGCTCTTCGTCAACTTGTGCCTTATAGGTGCTGAGGGCCTCCCCGGCTACCCGGAATTCGCCTTGCCTGCCGCCGCGGCGCCGCCGCCCGCCCGCAGCAGCAGACCGATGCCGCCCCGTCATGCCCCTGCCCGTCCGCCCGGGCGCGTTCAGAGCCTTGATCCCGACGGACAATTCTGTATCGCTGATCGACACGACGCGCGGAGGAACACTTGGCCCCGGTTCCCGACAGATCCAGCACCACACTCGCGGCCGCCGCCGGGCGGAAACCGCAGGACCTGGTCTTCGTCTTGCTTGACCGGTTCACGATGATGAGCTTCGCCGGGGCCATCGAGCCCTTCCGCATCGCCAACCGCATGGCCGGGCAGACGCTTTACCGCTGGCGGCTGGCGGGCGAAGGCGGCGGCGAGGCGGCCTGTTCGAACGGCAGCCGGGTTCTGCTCGACATCGGGCTCGAGCCGCTGGGGCGCGACGAGATCGTCATCGTCTGCGGCGGCATCGACGTGCAGAAGGCCACCACCCGGCCGCTGGTCGGCTGGCTCCGGCGCGAGGCGCGCAAGGGGCTGATCGTGGCCGGGCTTTGCACCGCGGCCCATGCGCTGGCCAAGGCCGGGCTGCTCGACGGCAAGCGCGCGACCATCCACTGGGAAAACCAGGACGGCTTTCTCGAGGATTTCCCCGAGATCGAGCTGACGCGGTCCGTCTTCGTGATCGACGGCAACCGGATGACGACGGCGGGCGGCACCGCCTCGATCGACCTCGCGTTGACGCTGATCGCGCAGACCCATGGCCAAGATCTGGCCAATGCGGTGGCCGATCAGCTGATCTATTCCTCGATCCGCACCGACCAGGACACCCAGCGGCTGTCGATCCCGACCCGGATCGGGGTGCGCCACCCCAAGCTGAGCCAGGTCATCCAGGTGATGGAGAAAAACCTCGAGGACCCGATCTCGCCCGCGACGCTGGCGCGCGATGTCGGCATGTCGACGCGTCAGCTCGAACGGCTGTTCCGCCGCTACCTGAACCGCAGCCCGAAACGCTATTACATGGAACTTCGGCTGTCGAAGGCGCGCAACCTGCTGATGCAGACGGACATGAGCGTCATCAACGTGGCGCTGGCCTGCGGCTTTGCCTCGCCCAGCCACTTCTCGAAATGCTACCGCGCCCATTACGACACCACGCCCTACCGCGAACGCGGCAGCCGCGGCGGGAGGCTCGAGGCGTGAGGCGCCGGACGGGCGCGGGCGGTCTGTCCTGCGGGCCGGGATCCCGGGGCGCTGAGGCACGCCCTTTTCTTTTTCTTGCGCGGCTTTTACGGTCACGATGAATTTCGTTCCAACACGGGAGTTCTAAGAATGAAGAAACTGCTTCTGGCCAGCGCGGCCACGCTGGCTCTCGCTGGCGTCGCGAACGCCGAAGAGGTCAAGATCGGCATCCTTCTGGGCTTTACCGGCCCGCTGGAATCGATCACGCCGAACATGGCCGCGGGCGCGGAACTGGCGATTGCCGAGGTCAACAAGGCCGGCACGCTGCTGGACGGCGCCACGGTAAGCTCGGTGCGGGCCGACTCGACCTGCGTCGACGCCGCCGCCGCCACCGCCTCGGGCGAACGGCTGGTCACCTCGGACAAGGTCAACGGCATCGTGGGCGCCGACTGTTCGGGCGTGTCCGGTGCGGTGCTGCAGAACGTCGCCCGCCCGAACGGCGTGGTGATGATCTCGCCCTCCTCGACCTCGCCCGCGCTCTCGACCGCCGAGGATGACGGGCTCTTCTTCCGCACCGCGCCGTCGGACGCGCGCCAGGGCGAGGTGATCGCCGACGTGCTGAAGGAACGGGGCATCTCCTCGGTCGCGATCTCCTACACAAACAACGACTACGGCAAGGGGCTGGCGGACTCGATCCAGTCCGCCTTCGAGGCCGCC
Source organism: Rhodovulum viride (assembly GCF_003265965.1). NCBI lineage: Bacteria > Pseudomonadati > Pseudomonadota > Alphaproteobacteria > Rhodobacterales > Paracoccaceae > Rhodovulum > Rhodovulum viride. The sequence goes on along the minus strand of NZ_MUAV01000001.1, from coordinate 145,747 downwards.
GGCGGCACGGTGACGATCTCGGCCGCGCATGAGGACGGCAAGGCCGACTATTCGGCCGAGGTCGCGGCGCTGGCCTCGGCGGGCGGCGACATGCTGGTCGTGGCGGGCTATGTCGATCAGGGCGGCAAGGGCATCATCCAGGCGTCGGTCGATACCGGCGCCTTCGACACCTTCTTCCTGCCCGACGGCATGTATGGCGACTCGCTGATCGAGGCCATCGGCTCGCCGCTCGACGGCTCGTTCGGCACCGTGCCCGGCACCGACAGCGACGGCGCGCAGACGATCCTCGACATGGCGGCCGAAGCGGGCTTCGACGGCACCTCGTCCTATGTGGGCGAAGACTATGACGCGGCCGCGCTGATGTTGCTGGCGATGCAGGCGGCGGGATCGTCCGCGCCCGCGGACTACAAGGACAAGATCATGGACGTGGCCAACGCGCCCGGCGAGAAGATCCTGCCCGGCGAGCTGGCCAAGGGGCTCGAGCTGCTCAAGGCGGGCGAGGACATCGACTATGTCGGCGCCACCAATGTCGAGATGATCGGGTCCGGCGAAAGCGCGGGCAGCTTCCGAGAGTTCACCATCACCGACGGCAAGGCGGTCACCGACCGGTTCCGCTGAGCCGCACCGCGACATTAAGGCCGGACGGCCCGGGGCTGAAAAAGGTTGCCCCGGGCCGTGCCATTCGCTAAGCGCCCGCCGCCGGGCAAGGACGCGGCGGCAAAGGGAAAACCGATGATCAAGGTCGAAAACCTGCACAAGCATTTCGGCGGCTTTCACGCCGTTGACGGCGCCTCGATCGAGATCGAGACCGGGTCGATCACCGGGCTGATCGGGCCGAACGGTGCGGGCAAGTCGACCCTGTTCAACGTGATCGCGGGGGTGCTGCCGCCGACCTCGGGCCGGGTCCTGATGGATGGCGAGGACATCACCGGGCTGAAGCCGCACGAGCTGTTTCACAAGGGGCTTCTGAGGACCTTCCAGATCGCCCATGAATTTTCCTCGATGACGGTGCGCGAGAACCTGATGATGGTGCCCGCGGGTCAGTCGGGCGAAGGCCTGTGGTCGGCCTGGTTCCGGCGCGGCCGGATCGCCGAGGAGGAACGCGCGCTGGCCCGGAAGGCCGACGAGGTGCTCGAGTTCCTGACGATCTCGCATGTTGCCGACGAAAAGGCGGGCAATCTGTCGGGCGGACAGAAAAAGTTGCTGGAGCTGGGCCGGACGATGATGGTCGATGCCAAGATCGTCTTCCTCGACGAGGTCGGCGCGGGCGTGAACCGCACGCTGCTGAACACCATCGGCGAGGCCATCGTCCGGCTGAACAAGGAACGCGGCTACACCTTCTGCGTGATCGAGCATGACATGGATTTCATCGGCCGGCTTTGCGATCCGGTGATCGTGATGGCCGAGGGCAAGGTGCTGGCCGAGGGCAAGGCCGACGAGATCATGCAGAACGAGGCGGTGATCGAGGCCTATCTGGGCACCGGGCTGAAGAACAAGATGACGGCGGGCGCCAGTGCCTGAAACAGCGCCAGAGACTGGCGCCTGCTGAGACCGGCGTCCGAAAAACCGCCCGGCCGGTGCCTCTTGCGGGCCCGGGCATGGGTATTTGAACCAAGAAGAAGAACGGAAGCGCACGCATGGCAGAGCCTTTCCTGATCGGGGACCGGATGACCGGCGGCTATGGCGGGGCCGATATCCTGCACGGCTGCACGGTGGCGGTCGAGAAGGGCGAGATCGCCGTGATCGTGGGCCCCAACGGGGCGGGCAAGTCGACCGCGATGAAGGCGGTTTTCGGGATGCTGAACATTCATGCCGGGGCGGTGCGGCTGAACGGCGAGGACATCACCCGCCTCAGCCCCCAGGCCCGCGTCGCCAAGGGCATGGCCTTCGTGCCGCAGACCCACAACATCTTCACCTCGATGACGGTCGAGGAGAACCTCGAAATGGGCGCCTTCCTGCGCCGCGACGACATTTCGGGCACCATCGACGAGGTCTACCGGCTGTTCCCGATCCTGAAGGAAAAGCGCCGGCAGGCGGCGGGCGAGCTGTCGGGCGGCCAGCGCCAGCAGGTGGCCGTGGGCCGTGCGCTGATGACCCGGCCCTCTGTGCTGATGCTCGATGAGCCGACCGCGGGCGTCAGCCCGATCGTGATGGACGAGCTCTTCGACCGGATCATCGAGGTGGCGCGGACCGGCATTTCCATCCTGATGGTGGAACAGAACGCGCGTCAGGCGCTGGAGATCGCCGACAAGGGCTATGTGCTGGTGCAGGGCAGCAACGCCTATACCGATACCGGCCGGGCGCTGCTCGACGATCCCGAGGTGCGACGCACCTTCCTGGGGGGCTGAGCATGCGACATCTGGCAATCCTTGCAGGATCCCTGGTGGCGGCTTCGGCCGGCGCAGCGGGGGCGGCGGCCGTCAGCCTCGACTGCGTGGCGCAACTGACCTGCGTCAGCAATCTGGAAGCGGGCAGCACGGGCTGTCAGCCGACCGAGCTGCGCTATGCGCTGGAGGTCGGGCGCAAGACCGGCGCCAAGGTGGTGATGACGCCCGAGGGCGCCGACGAGACCGGGCGGTTCTACGAATTCCGCCGCCTGCCCGGCACCGAGGGCGTGCGCCTGCAGGCCAGCGGCGGCGGGCTGGAACCCGGCCAGGGCGCGGGCGTGCTGACCGTCTTCGACACGCTCGATTTCGTACTGACCCGGCATGACGCGGTGCTGCTCGACCCCGAGGGCGGCACGCCCCGGACGATTGCCGTCACCGTGCATGGCACCTGTGCCGAAAAGGACTGAAGCCTGTCCGGGCGCAGAGGCGCGCGCCCCGGACCCGTTCGAAGGAGTCACGCCGTGACCCACGCCCCCGAGATCGCGTCCCGGCCGCGGAAACTGGCCGCGCTGGCCGGTCTGCTCGTGCTCTGGGCCGCGCTTGCCCTGCCTGCCGCCGCGCAGACCGCCAGGGACCCCGGCCCGAACGGGTTCGAGATGCGCTGCCATTTCGCAACCGCCTGCCGCGAGGCCGCGCCCTGCGAGGCGACCGATGTGACGGCCGCCGTCAGCGGACGGATCGGCGGCCTGGGGGCGAGCGTTGTGCTGGCGCGGGCCGATCTGAGCCTTTCCGACGGGCGCGTCGAGACCATCGGCACGCTGAGCGGGCCGGGAAGCGGCCCCGGACCCGGCCCCAGACCCGGCGGCACGCTGTTCCTGCAAGGCGGTGCCGGGGCCAAGCGGCACTATATGGCGCTTTCCGGGCCCGCCGCGCGCTACACCGTTCATTCGGCCGAGGGGCCGGTTTCAACGACCTATATCGGGACCTGCGAGTGATGGATTTCCTCAATGCCCTTGTGGCTTTCGCCAATTTCGTGCTGGTCCCGGCCACCGCCTACGGCGCCCAGCTTGCGCTGGGGGCGCTGGGGGTCACGCTGATCTATGCCGTCTTGCGCTTTTCGAATTTCGCCCATGGCGACACCATGGCCTTCGGGACCATGGTCACGATCCTCGTCACCTGGGCGTTGCAGGCGGCCGGGGTCTCGTTCGGGCCGCTGCCCACGGCCCTGCTGGCCCTGCCCTTCGGGATCGCCGGGACCGCGCTGATGGTGCTGGGCACCGACCGGCTGGTCTATCGCTTCTACCGGCAGCAGCGCGCCAAGCCGGTGATCCTGGTCATCGTCTCGATGGGGGTGATGTTCATCCTCAACGGCATCGTCCGGATCATCATCGGGCCGGGCGAACAGAACTTCGCCGATGGCGAGCGCTTCATCGTCACCGCGGGCGAGTTCCGCAAGATGACGGGCCTCTCCGAGGGGCTGGCGATCCGCAGCACCCAGGGGCTGACCATCGTCACGGCGGTCATCGTGGTGGCGCTGCTCTTCTGGTTCCTGACCTATACCCGCACCGGCAAGTCGATGCGGGCCTTTTCCGACAACGAGGATCTGGCGCTGCTGTCGGGGATCAACCCCGAACGCGTGGTGGCGATCACCTGGATCATCGTGGCGGCGCTGGCGACCATCGCGGGCGTGCTCTACGGGCTCGACAAGTCGTTCAAGCCCTTCACCTACTTCCAGCTTCTGCTGCCGATCTTCGCCTCGGCCATCGTCGGCGGCATCGGCAGCCCGCTGGGCGCCATCGCGGGCGGCTTCCTGATCGCCTATTCCGAGGTGATGGTCACCTATGCCTGGAAGAAGGTGCTGACCTATACCCTGCCCGACAATCTGGCGCCTGACGGGCTCGTGCAGCTTCTGAGCACCGACTACAAGTTCGCGGTCAGCTTCGTGATCCTGGTGATCGTGCTGCTGTTCCGGCCGACGGGGCTTTTCCGGGGGAAATCCATATGACCATGCGTGACCGGGCGCTTTTCGCGCTGGTGGCCCTTCTGATCGCGGGCACGGGCTTTCTGCAAAGCTGGAACGCCGCGCTCTTCATCCTGAATTACGGGCTGATCTCGGCGGTGATGGCGCTGGGGGTCAACCTGCAATGGGGCTATGCCGGGCTCTTCAACATCGGTGTCATGGGCTTTTCGGCGCTGGGCGGTCTGGCCGTGGTGCTGATCGCGATGCCGCCGGTGCCCGAGGCCTGGGCCGCGGGCGGCGTCCGCGTCTGGGCCGGGCTGGCCGTCGGGCTCGGCGTCATTGCCGGGGCCATCGCGATCTGGCGAAAGCTGGGCAAGGGCCGTCTGCGCGGGATCGCCATGATCCTCTGGCTCATCGCGGGCTTCTTTCTCTATCGCGCGATCTTCGATCCGGCGGTCGAGGCGATCGAGGCCATCGACCCGGCCGCGACCGGCTATCTGGGCGGGCTCGGCCTGCCGGTGCTGATCGGCTGGCCGGTCGGCGCCCTGCTGGCGGCGGGGGCGGCCTGGGTGATCGGCAAGACCGCGCTGGGGCTTCGGTCGGACTATCTGGCCATCGCGACGCTCGGCATCGCCGAGATCATCATCGCGGTCCTGAAGAACGAGGACTGGCTGAGCCGCGGCGTCAAGAACGTCAACGGCATCCCGCGCCCCGTGCCCTACGAGGTCGATCTGCAATCGAGCGCCGAATTCGTCGCCCGCGCGCAGGACCTTGGGCTGGACCCGCTGACCGCCTCGACCATCTTCGTCAAGCTGCTGTATGCGGGGCTCTTCGCCCTGGTGCTGGTGGTCCTGCTCTGGCTCTGCGAGAAGGCGCTGAAATCGCCCTGGGGCCGGATGATGCGCGCGATCCGCGACAACGAGACCGCCGCCGCCGCCATGGGCAAGGACGTCACCCGCCGGCATCTGCAGATCTTCATCCTCGGCTCGGCCATCTGCGGGCTCGCAGGCGCGATGATGATCACCTATGACAGCCAGCTCACCCCCAGCTCGTTCCAGCCGCTGCGCTTTACCTTCCTGATCTGGGTGATGGTGATCGTCGGCGGGTCGGGCAACAACTGGGGCTCGGTGCTGGGCGGCTTCCTGATCTGGTTCCTCTGGGTGCAGGTGGAACCCCTGGGCGCCTGGCTGATGGGCGTGATCACCTCGGGCATGGCCGACGGCTCGGCGCTGAAGACGCATCTTCTGGACAGCGTCGCGCATATGCGGCTCCTGACCATGGGGGTGGTGCTGCTGGTGGTGCTGCGCTTCAGCCCGCGCGGGCTGATCCCCGAACGCTAGGCCCCGCGCTAGCCGTCGCAGGCGCAGCCGGACCCCACATGGCAGGACCGGCTGCGGCTGATGCAGCTGTCGCCGCAGGCCTTGCCCTTGCTGCAGACCTTGCAGCAATAGACCGGCTGCACCGGCGGCGGGGCCAGCAAAAGCAGCCGCGCCGTCGGCGTCAGAGGCGTCACCCGTCCCTGCCCTTGCGCCAGAGCCTCCCCTGCCCCTAGGATGAGTACCAGAGCGCACAGCGCCCGCATGACCCGTCTGCCCATCGGCATCTCCTCCGTCTTCGGCCCGGTCGTTAATCTTTGTTACCGTCACGGACCGCAGCGGAGCAGTCGGGTTTCATGACCTTGACGGCGGCCGCGCGGGGGCGGCAGGCCGTTCACAAAGAGGGGGACCGGCCAAGATGACCGACATCCTGATCCTCATGCCCGCCGCCGGCGCCTCGTCGCGGATGCGCGGGCGGGACAAGCTGCTCGAGACGGTCGACGGCGAGGCGCTCTTGCGCCGTCAGGCCCGCCGGGCCGGGGCCAGCGGCGCCCCGGTTCTGGTCACCCTGCCCCGCCATGCGGGCGGTCCCAGAGCCGAACAGCTGGACGGGCTGCCGCGCCTCAGGGTCACCCATGTCGACCCGGCCGAGGGCATGGCGGCCTCGCTGCGCGCCGGGGCCGAGGCCGCAGCCGCCGCAGGCGCGCGCGGGCTGATGGTGATGCTGCCCGACCTGCCCGAGATCGAGACGGAGGATCTCCTCCGCCTGATCGAGAGCTTCGCCGAGGCCCCAGACAGCTGCCTGCGCGCCACCGCCGAGGACGGCCGCCCGGGCCATCCGGTGGTCTTTCCGGCACGGCTTTTCCCCGCGCTTGAAACGGTGGCGGGCGATGTCGGCGGGCGCGACCTGCTGGCCCGCGAGACGGTGCGCAGGCTGGCCCTGCCGGGCGGACGCGCCGTCACCGATCTCGACACGCCCGAGGACTGGACCGACTGGCGCGCCCGGGCGGGGCGCTAAAGCTCGCCCAGAACCCGCATCCGGCGGGCATAGGCATAGAACAGGATCGCCATCGCCGCCGCCCCGGCGATCATCGCGTCGCCGAAATAGCCTGCGACCTCGGTCAGGCCGGGCGTCGCGAAGCCGATCAGCCAGACCGCCGCCGTGGTCATCCCCAGGGCCGAGAAGCCCAGCACCCAGGGCGCCGCGCCGACCCTGAGAAACAGCAGCACCGCGCCGAGCAGACCGCCCCAGACCGCGACCGCCCAGGCGCCGTCGACAAAGGCGGGAACAGAGGTGAAATAGGCGGCCTGCGTCTGGGTGAAAAGCTGAAGATACGGCGCCACGCCATATTGCGTCATCACGTAATCGGCGCATCCGGCAAGGTTCCAGAGGATTGCCAGGATCGCCACCGGCATCATGTGCCAGGCCTCGGACTCGTCGGACATTTTCTTTCCCCGGGTTCTCACGCGCGCCGCCGGATCGTGCCGTCTGCATCGGCACCTGTCCAGCGGGTGCGACGTTTTGCAGGGGAAACGCTCCGGGCGCAAGAGCCTGGATTTCATCTGTCGCGGGGCCACGGCCTAAACCAGTGGCGCAATCGCCTGCGGAACGCGCACGGGACGCAGGCGACCCGAGCTGCCCTGGTTGGATCGGCGCCGGCCGACCCGATTTGCCGGTCCCACGCACGTCCCGCCCCGCGATCGGCCAAGCCCCCGCACAGCCGCCCGACCGCCCCCGGATCGGTTGACAAAACCTTAACCCGGGACGCCTTGGGGCGCTACGGCGGAGTATGGCCTAAAGAAGGCATGGCCCTGTCCCCGCCCCGCAGCAGGTGGTCCAGAACCGCGCAAGCCCCGGGGGTTTACCGGCGAAACCGGAAACGATGAGGGCGGTTCGGCGGCGGCACGCCAGGAAAACCCGGCGAACCGGAAACGATGATCCGCCGCGATCCGGCACGCTCCGGATCGGCCTGTCTGACGAAACCGGCGACCGCGACAGAATTTTGCCAAAACAATGCACGCCATTCGGCCGGACCGTTTCGCAAGCCCGCCTTCGTCAAAGAATCGGCCGGGACTCGCCGGGGCCTATTCCGACACGTAGACCTTGAGATTGGTCAGCGAGATCGGCGGCAGCCCCAGCGCCCGCAGCGCCTGCATCGAGACCCGCGTGCCCGCCCCGGGCGAACTGTCGCTGGGCCTCAGCTCGACCTGCGCGCTGGCGCCCGAGACCGGATCGGCCAGACGGCCGCGCCGGGTCTCGTCGACCAGCGGCGTCACCGCCCAGAACCCCGCCTCGTTCGGATCGCCCAGCGAGGCGGTCGTCACGCCCAGCTCGCGTTCAAGCCCGAAGACCGGTGCGGTGGCCTCGGCCAGCCCGGAAGGGGCGGGCGGCACCGCGTCCGACCCGGCAGCCGCCCCGGCCTCGGGACCGGTGGCCTCGGGGACCCCGTCGGTCGGCAGGGTCCCAAGCGCCGAAAGCGGCGCGCCGGGATCGGCCGGGATCTCCTCGGCGGGCGGCGCGGCACCGTCGCCAAGCGGCGTTCCGGCGCCGTTGCACCCGGCCAGCACCAGAGCCAGTCCCAAACCCGGTCCCAGTTTTCTGGCGGCCGTCAGGCCCCGGGTCGTTCCGTCTGCACGCCGCATCGGCGATCTCCTCGATCCCAGCATCGCGCCCCAGCCTAGCGGCTTCGCGCGGCCCCCGAAAGGTGCTTGCCGCGCGCACCCCCTGCCCTTACCTTCTGCGACATGATGCAGCAGCCGCCCCTGATCGACCCCTTCGCCCGCGCCATCACCTATCTGCGTGTGTCGGTCACCGACCGCTGCGACTTCCGCTGTGTCTATTGCATGGCCGAGAACATGACCTTCCTGCCCAAGAAGGACCTGCTGACGCTGGAAGAGCTCGACCGGCTCTGTTCGGCCTTCATCGGGCTCGGGGTCCGGAAGCTCCGGATCACCGGCGGCGAGCCGCTGGTCCGCCGCGACATCCTGACCTTCTTCCGTGCCATGGGGCGGCATCTGGACAGCGGCGCGCTGGACGAGCTGACTGTCACGACCAACGGCTCGCAGCTGGAAAAGCACGCCGCGGCGCTGTGGGAGGCCGGGGTGCGGCGGGTCAATGTCAGCCTCGACACGCTCGATCCCGACAAGTTCGCCCGCGTCACCCGCTGGGGCCGGCTCGATCAGGTCCGGCGCGGGATCGAGGCGGCGCAGGCCGCGGGGCTCCGGGTCAAGATCAACACCGTCGCGCTGAAGGGCTTCAACGAGGACGAACTGTTCGATCTGGTCGACTGGTGTGCCGCCCAAGACATGGACCTGACCTTCATCGAGGTCATGCCGATGGGCGATCTGGGCAACGACTACCGGGTCGATCAGTACTGGTCGGTGCGCGACGTGCGCGCGCGGCTGGAAGACCGCTTCACCACGGTCGATCTGGCCGAACGCACCGGCGGACCCGCGCGCTATGTGCGGCTGGCCGAGACCGGGCAGAAGATCGGCTTCATCACGCCGCTGTCGCATAACTTCTGCGAAAGCTGCAACCGGGTGCGGGTGACCTGCACCGGCGAGCTTTACATGTGCCTCGGTCAGGAAGACCGCGCCGATCTGCGCGCGCCGCTGCGGGCCCATCCGGGCGATGACGGCGCGCTGATCGGGGCGATCCGCGAAGCCATTGCCGCCAAACCCAAGGGCCACGATTTCGACTATTCGCGCCAGCGCGCCGACGGTCAGGTCAGCCGCCACATGAGCCATACCGGCGGCTAGGCCGCGAACCGGTCTCAGGCGATCTCGACCACCGCGTCGATCTCGACCAGCGCATTGGCGGGCAGCGAAGCCACGCAGACCGCCGTCCGGGCATGCTGACCGGCCGTCCCCCAGAGGTCGATGAAAAGCTGCGAGGCGCCGTTGACGACCATCGGCCCGGCCTCGAAGCCCGGCCGCGCCGAGACGAAGCCCCCGACCCGCACGATCTCGCGCACCCGGGCGAGCGAGCCCACCACGGCGCGGATCGAGAACAGAAGGTTCAGCGCGCAGATCCGCGCCGCCGCCTGCGCCTCGGCCAGATCCAGACTGTCATCGGCCGGGCCGAAATAGCGCGGGACGCCCTCCCATTCGCAGATCTGACCCGACAGGAACAGCAGGTTGCCGCTGAGCTTGCCCGGCAGGAACATCGCCCGCGACGGCGCGCTGTCGGGCAGACTGTGGCCCAGCTCTCGCAGCCGTGCTTCGACCGGACAGGCGGTCATGGATGCGGCTCGGGCGCCAGCCGCCGGGCCAGCGCGACCAGCGACAGGTCCGACCCGCGCGGCCCGATCAGCGACACCCCGTAAGGCGCGCCCTCGACCATGCCCGCGGGCAGCACCACCTGCGGCAGCCCGGCCAGCCCCGCGACGCAGAGCAGCCGCATCGCGTCATGGCGGAAGCCCTCCAAGACCTCGTCCGGCGCGTCAAGCGCGAAGGGGGCCGCATGGACCGCGGGCGCCAGCAGGACGGCATCGACCAGCAGTTCCTCGAGATGGGCGGCAAAGGCATGACGGGTGGCGCGGGCCTTGTCGATCTCGGCCTCCTCCAGCGCGGCGGCCGCCGCCACGCGCCCGTCGATCCCGCGCGCCAGCGGCATGCCCGAGCGGCGGATGAACGGCAGAACCGTCTCGCGCGCCTCGGCGCCGTTGGTCACCCGGTAGGCGGCATAGGCCGCGTCCGCGCCCTCGGGATACACCTCGACCTCGCGCGAGGGCATGGTGCCGAAGGCCGCCTCCAGCACCGCGCGCGGCGCCTCGTCAAGCTGGGCCACCATGTCGGCGGGCCAGAGCAGATCGGGTATCTCGGGCAGCGGCACCGGGTCGGGGTCCATCAGCGCCCCGGCCGCGGCCAGAAGCGTCGCGCCGTCCCGCGCGAACAGCCCGGCGGTGTCGTAGCTGGGTGCCAGCGCCATCGCGCCCGCCAGCGGCACCCGGTCATGGGTCGGCCGAAGCCCCCAGGTGCCGCAAAAACTTGCCGGGGCCCGGACCGATCCGCCGGTATCGGTGCCAAGCGCGATATCGGCCAGCCCCGCCGCGACGGCGACGGCCGAGCCCGACGAGGACCCGCCCGGGATGCGGTCGGGGGCCTTCGGGTTCACCGGGATGCCGAAATGGGGGTTCATGCCGTAAAGCGCCCAGGCCAGCTCGTCGGTATGGGTCTTGCCGACGAAGCGCGCCCCCGCCTCCAGCAGCCGCCGGACGGCCGGGGCGGTGGTCTCGGCCTCGGGGCTCGCGGCCAGTTTCAGCGGACAGCCGCAGCCGGTGCGATAGCCCCGGACATCGAACAGATCCTTGACCGCCAGCGTCAGCCCGGACAGCGGCCCATGGGGGGCATTGTCCACCGGCACGGCGGGATAGGGCATGAAGGCATGATAGGCATCTTCTTCGATCAGCATCCGGTCACTCGGCAGGAACGGCCTCGTCGGCGCGCAGACAGGCCACGCGGCGCCGCGGCGCAGGGGTCACGACAGGCGGCAGCCCGGCCCGGCAATCGGGTCCGGCCAGCGCACAGCGCGGCGCGAAGGAACAGGAGGCAGGCCGGGTATCCAGCGCGGGCGGCGCGCCCGGGATCGCGGCCAGCCGCTCCCCCCGTGCCACATCGTGCAGGTTTGCCGCCAGAAGACCGCGCGTATAGGGGTGACGCGGGTCCTTGATGATCTCGCGGGTGGTGCCCTCCTCGACGATCTGGCCGGCATACATCACCGCGATCCGTTCCGAGATTTCCACCGCCACACCGATATCGTGGGTGACGAAGATCACCCCCATTCCGAATTCCTTCTGAAGCTCGCGCAACAAAAGCAGAATCTGGATCTGGACGGTGGCGTCAAGGGCCGTTGTCGGCTCGTCGGCCAGCAAAAGCCGCGGACGGCAGGCCAGAGCCAGCGCGATCATCACCCGCTGGCGCATGCCGCCCGACAATTCATGCGGGTAGTTCTGCAGCCGCCGCTCGGGCGACGGGATCTTGACCCGCTTCAACATGTCCAGAGCGACCTCCATCGCCTCGGACCGGCTGACGCCCTTGTGGCGCATCACCGTCTCGGCGATCTGGGCGCCCACCGTATAGACCGGGTCCAGCGCCAGCGCCGGTTCCTGAAACACCATCGACACGTCGCCGCCGCGATAGCGCTGCAGCGACCGGCCGGAAAGCCGCAGGATGTCGGTGCCCCCGACGCGAATGTCGCCCTCGATCTCGGTCCGTTTCGGCGGCAGAAGCCGCAACAGCGCCTTCAGCGTCACGCTTTTGCCCGAGCCGCTTTCGCCCAGCAGCGCCAGCGTCTCGCCCGGACCCAGCGACAGCGACAGGTCGTTGATGGCATGGACCGTGCGCGCGCCCTTGAAGCGCACCGTCAGATGGTCGATTTCAAGCAGCTTGTCGGTCATGCGATCTTCCCCGCCTTGGGATGGCCGGACGCAGGGTCATGCAGGTGGCAGGCGGCCAGGTGGCCATCCGCGCCGATCTTGCGAAGCTTGGGCACCTTGCGCCCGCACAGCGTCGCCGCGAAGGGACAGCGGGTGTGAAACCTGCAGCCCTCGGGCGGGTCGATGGGGTTTGGCGGATCGCCGGTCAGGGGCGGCTCCTCGGTCCGGTTGTCCGGGTCCATCGAGGGCATCGCCGAGAACAGCGAGCGGGTGTAGGGATGGGCCTGCCGCGCCCAGATGGCATCGACCGGGGCGACCTCGACCACCTCGCCCAGATACATCACCAGCACCCGGTCCGAGATATAGCGCACCACGTTCAGGTCGTGACTGATGAAGATATAGGTCAGCCCGAATTCGGCGCGCAGGTCGGACAGCAGGTTCAGCACCTGCGCCTCGACCGACTTGTCCAGCGCCGAGACCGCCTCGTCCAGCACCACCAGCCGGGGCGACATCGCCAGCGCCCGGGCGATGTTCACGCGCTGCCGCTGGCCGCCCGACAGCTCGTGCGGATAACGCTGGGCAAAGCGCGCAGGATCAAGCCCCACCCGCGCCAGCAGCCCGTGCGCGCGTCCCATCGGGTCCGAAAGGCCCTGCACCCGGGCGCCGAAGGCCACCGACTCCTCGATGGTCAGCCGCGGGTTCAGCGAGGCATAGCTGTCCTGAAACACCATCTGGATGCCGCGGCGCAGCTCGCGCAGGCTCAGCGTGTCGCCCAACGCGTCGCCGTCGAAGATGATGTCGCCCTCGTCGCGGTCGATCAGCCCGACCGCCAGCCGCGCCGTGGTGGATTTGCCGCAGCCGGATTCGCCGACGATGCCCAGCGTCTCGCCCTTGCGGACCTCGAAGGACACGCCGTCGACCGCCTGCACCATCGCGCGGGTGCGCCCGAGGATGCCGCCCCGGATCGGAAAGTATTTCCTCAGGCCCCGCACCGTCAGCAGCGGCTGGCCCGGCCCGCCCCGGTCGGGCAGCCGGTCGTAAAGCTCAGTCGCGGACATTCATCGCACTCCTCACGCCGTCGCTCAGCAGGTTGAGGCACAGCGAGGTGACGAAGATCATCACCCCCGGCAGCGCCGAGAGCCACGGATTGACATAGATCGCCGAGCGCAGCGTGTTCAGCATCAGGCCCCATTCTGGTTCGGGCGGGCGGACGCCGATCCCGAGGAACGAGAGACCCGCCGCGAGGATCATGCAGACGCTGGTCAGCGACGTGGCATAGACGAAGATCGGCGACAGCACGTTGCCGATCACATGGACCCGGATCACCGTCAGCGCACTGGCCCCTGTGGCCCGCGCCGCGTCGATATAGTCGAGGCTCCGGACGCCCGAGGTCACCGCCTCGGCGACGCGGGTGATGGGCGGCACGAAGACGATGGTCAGCGAGACCAGCGAATTGACGATCCCCGCCCCCAGCGCCCCCGAAATGGCGATGGCCAGCAGCACCGAGGGGAAGGCGAAGAAGACATCGACCACCCGCATGATGAGGGTGTTGAGCCGGCCGCCGACATAGCCCGCGACGATCCCGAGGGTCGAGCCGATGAAGAAGGCGAAGACCACCGGCATCAGCCCGATGAACAGCGTCAGCCGCCCGCCATGGATCAGCCGGGCCAGCATGTCGCGGCCCTGTTCGTCGGTGCCAAGCAGATGGCCCGGCGTGCCGATGGGCTTCAGCCGCGCGATCATCGAGCCCTTGTAGGGATCGGCCAGCCCGAGATACGGCGCGAAGATCGCGGCCAGGATCAGCGCCGCGACGACCGCGAGGCACAGCATCGAGACCGGGTCGCGGGCCAGCCGCTGCGCCACGCCCGCCCAGTAGCCCTTGCGCGCCTCTGGGGTCTGAACCGGCTCTAGGGTTTCGGTCAGCGCCATCGGCTCAGCTCCTCTTGATCCGCGGGTCGATGGCGGCCTGGGCCACGTCGACGATGAGGTTCACGGCAACGAAGAACAGCGCCAGCACCAGGATCGTGCCCTGCAACAGCGGCAGGTCGCGCTGGAAGATGGCGTTCGACAGCAGAAAGCCCGAGCCCGGCCAGTTGAACACGGTCTCGATCAGGATCGACCCGCCCAGGAGGTACCCCAGCTGCAGCCCCATCACCGACAGCGCGGTCGCGGCGGCATTGCGGCCCACATGGATCAGCACGTCGAGCCGGCTCATGCCCTTGGCGTAAAGCGCCTGCACGAAATCCATGCTGAGAATGTCGCCCGACAGCGCCCGCACGGTGCGGGCGACGATGCCGATGGGCACGACGGACAGCGTCACCGCGGGCAGGACCAGATGGCGCATATGCTCCCAGTTCCAGGACCAGTCGCGCGAGCCGCCCGGCCCCGCCCCCATCGAGGGCAGCCAGCCGAGATTGACCGAGAAGATGATCACCAGGACGATCCCGAGCCAGTAGTTGGGCACCGACACGCCCGCGATCGACACCGCCGTCACCGCCTTGTCGAGCGCGGTGTCGCGGAAATAGCCCGCGAGGAAGCCCAGAAAGATGCCGATGGGAAAGGCGATGACGGCGGCACTGACGGCCAGCAGCAGCGAATTCTGCACCGCACCGAAGACCTCGCCCGCGACCGGGCGACCGGTCGCGATCGAACGGCCCATGTCGCCCTGCGCGAGATTGCCGACCCAGATCGCATATTGCACCGGCAGCGGCCGGTCGAGCCCGTAGGCCGCGCGCATCGCCGCCTGTTCCTCGGCGGTCGCATCGACCGGCATGATCGCGGTCAGCGGGTCGCCGGGCGCGATCTGCACCAGCAGGAAGCAGATCACCGAAACGCCGAACGCGACCGGCAGCACGAGGATCAGCCGCCTCAGAAAATAGCTGAACATGAAAGGTCTTCTCCTTCGGAAACGGCCCCGCCGCGCGCGGGCGGCGGGGGCGCCGGACCCGGACGGGCCCTTACTCCATCGTGATCGACGAGAAGTTCTGGTACCAGTTCTGCGCCTGCACGAAGCCCTTGACCTTCGGGCTCATCGCGCGCGGCGCCACGTCATGGGTCACCATCAGGAACAGCGCGTCATCGACGAATTTCTCATGCGTGCGCCGCATCACCTCGTCCTGTTCGGCCGGATCGAAGGTGTTGCGGATCTGGCTGAACAGCTCTTCCATCCCGGGGTCGCAGTAATGCCCCCAGTTGGTGCCGTTCGGCGCGATCAGGTCGCAGGACAGGTGCCGGATCAGCCCGGTGAACGGGTCCTGGATGAAGTAGGTGAAGTTGATCGACTGGCTGCCCTCGACCGCCGGATCGGCGGCCCCCGCGCGCCACAGATTGATCATCTGGTTCCACTCGACCACCATGAACTCGACATCGATGCCGACCTCGGCCAGGTTCTGCTGGATGTATTCGTTCATCGGCAGCGGCAGCATCTGGCCCGACCCCGAGGGCGAGATCAGCGCCTTGACCTTCAGCGGCTTGTCGGGGCCGTAGCCCGCCTCGGCCAGCAGGCGCCTGGCCTCGTCGGGGTCATAGCGCACATCGAAGCTGGGCTTGCCGAACCATTGCGATCCGGGCGGCAGGAAGCCCTTGGCGGGCACCATCAGCCCGCCCAGAAGCGCGCCCATGCCCTCGCGGTCGATGGCCAGGTTCGCGGCCTTGCGCACGCGGATGTCGTTCCAGGGCGACCCCTCCAGCCGCGACAGGTGCCAGGTCCAGTTATGCGGATAGGCGTTCGACGAGATCACGAAGCCGTTCGCGGTCATCGCCGGGATGGTGTCGGGCGCGGGCGCCTCGATCCAGTCGACCTGTCCCGACAGAAGAGCGGCCGAGCGCGCGTTCGGTTCGGGCAGCGGGATCAGCACCATCTTGTCGAGCTTCGGCACCCGGGTCTCGTCCCAGTATTCGGCGAAGGGCACCATCTCGGCGCGCTCGCGCGGCACGAATTCCTCAAGCTTCCAGGGGCCGGTGCCCGAGGGCTCCATGGCGACCTGTTCCCAGTCCTTGCCATGAGCCTCCCAGTTGGCCTTCGACGACATCAGGATCCAGGCCAGCTGATAGGGCAGCGTGGCGTCGGGGGCCTTGGTGGTGATTTCCAGCGTCAGCGGGTCGATGGCGCGGTAGCTCGCGACCGCCGGGATCCGCGACTTGCCCTGCGCCGCCTGGCGCGGGTCGTATTGTTCGGACGTGTCGTCCAGCAGCTTGTCGAGGTTCCAGACCGCGCTTTCGGCGGTGAAGTCGGACCCGTCATGAAACTTGACGCCCTCGCGGATCTTGAAGATCCACTTGGTCTTGTCCTCGGCATCGACCGCCCATTCGGTGGCCAGCCCCGGGATCAGGGTCGAGGGCTTGTCGGCCGAGGTCAGGTCCCACTCGATCAGCGAGTCGTAGACCGTGTAGCCCATGAACCGCATGCCCTCTCCGCCTTGGTCGGTCTGGCCGGTGGTCAGCGGAATGTCGGCCGCGGTCATGCCGATGCGCAGCGTGCCCTGCGCCAGCGCCGTCTGCGCCGAAAGCAGCCCGGCCGTCAGCATCAGCGCAGAGAAACTTTTCTTTATTCCAAGCACCTTGGACCTCCTTGTTGCGTTCCAAGGGCGGTCCCCGCCGCCCTGTCCCGGGGCCACTGTGCCCGAGAGGGTCCGGGACGGCAGGCGCAAGGGGGCGGGATTCAGCCCCCAAAACCGGCAATTGCCTTAAATTCGATCAGTCTGGCGCCATGTGCTGAAATGGAATGCCACCCGAGCGGCGTCCGGGACCGTCCCGAATCGAACCTTCCCCAAGGGGAAGGTCCTCCGGGCCGCGGGAAGATGTCCTGCCGGACGCGCCTCAGGCCTCGTGCCGGCGGTCGCTGCCGCGCCGCTCGGCGCTGCGCCGGTCGGCACGCCCGCCAATCAGCCGCGCGGCATCGGCCAGCGTCAGCAGGGGCGGCAGCGCCGAAGGCGCCGCCAGATAGCGCGGCCGCCAGTCGGGGTCGAACTTGGCCTTGAAGGCGCGCAGGCCTTCGAAATTGTAAAAGCTCCGCCCGTGCCGGTAGATCAGCGCGCCGAACCGGTCCCACAGCCTGCGGCTGCGTTCCGGGCTCAGCCCCGACAGCGGCGCCATGCCCAGCGAGAAGGCGCCATAGCCCTCGTCCTTCAGCCGCAGCATCAGCGCGGTGAAGAGAAACTCCATCGTGCCGGGCGGCGCGGTCTCGACCTGGCGCATCAGGTCGATGCTGGCCTGGGTCCGGCTGTCGGTGACCAGCACATTGGCAAAGGCCACGACCCGGCCCTCGTGGCGCACCGTCGCCACCGGCCAGCGGTTCAGCCAGCCCGGATCGAACCGCCCGACCGAGAACCCCTTTTCATGGGCGCGTTTGGCCGCAAGCCAGGCATCCGACACGGCGCCCAGCTCGGCCAGAAGCGGGGCCGCGTGGGGCGGTTCTGTCCAGTCGAGCGACAGCCCGTCGCGCAGCGCCCGCGAATGGGTTGTCCTGAGCTTCTTGCGCGCCGAGCCTTCCAGCGAGAACCGGGTGAGATCGACCATCGCCTCTTCGCCCATCTTGTGCAGCGACAGCCCCAGATCCAGCATGATCGGCACATCGGCCGCACGCACCTCGTAGAAGGCCGGGCGCGCGCCCTCGCGCCGGGCGGCGTCGACGAAGGCGAAGGCCACGTCCTCGGCGGCGTCGGCGGGGCCGACCGGGCCGCCATAGGCGATCCAGGACCGGCCCGAGACCGCGAACATCACGAAGGCGCGGCCATCGTCCGAGACGAGGATCGACTTGTCGCCGGTCAGCGCAAAGCCCGCATCGGGGTTGTCGCCGCCCCCCGCGATCCGCGCCGCGGCGGCCAGATCCTCGGCATCGGGCGGGTCGGGCACCACGCGGGGCGCGCGCAACAGCATCAGAAGCGCCCCGAGCCCCAGCACGAGACTGCCCAGCAGAACCGCCCTCAGCGCGCGCGGCGCGCGTTCGTTGACCGCGAACTGCCACCAGAGCTCATGCGCATAAGGGGTCTGCTTGTGGGCGAAGAACAGCACGAAGCCGAAGCCCGCGATCAGCGCCACGATCAGCGCGACCCAGGCGGGCGTCAGCGTCGCGTGGCTCAGCATGGTGTGGCGGTGGAAGGCATGGCGGAACGGCAGCAACAACAGCGCGCCCGCCGCAAGAAACACCGCCCGGTCCAGATCGACGCCCTGGATCAGCGCCACCGCCGCGCCGGTCTCCATCACCACCAGCGCCAGCCAGAAAGCCGCCAGCGCGCGACGCATCACCCCGAAGGACAGCAGCACCAGCGCCGCCCCGATCACGCTCGAGGCCAGGGCCGAGCCCTCGATGAAGGGCAGCGGGAACAGCGCCTCGGCGGCGCGGGCGGCCTCGGTCGTGGGCGGCAGGATCGACGAGACGCTCATCCAGAGCCCGGCGCCCAGGATCATCGTGCCCAGCACCAGCGGCGCGATCCCCTCGACCGCGCGAAAGCCCGGATCGGCGGCCGCGACCGCCCGCCCCCACTGGCCACGCGGCAGATGCGCGCCGGCCGAGCGGAACAGCTCGTAGCTGGCCAGCGCCAGCAGGGCCACGCTGAACGGCACGAGGAAATAGATCAGCCGGTAAAGCAAAAGCGAGGCCGCCACCGCCTCGACCGGGGCCGTGGCCGGCATCGCGGCGATCATCACCGCCTCGAAGACACCGACGCCCCCCGGCACGTGGCTCAGCACCCCGGCCATGGTCGCGGCGGCAAAGAGCGCGAGAAAGGTGGCAAAGCCCAGATCGTTCGCCGGCATCAGCAGATAAAGCGTCGCGGCGGCGAAGCCGATATCGCCCAGGCAAAAGACGATCTGCGCCGCCAGATCCCCCGGCGCCGGCGCGCGCAAGGTGAAGCGGCCGAGTTTCACGCAGCCTTGCCGCAGCGAGGCCCACAAAAGCGGCAGCGCGATCAGCGCCACACCGGCCAGCGCCAGCATGCGGACCGTGCCGGGCGCAAGCGGCAGCACCGCAGCCAGCGCGCCCGGATGAACCGCCAGCGCGCCCAGCCCGACCACCGTCGCCGCCACCCCAAACGAGACCGCCGCGAAGGTCGAGACCGCGGCCACATCGTAGCCGTCGAGCCCCAGCGCCGAATAGACCCGCCAGCGCACCGCCCCGCCCGACACCGCCGACAGCCCGATGGTGTTGCCGAAGGCATAGGCCATGAACCCGCCCGCCAGCACCACGGGAAACTTCAGCGGCTTGCCGATGAAGCGCAGCGCCGACCAGTCATAGCCCACCAGCGAGATATAGCTGGCCGCCGTCGCCGCCAGCGCCAGACCCACCGTCGACCAGGGCGTGGCGCGGACCTGCGCCACCACATCGGCGAAATTGACCGCCGCCAGCAGCTTGTAAAGCGCCACCAGCCCCAGGACGAAAAGGCCGGCGGCCAGGAGATAGGGAAAGCCCGCGCGCAGGCGGGCCCAGGTGCCGGCAAGGCCGGTCTCGGGCGTGCGGTCCTCGGTCAAGGCTTCACCTTGCTCCCGTTCCGGTTGTATTCCGTTCTAGCATTTTCCGGGGCGCAGCGACACCGCCAATCCTCGGCGGGGGGACTCGCAGCGTCCCGGCAGGCGCCGTTATCGCTCTGCCGGGCGCCTTTGGCCTCCCGGCGCGACCGCGACAGCGGTGCCGTTCCTGCCAGCTACCGCGCCCGGCGGCCGATGGCCAGCCTTCTGTGACCGGAGGGACTTGAAAGACCCCGCCGCGCGGGCCTGTTGTCGCGCAGGCCACGCCGGAACCATCCGGGCCCAAGGCCCCGCGCTACCAGCTTGCGGTGGCCTCCATCGCGACCGGGCCGCCCACCTGCGCCGTCCAGAGCCGCAGGCTGTCGCCCTCGCAATTGGCATGCATCTCCATCTCGGCGGTGTCGAACACGGTCGAGACGCTGCGGAAAGCAAAGCGCGACGGGCAGCTGCCCTTGAGATCGGCCGCGAATTGCACAAGCAACGTCGCCTGCATCGGCCCATGCACCACGAGCCCGGGATAGCCCTCGACCTCGCGCGCATAGGGGGCATCGTAATGGATGCGGTGGCCGTTGAAGGTCAGGGCCGAATAGCGAAACAGCATCACCGGCCCGGGCATCAGCCGCCGGACCGAACTGCCCTGCGCGGCCGGGTCAGCCGCAGGCGGGCTGAACGGGGCGGCGGCGCGATAGACCAGATCCTGCCGTTCGGTCAGCGCGAGCCGTCCGCGGGCGCGGATCTTGTGCTCGACCGTCACGAACAGCAATGGCCCCGAACGGCCGTGTTTCAGCGTGACATCGGCGATGGTGGACCGCCGGGTGACGCTGTCCCCGACCCGCAGCGGCGTGTGAAAGCGGAACGCGCCCCCCGCCCACATCCGCCGGGGCAGCGGCACCGGCGGCAGGAACCCGCCCCGCGCCGGATGGCCGTCGGGGCCAAGCTCGGCGCCCGGCACCGTCGGCTGCGCCAGGCAGAAATGGATCAGAAGCGGCGCCTCGTTGCCGGGTTGCAGCGGCCAGGTCCGGTCGAAGGTGGCGGCGAAGCGGCGGACCAGATCGGGGGTCAGCCGCTCGGTCGCGGTCTCCTCCCGGCCGATCCAGCCGCGCAGATGCTCGATATCGAGATCCATTCAGGTCTCCCGGGGTTTCAGGGCGGGCACCGGGCCAAAGCTGCGCGTCTCGCCCTCGACCCGGGCGGCGGGCGCGGGCATCGTGACCGGGCCGTTGGGGCTGTCGACCTCGATCCGGCGCAGATGCGGATGGTTGGAAAGCCCGGCCATGTCATTGACCGAGGCAAAGGCGATGTCGGCGGCGACCAGGGCCGCCACGGCCTCCGCGCCGCTGCGCCGGGCAAAGGCCTCGGCGACGATCCGGTCGGTCTCGGCGCGGTTCCGGACCCGCGCCACATTGGTCGCAAAGCGCGGATCGGTGCCCAGCCCGGGCGCGTCGAGGAAGCGCTCGGCCAGCATGCGCCATTCGCGGTCGCTCTGGATCGAGATCAGGATCGGGCGGCCATCGCCGGGATGAAAGACGCCGTAGGGCGCGATCGAGGGATGCGCGAGCCCGACCCGACCCGGCGTGCGCCCGGCCTCGTGGTTCAGCAACGGAACGGTCAGCCATTCGGCCATCACGTCGAACATCGAGACCGAGATCCGCGCCCCCTGCCCGGTCACGCCGCGGCGGATCAGCGCCTCGAGGATCGCGGCATGCGCCGTGGCCCCGGTCGCGATATCGACGATCGAGACCCCCACCCGCGCCGGTTCGTCGGGCCCCCCGGTGATCGAGGACAGCCCCGATTCCGCCTGGATCAGCAGATCATAGGCCTTGCGCCCGGCCAGCGGCCCCTCGGTGCCATAGCCCGAGATCGCGCAGGAGATCAGCCGCGGATAGTCGCGCGCCAGCACCGCGTCGGAAAACCCGAGCCGGGCCAGCGCGCCGGGCTTGAGGTTCTGCACCAGCACATCGGCCCCGGCCAGCAGATCCGCCAGCGCCGCGCGCCCGGCCTCGGAGGCCAGATCCAGCGTCCGGGTCTCCTTGCCGCGGTTGAGCCAGACGAAATAGCTGGACTGCCCGGCCGCGGCATCGTCATAGCCGCGCGCGAAATCGCCGCCGGGCCGCTCGATCTTGATCACATGGGCGCCCGCATCGGCCAGCCGCGCGGTCGCGAAGGGCGCGGCCACCGCCTGTTCGACCGCGACCACCTCGATCCCCTCGAGCGGGCGCATCAGAACGACCTCGGCAGGCCCAGCACGTGTTCGGCCACGTAGCTGAGGATGAGATTGGTCGAGATCGGCGCCACCTGATACAGCCGCGTCTCGCGGAACTTGCGTTCGACATCGTATTCGCAGGCAAAGCCGAAGCCGCCATGGAATTGCAGGCAGGCATTTGCGGCCTCCCACGACGCCTTGGCGGCCAGATACTTGGCCATGTTGGCCTGGGCACCGCAGGGCTGGCCGGCATCGTACATCCGGCAGGCCTCGAACCGCATCAGGCTCGCGGCCTCGACCTCGATGAAGGCCTCGGCAATCGGGAACTGCACGCCCTGGTTCTGCCCGATGGGGCGGCCGAAGACCTGGCGTTCGCGCACATAGGCGCTGACCTTGTCGGTGAACCAGTAGCCGTCGCCGATGCATTCGGCCGCGATCAGCGTGCGTTCGGCATTGAGCCCCGTCAGGATGTACTTGAACCCCTGCCCCTCCTCGCCGATCAGGTTCTCGGCCGGGATTTCCAGATTGTCGAAGAACAGCTCGTTGGTCTCGTGATTGACCATGTTGGGGATCGGCCGCACCGTCATGCCCGAGCCCATCGCCTCGCGGATATCGACGAGGAAGATCGACAGCCCTTCGGATTTCTTCGCGACATCGGCCAGCGGCGTCGTGCGGGCCAGAAGGATCATCAGGTCCGAATGCTGGACCCGGCTGATCCAGACCTTCTGGCCGTTGATGACATAGCGGTCGCCCTTCTTCACCGCCGTGGTCTTGATCCGGGTGGTGTCGGTGCCGGTGGTGGGCTCGGTCACGCCCATCGATTGCAACCGCAGCTCGCCCGCCGCGATCTTCGGCAGGTAGCGGCGGCGCTGGTCTTCCGAGCCGTGCCGGACCAGCGTCGTCATGTTGTACATCTGACCGTGACAGGCGCCGGAATTGCCGCCCGAGCGGTTGATCTCTTCCATGATCACCGAAGCCTCGGTCAGCCCCAGCCCCGAGCCGCCATACTCTTCCGGGATCAGCGCCGCCATCCATCCGGCTTCGGTCAGCGCCTGCACGAAGGCCTCGGGATAGCCGCGCTCGGCATCGATCCGGCGGTGATACTCGGGCGGGAAGGTCGCGCACAGCGCGCGGATGGCGTCGCGGATGTCCTGATGGGGGTCGGTCTGCATGGAGGGTCCTGCCTGAGGCATTTGAGCCAGAAATGCGCACGTCCCCCCATCATGCAAATATATTCTTTGCCTGACTGCCATATGGTTTTTATATGGGAGAGGCTGGACCCTTCGGGCACGGGCATGGATCTGCGGCAGCTTCGTTATTTTCTGGAAATCGTCGAACGCGGGTCGATCACCCGGGCGGCGGGCACGCTGAACGTGGCCCAGCCCGCGCTGTCGCTGCATGTCCGCAACCTCGAGGACCGGCTGGGCACCCGGCTGTTGCTGCGCCGTCCGACCGGGGTGGTGCCGACCGAGGCGGGCGAGCTTCTGGCCCGGCGGGCGCGGTCGATCCTCGACGAGGTCGCGCGGACCGAGGCCGAGATCCGCGGGCTCGAGACCGACCCCTCGGGCCGGGTCGCGATCGGGCTGACCGGCACCATCGGCGGGCTTCTGGCGGTGCCGCTGATCGAGGCGCTGCGCGAGCGCTATCCGCGGATCACGCTGCAGATCGCCGAGGCGATGAGCGGGTTCGTCGCCGGATGGCTGTCCGAAGGCCGGGTCGATCTGGCGGTGCTTTACGAGGCGCCCGCCGATCCGGGTCTGGCTTGCGATCCGCTGCTGGAAGAGGAACTGGTCGTGCTCTGGCCGCCCGACTGGCCCGCCCCGCCGGAAATCGGGCTGGCCGCGCTTGACGGCGTGCCGCTGGTGCTGCCGAGCCGGGCGCATGGGCTGCGCCGGATGCTCGACGCGCGGCTCGCGACCGACGGGATTGCGCCGGAGCTGGCCGTCGAGATCGATTCCTATGCCAATATCAAGAACCTGGTCGCGGCGGGCTTCGGCGCCTCGGTGCTGCCCTGGCACGCGGTCGCGCCCGAGGCCGAGGCCCGCGCGCTGATCGTCAGCCGGATCGCGGCGCCGGGGCTCTGGCGCGGGGCCTGGCTGATCCGGCCGGCCGCGCGCCCGGTGACCCGCGCCCAGGAGGCGGTGGCCGAAACCCTGCGCGCGGTGGTGGGCGACCTTCTGGCGGGCGGGGTCTGGGCGGCGGCGCGCGCCCCTAGCCTGTCGCCGGACCGCGCCGGAACAACCGCGCCGACATCGGCTGGGTCAGGGTGAAGGCCGCGCCCTCACGGCCTGCGCGCGCGAGAAACGCCGCGCGCAGCGCCTCGGTCAGATCCTCGGTCAGCACGCCGCGCTCAGGCGCGAAGGACGAGATCCGGCCGACGAAGGCGTCGAAATCGTCATAGACCTCGCGCCGCACATAGTCGAAGGCGCGGGTTTCGGTCAGAAGCCCGGAGGCCACCGCGGCATCAAGCGCGGCCTGCGCCGCCGTGCGGATGCCGGTCTCGTCATCGACGGTCGCGATCACCTGGCTCAGATCGCCCTCGACGCGCGGCTCGATCACCACCAGCGGTGCCTCGGGCGCGATCACCCGCGCCGCCTCGGCCAGCGCGTCGCCCATGCCCTCGACCGGGATGTGATGCAGCGCGTTGACGATGACCGCGACATCGAAGGCGCCCGTGGGATAGGGCATGGCCTCGGCCTGGGCCACGTCGATGCCGGGCACGCCGCCCGCCTGCGGGAAGGGTTCGAGCCCGCGCCACTCGGCACCGGCCTCGCGGAAGGGTCCGGCCAACCCGCCCCGGCCGCAGCCGATATCGAGCACGCACCGCCCCTCGAGCGGCGCAAGAATCTCAAGAAGAACGTCAAGCGTGGTGCGGATCGGGTCGGTCATGCGGAGGCGGCCTTTCGCAACGGGGACATGCCCGATCCCTAGGCGACTTCGCCCCGCCCCGCAATTCGGCCGAGCGGCGCAGCCCGGTCCGGCTTGCCAGAACGCTGCGGCGCGGGGAACACTCGGCGCGACCGACGGAGAGCCCGATGACCAACGACCCCCTGCTTTCGCCCTTCCGGCTGCGCCACCTGACGCTGAAGAACCGGATCTTCCTGTCCGCGCACGAGCCCGCCTATGCCGAGGACGGCCTGCCCAAGGACCGCTACCGCGCCTATCACGTCGAACGCGCCCGGGCCGGGGTCGCGCTGACCATGACGGCGGGGTCGGCCTCGGTCTCGCGCGACAGCCCGCCCGCCTTCAACAACATCCTCGCCTGGAAGGACGAGGTGGTGGGCTGGATGAAACGGCTGACCGACGACTGCCACGAGCACGGCACTGCGGTGATGATCCAGCTGACCCATCTGGGCCGCCGCACCCGCTGGGACCGGGGCGACTGGCTGCCGGTGGTCTCGGCCGGGCCCGCCCGCGAGATCGCGCACCGCGCCTTTCCCAAGACCGCCGAGGACTGGGACATCGCCCGCATCGTGGCCGACTATGCCGATGCCGCCGAGCGGATGCAGGCGGCCGGGCTCGACGGGATCGAGCTTGAGGCCTATGGCCATCTGCTCGACCAGTTCTGGTCGCCCTTGACCAATGCGCTGGAGCCGCCCTGGGGCGGCGATCTCGACAACCGGATGCGCCTGTCGATGGAGGTGCTGCGGGCGATCCGCGACCGGGTCGGCCCCGATTTCATCGTCGGCATCCGCCATGTCGCCGACGAGGCGTTGCCGGGCGGGATCGGCGCGGCCGAGGGGCTGGAGATTGCCCGGCGGCTGAAGGACAGCGGGCTGGTCGATTTCCTGAACGTGATCCGCGGCCATATCGACACCGATGCCGGGCTGACCGACGTGATCCCGGTGCAGGGGATGAAAAGCGCCCCGCATCTCGATTTCGCGGGCGGTATCCGGGCCGCGACCGGGCTGCCCACCCTGCATGCCGCGCGCATCCCCGATCTGGCGACCGCGCGCCATGCCATCGCCGAAGGCAAGCTTGACATGGTCGGCATGACCCGCGCGCATCTGGCCGACCCGCATCTGATCGCCAAGCTGGTGGCGGGCGCCGAGGACCGCATCCGGCCCTGCGTCGGCGCCAATTACTGCCTCGACCGCATCTATCAGGGCGGGTCCGCCTATTGCCTGCACAACCCCGCCACCGGGCGCGAGCTGACCATGCCGCATCTGGTGGCGAAGGCCGCGACGCCCCTGAAGGTGGTCGTGGTGGGTGCCGGTCCCGGCGGGCTCGAGGCCGCGCGGGTCGCGGCCGAACGCGGCCACGAGGTGGTGCTGCACGAGGCCGCGACCGATCCGGGCGGTCAGGTCCGGCTGCTGGCGCGCCACCTGCGCCGGGCCGAGATGATGGCGGTGATCGACTGGCGCATGGCCGAATGCACCCGGCTTGGCGTCGGCTTCCGGTTCAATTCCTGGGCCGAGCCCGAAACGGTGCAGGCCGAGGCGCCCGATGTGGCGATCGTCGCGACCGGCGGCCTGCCGCCCGAGCCGGGTCTGGCCGAGGGAGACGCTCTTGCGGTTTCGGCCTGGGACATCCTGTCGGGGGAGGTGCGGCCCGGCATGAACGTGCTTTTGTGGGACGATGCGGGCGATCATGCGGGGCTGCAGACCGCCGAGGCGCTGGCCGCGTCCGGCGCGCGGGTCGAGATCGTCTGCCGCGACCGCAGCCTGGTGCCCGAGGTGATGGCGATGTCGCTGACCCCGGCGCTCCGGGCCTTGCAGCGGGCCGATGTGCTCTGGTCCCCGACCTGGCGGCTCGATGCGATCCGGCGGACAGGGAATGCGCTGACCGCGCTGCTTGGCAGCGATTACGGCCCCGAGACGCGCGAACGGCAGGTCGATCAGGTGGTGGTCAACCTTGGCACGCACCCGCTTGACGATCTTTACTTCGGGCTGCGGCCGGGCGCGTCGAACCTGGGCGAGGTCGATTACCCCGCGCTGATCGAAGGGCGGCCGCAGGCGCTGGGTCGCAATCCCGAGGGGCGCTATCGGCTGTTCCGCATCGGTGACGCGGTGGCCGCACGCAACGTGCATGCCGCGATCTACGACGCGTTGCGGCTGGTGAAGGACCTTTAGACCGGGGACCGCTCTCAGGTTCACGTAAAACATGAACATCCCATTGCAACTTCCTGTCTTGCAATGGGATATGGGGTGTCAGACCCCGAGGTGACGCCGCAAGAGACCGGGTTCGGCCCGCAGCTGCGCGGCCTCGGCCTCGGCCCGGACCGCGCCGTTTTCGAGGATCACCGCCCGGTCGGCCGTGGCCAGCACCGCGTCGAGCCGTTGTTCGACCAGAAGGATCGCCACACCTTCGTCGCGCAGCCTGAGAACCGTGTCGCGGATCAGCGCGATCATCGAGGGCTGCAAGCCTTCGGTCGGCTCGTCCAGCAACAACACGCGCGGATCGACACACAGCGCGCGGGCGGTGGCCAGCATCTGCTGTTCGCCCCCCGACAGGGTGCCCGCGCGCTGGCCCATCCGGTCGGCAAGCCGCGGGAACATCTCCAGCACGCGGTCGCGGACCTCGGGCGGGCTTTTGCGGCAGCGCATCCCGATCTCGAGGTTCTGCGCGACCGTCAGATCCGAGAACAGCCGCCGCCCCTGCGGGATATAGCCGATGCCCCGGCGCGGCACCTCATGGGCGGGCAGCCGGCCGATATCCTCGCCGTCCAGCAGAACCCGGCCCGAAGCAAGCGGCAAAAGCCCCATGATCGCCTTCATCGCCGTGGTCTTGCCCGCACCGTTCCGGCCCAGAAGGCAGGTGATCTCGCCCGGCCGGACGGTCAGGCTGAGCCCGTGCAGCACCCGGACCGGACCGTAGCCCGCCGCGATGTTCCTGACCTCAAGCATCGGCCGAGCGTCCCAGATAGGCGGCCTGCACCCGCGCATCGGCCCGGATCGCGGCGGGTGCGCCCTCGGCCAGCACCATTCCGGCATCGAGCACGGTGATGCGGTCGGCCAGGTCCATCACGACGCCCATGTTATGTTCGATCAGCAGGATCGCGGTCTCGCCCGCGAGGGTGCGGACCAGCGCCTTGAAGGTCTCGATCTCGGGCTCGGACAAGCCTTGCGTCGGCTCGTCGAGGATCAGCAGGCGCGGCGCCTGCGCCAGCCCCATGGCCAGTTCCAGAAGCCGCTGGTGGCCATAACTCAGATCGGCCGCCGCGATCTTCTCGCGCCCCGTCAGCCCGACCCGGCCGAGCGTGCGCGCGACCTCGGCCGCGACGGCGGCACGGTCGCGACCCAGCCTGCGGCGGGCGGCCAGCGCCACGTTCTCGGCGACCGGAAGCCGGGCGAAGACCGAGGTGATCTGAAAGGTATAGGCCAGCCCCAGCCGCACCCGGGCATGGGCGGGCCGCCGGGTGATGTCCTGCCCGTCGAAGAGGATGCGCCCCGACGAGGGCGCGACCCGGCCGATCAGCATCGACACGAAGGTGGTCTTGCCCGCGCCATTCGGCCCGATCAGCGCGCGCACCTCGCCGGGGCCGAGGTCCAGATCGACCTCATGGACGGCGCGCAGCCCGCCGAAGCTGCGCGACAGCGCCCGGGTCGACAGCAGCGTGCTCATGGCAGGCCCCGCCACCAGCGGCGCCGGATCTCGCCCGCCAGCCCCTGCGGCGCGAACAGCGTCAACAGAACCAGCGCCACGCCCGCGACCAGCATATAGGCGGGCGTCAGCCCCGAGGTGAGGTCGATCAGGTAGAACATGAAGAGCGTGCCGAGAAACGGCCCGATCACCGTGCCCGCGCCGCCCAGCAGCACCCAGAGCAGCGGGAAGATCGAATAGTGCGTTTCGGCGAAGCTGGCCCCGGCATAGCCGAAGAAAAGCCCGTAGGCCGCGCCCGCCGCACCAGAGACCGTGCCCGACAGCACCACCGCGCCCAGCTTGTGCCGGAAGGTGTCATAGCCCAGAAGCTCGGCCCGGTCCTCGTTCTCGCGGATCGCGACCAGCACCCGGCCCATCGGCTGGCGGACCAGCCAGAGCGTGCCGAAAAGGACCGCCGAGAACAGCGCAAGCGCCGCCAGATAGCGGCTCTGCGGGTCGGACAGATCGAGCCCCAGCAGCATCCGGTCGGCCTGCGGGATCACCACGCCCTCGTCGCCCCGGGTCCAGCGCCCGGCCAGCAGGATCGTCAGCCAGGCCGCCTGCGCGAACATCAGCGTCACGATCATGAAGGCGACGCCCCTGGTGCGCAGCGCCAGGAGCCCCACGCCCAGCGACAGAAGCGCCGCGGCACCGATGCCGGTCAGAAGCGCAGGCCCGGCGCCAAGGCCCAGATGCGTCATCGGCATCGCAAGCCCGTACATGCCCGCGGCGAAGAACATCGCGTGGCCGAGGCTCAGGAGCCCGGTATAGCCGAAGAGGATGTTGTAGCCCATCGCATAGGTCGCCAGCACCATCACCCGGGCGACGGTGCCATGGCTGTAGGCGGGCAGCAGGAAGTTCAGCGCAAGAAGGACCGCGACCAGCCCCAGATGCAGCCCGAGGAGGCGCCCGCCCCTCATCGCGCGGCCTTGCCCATCAAGCCCTCGGGCCGGAAGACCAGCACCAGCGCCACCAGCAGCGTGGCGAGGATCTTCGCCAGCGTCGGCGAGAAGAAGACCGAGACGATGCCGTCGGACAGCCCGATCAGCAGCGCCGCGATCACCGTGCCGCCAAGGCTGCCGAGCCCGCCGATGATGACCACGATAAAGGACAGCAGAAGCGCGTCGCCCCCCATCAGGTAATGCGCCTGCTGGATCGGCACGATCAGCACGCCCGCAAGCGCGGCCAGCGCCGCCCCCAGCCCGAAGACCCCGGCATAGACCCGTTCGACCGGAATGCCGAAGGCCTGCGCGGTCTCGCGGTCCAGCTGGGTCGCCCGCATCACGAGGCCAATCCCGGTCCGGGTCATCAGCGCCCAGAGCCCGGCCAGCACCGCCGCAGCGGCCCCCATCACGAAGAGCTTGTAAGAGGTGATCGACAACCCCCAGGGCCAGATCAGCCCAGGTCCCTCCGGGCCGAATTCGATCCAGGGTAGCGCGAGGCGGTCGTTGAAGGGCGGCGCCACGGGGCGCGCCTCGGGGCCATAGGTCATCAGCGCGGCCTGCTGCAGGATATAGAGCAGCCCGATGGTGGCGACGATGGTCCGTTCGGGGTCGTAGCCCACGCGCTTGAGCACGGTCAGGTCGGCCGCGACCGCCAGCGCCCCGGCGATGACCGGCGCCAGCAGGAGTGCCGCGACAAAGCCCACGGCCCCGCCCCCCAGCGCCGAGGACACCGCCCAGGCCAGCACCGCGCCCAGCATGAAGAACTGGCCATGGGCGACATTGACGACGCGCATCACCCCGAAGACGAGGCTGAGCCCCGAGGCCATCAGCGCCAGCACGGCCGCGGTGACCGCGCCCTCCAGCACGGCAAGCATCAGATGGGGGCCGAATTCCATGGGCGCTCCGGGTCGGGATGGGCCGGGCGCAGAACCCGACCCCGTAAGGACAAGCGGCACGCGCGACCGCGCCCGGACCCGGGCCTCGGCGCGCGCGCTCCGGGACCCTGCCTAGAGCGATTGGGTCGTGTAGTCGACCTCGTCGGGATAGAACCCGGCCTCGATCGGGGTTTCCGCCTGCACGACCAGCCGCCCGTTCTCGACCTTCGAGATGTATTGCGGCCCGAAGACCTGGTGCGTCCGCCCGTTGAAGAGCTTGGCGCCCTGCGGGTGGTCGTTCGACAGCGGCATCTCGGTCATCGCCTCGACCGCCTCGACCAGCGCCGCGCGGTCGTCGGGGCCGCGATAGCCGCAGGCCTCCATCCCGGCCTTGATGACGTAAAGCGTCTCCCAGCAGCCGAACATGTGGGCATAGGCCGAAACATCGGACGGATCGGCGGCCAGCGCGCCGTTCTCGTCGATGCCGATGGCCGCGCGGTAATGGCGGTCGAACGCGGTCTGGTCGGGCTGGGCGTAGCGGGGCATGCCCTCCCAGAAATAGGTGCCTTCCAGGAAGTCGAGCCCTGGGCTTTGCAGATCGACCGACTCGAGGCTGTCGATGAAGCCGAAGATCTCGGGCCGCGACGGGCCGAAGAATTCGCCCATCTCCTTGACGAAGGTCAGGACCGAGGGGCCGACCATGACGTGGTAGATCACCTCGGTCTCGCGCGGGATCTTGGCGAAATACTTGGTAAAGGAGGTTTCGGTGGGCGGGATCGCCAGCTTGGCCACCACCTCGCCGCCCTGGGCCTCGATCGCCTGGCTGAAGAAGTCGCGATGGTCGTGGCCGAAGGCGTAGTCGGGGAAGATCATCGTGACCTTGCGCCCGAGGTTTTCGCGCACGAAGGGCGCCATCGCCAGAACCTGGCTTTTGACATCGGTGATGCCGGGCTGCAGCGTCCAGCGGTTGAGCGCGCCCGAGGCCACGTGATGGCCTTCGGAGACCACGAAATAGGGCAGCTTCAGCTCGCCCGCGCGGGGCGCCGAGCCCATCACCACATGGCTGAAAAGCGTGCCATAGCCGACATCGCAGCGGTGCAGGCTGGCGAATTTCTCGACCACCTCGGCGCCGCGCTTGGGATCGGTGCCGTCATCCTCGGTGACCAGCTCGACCGGCCGACCGTTGATGCCGCCCGCCTCGTTGATCAGCCGCAGCGCGGCCCGGGTGGTGCGGTCGTACCAGCGGCCATAGGCGGCGCCGATGCCGGTCGCATGCATCTGGAACCCGATCCGGATCGGCGCAGCGCTTTGGGCGCCGGCATAGCGCGCCCAGAGCGGCAGGCTCGCGGTGCCGGCAGCGGCGGCGGCGAGCGTCTTGATCGCGGAGCGGCGGGCGGGGCTCCGGGGGCCGGCATCGGTCTTGGTCACGGGCATGGCTCTTTCCATGGGAACGGTCGTGTGCCGGGTCAGTCTGGGGACGACATGTGCGTTTGTCTACGCCATTGGGACAATTCGCCTCAGGCCGATCGGCGCGTGCAGGCCGCTCCGCGCCCGGGCCGAAAGGCCGCCTCCCGGGCCGGGGCCCCTGCCCGTTTGCGGCGGTTCCAACCGGGCACAAGGCCTGTCGGGCGAAACGCGTGACGGACCCGCATTTCAAAGGCTTGTCGGATCTTGCGACGATCGGTTGTATTTTCATGATTTGTTCCTGCGACGCTGCGGCATTTTCGAGTATGCTTTCCCCAACGTCAGCCTCCATGCGGGGGTCGGGCGGCGTCGTTCCATTTCACGAGACCAGAGATGCTCACGAAACCAGAATACACGCCCGCATCGAGACCAACGCCACAAGGGGCCGACAGGATGACTCAGTCCGCACCCATCTGCCTCGTCGTCGAGGATACGGATTTCGACCGGATGATCATGCAGCGGAAACTCGCCGCCATTGACAAGTCGCTTCAGGTGCGCTTAGCCGCCACCCTCGCCGAGGCACGACAATGCCTTTACGAGGAGCCGATCTCGATCATCTTTCTCGACAATTCCCTTCCCGACGGGAAGGGCGCGAATTTCGCTCTGGAGCTGTCCGCACACCGCGGCTGGAGCCAGATCCCGGTGGTCATGGTCAGCGACTGGCCCTCGCCCTTCATGAGCGCCAAGGCCGAGGCGGCCAATGTCGTCGCGATCTGGACGAAGACGGAATTCACCGCCCTGACCGTCGCCGAGGTGCTCCGCTCCCGCGGCCTGATGGTCTAGAGCTGCGGCCCGCGCGGGCATGTCGCCACCGCCCGCGGTCCCCTGCCCGGCCGCACGGGTCGAAATCTCCGGACCACCGTCGGGGGCAGCTTGGGCGCCCGTCGCCCCCGGGCCGCGCGATCGAGGCGTCGCCGAAGATCGACGAAAAGACTGCCCAAAAGCTGCGCTTCGGTCATTGCGTCCTCTGCGGGGCCACGCTAAAAGACCGGACGACGCACCCGTAGCTCAGCTGGATAGAGTGTCGCCCTCCGAAGGCGAAGGTCACAGGTTCGAATCCTGTCGGGTGCGCCATTTCAAAATTCCCGCCGAAAATCTGACCTAAAGCCTTGAATGGAAACGATATTTCCGGGGTTCGAACACCCTGTTTCCGGCTATAGGCAAGGGGCTTCTGGAACACCAGTCTGAGCACGGTCCGGCGCACCTCTAATCCTCCATTTACCCATATATTCCAAGGGCTTGAGAGAAATCTGCAGGCGAGTTCGAACGACTCCTCGAAGGCCTTCTGCGGACGCCCGATCTGGGTCAGTTTTTCCTCTGCCACGACCTTCTGGCGTTCAAAGCTGGAAATCCGCTTCTCATAGGCCGCGATCACGGTCGGGTTGCTCGCCTCCATGATCCGGTCGAGCAGCCCCTCGACGTCCTTCTCGATGCTCGCGATTTCCCGTTTCAGGGCCGCGCGGCTCTCGCCGCTTTGTGAGAGACGCTGATTCCAGGCATCGGCAAACATGTCCTTGGCGATCTGGAACAGGCCGCGGCGCGGCTGGACGGATTGCAGCACGTCCTCGAAGTCTCCATGAAGCTGATCGCGCCGGATCGATTTCCGGTAGCTCTCGCAGCCCTTCGTCTTGCACATGTAATAGGGATGCTTCTGTCCGGTCTTGGATTTGGACCAGCAGGCGGTCAGGGGCTTGTCGCAATCATCGCAGAGGATGAAACCGCGTAGCGGGAAATCGGCGTTGATGTCCGTGCGGGCCGGAGCCTTCGCCCCGCCGCGCAGGCGCTCCTGAATCCGCTCGAAGGTCTGGAACGAGATCAGCCCCTCATGATGCCCCTTGCGTAGCGAGACGCCCCAGGAGGGCGCTTCGACATAGCCCGCATAGGTCGGGTTGGTCAGAATATCGGCAATCCGCTGATTGCGGATCGTGCCGTCCGGCAGGTCCTTGGGATAGAGCGGCTGGCTCTCAAGAAAGCGCTTCACCTCCACCTGCGTCTCGAAGCGACCGCTGGCATAGCCTTCCAGCGCTTCGGTGAGGATCGAGGCAATCGGTTCATC
Organism: Rhodovulum viride; assembly: GCF_003265965.1. Classification (NCBI taxonomy): domain Bacteria; kingdom Pseudomonadati; phylum Pseudomonadota; class Alphaproteobacteria; order Rhodobacterales; family Paracoccaceae; genus Rhodovulum; species Rhodovulum viride. The sequence goes on along the minus strand of NZ_MUAV01000001.1, from coordinate 112,179 downwards.
GCGCACCAGTACCTTGCCTTCGCCGCGCCGGGCCTCATAGCGAAGCCCGCGCGGCGGGGTGTTCCAGACGTAATAGCCTTTCTCGACGCGCGCCTTCATCTTCTGGATCGTCTGGCGGCGGTTCTGCTCGCGCTCCAGTTCGCCCTGCGCGGCCATGATCGTCTCGACGAAGGTGCCTTCCGGCGTATCCTCGAAGCGGAAGTTCAGGCACTCGACGCTAGCGCCCCGCGCCTTGAATTCCTGCCGCAGCTTGATGTGGAAGACGGTATCGCAGGCGAAGCGCTTCAGGTCGTCGAAGATGACGACGAAATTCTTCGAGGGTTGCGCGTCGATATAGCTGAGAAGGGCCACCATGCCGGGGCGCTTCATAAAATCCCCGCCGCCCGAGACATCATCGGGGAAGACCGCCTCGACGGTGTAGCCCCGGCTCTCAGCATATTCCCGGCACCGGTGCTCCTGGCTCTCAAGGCCGAAGCCTTCGGCCTTCTGTTTGGCCGAGGACACCCGGCAGTAAATCACTGCCGGTTGGGCTGGCTGCTGACTGGCGCGTTCAAGGGCTTCTTTCATTGGACTCATCCTCCGCCGTCCGGAGGACAGCGTCTTCAAATCGTTCTTTTGCGCGATGCGAGCAGTCTAGCACATCGCGGGACTCTGCGCGCGTTTCCGCGCCGTTCTGCCGGAGTTTTCCACAGGCAAGCTGCGCGGGATGGACGCCGAAGCCGAGATCGACGAAGGTGACGACGATCTGCCAGAGCCGGTCCAGAACCTCGTCCTTCTGCGCCTCCGTGAGAGCGGAGTCGTCGAGGAAATGGCGGTATTTTTCCACATCGAGCACGACAGCCGGTTTCCCGTCTGGCTCATATGTCTCGAAAAACTGCATTCCATCCAACATCTCGAATTCCTCTGCCTGCACTCCCGGTGCGGCAACAAAAAAGCGGACCTCGCGCTGAGCGCGACGTGTCCGCTTGTCATCTTGTTTCATTATACACCTCTTTGCGCGAACATTCCAAGAACTTCATGTGCTGCGCCGCATCAGGATCGGCGGTTTTCCGGCAATCAGAACGAGTTGGCTGCCTTCCTCGCGGGCCAGAAGTCCCTGCAATTCATCCGCCAGCAGCAGCGGGCTGCGGCTCGTCTGGCGGTTCCAGCTCTCAGTCGTCGAGGTGCCGGTGCCCGAGGAGACGGGATCGGCGAGAAGCCCCAGCGGTCCCGTCATGATGCCCGCTTCGCCGCGCGCCGCCATCAGGCTTTGCATCTGTGCATGCGCGCTCGCATCGCTGGTCGAGGCGCTGGAGGCGGTCGCGATGTTGTGCGTGGTCTGGGTGATCTCGCACTCCCCAAGCTTCTTCGAGAGATAGTCCAGCGTGGTCTGGTCGTTGTTGCCGAAGGCCTGAATGCATCCGGCATTGCCGATGAAGGTCTCCCACCCTTCGCGGTAGTGGCGCTGGAGCTGGGTCAGGTCCTGGATAACGATCAGCAGCTTGAGGCCGAAGCCCGCCGCATAGCCTGCGGCCTGTTCGATCACCGGCATGTGGCCGAGCACCGGGAACTCTTCGAGCAGGACGAGGACCGGATGCCCGGTCGCGGGCGGCTCCTCGATGGCGTAGATGCGCTCGACCAGCATGCCCATCATCAGGCGCAGGAAGCGCCCGCAATCATGCATGCGCTGCGGTGGCAGGCAGAGATAGAGCGTGACGCCATTTGAATCGGTCTTCACGGTGTCGAGGTCGAAGCTCGACGAGGCCAAGGCCCGGCGCATCGGACGCCGCCCGAGGAACTCCATGGACCGGCGCGCCGTCGAAAGCACCGAGCCGCGTTCGCGGTCGCCCATCGTCAGCAGGGATTCCGCCGCCCCGGCGACGACACCGTCAAAGGCCTCGGAGCGCCGCATCATCTCCAGCAAGTAGAGGAACGGTGTGAGGCTGTCCGCGTCCGAAATCTCTGCCGCATTGCGCTTCTGTTCGAGCGGCGCGCCCGCCATCAGGTAGTCGCGCACCGTCACAAGGTTGCGGCTCGCCTTGCCGTGATGGGTCTCGGCGACAAACAGCACCAGCCCTTGCACGAACATCCGCGCACTGTCGTCGAAATGCTCATTTTCGGGATTGGCCCGCACGATCATCATGTCGGCCAGGCTCGCTGCGACATCGACGGCCTGCTCGTCGTCATTGTCCACCAGATCGAGCGCGTTGAAGGTTGCCCACCTCTCGGGCGGCAGCTTCGAGACGTTGTAGGGGTCCATGACATGGCAGGTCTGGCCGAGCCCGCCCTCTTCGAGCGGCGCGCTACGATGCGCCAGCGTCGCGGTGGTCAGTTCGCCTTTGGGGTCGGTCGCCGCCACGCTGCCGGGATAGCGTTTCAGGTTGGGGGAGAGCACGGTCCGGGTTTTCCCGGCGCGGCTGCCCCCGACCATCAGATGATGGCGATCATCGCGCAGACCAATCTCCAGACTGTCCGTCTCGGACAGCGCGTCGATTTCTTCCTGCAGGGTATCGATCTCGGCGGCGCGGAGGTCGGGATCGCGCGCGGTGTCACAGGCAATCGCCTCCTGCCGCGCCCGCAAATCGTCGATTTCATCGGTAGCGGCGTCAGAGGGTACCGGCAGCGTACCGAGATAAAGATCACCCGGCTCATAGGCCAACTCGGCAATCTCTTCGGGGGTCGCCCAGCGGCCTGTGGCCAGGGGGCTGTCGCCTCCCTGACCCTCAGTGCCGCGCGGCAGATCGCGATATCCGGCCATGGCGCTACCGGTACATCAGCTCGGAATTACGGATTTGCCGCAGCGCGTTCTGGTAGTGCGTATCGGCGGCCATCATGCAGGCGGCCCCGAGTTGGTATTCGAACGCGCCCGTCATCGAGCAGAGCCCCTTCCAGGTCGCATAGTTGGCCTGCAGTTCGGCCATCCGCTGGGCAATGGCCTGTTGCTGGGTGAGTTCCAGTTCCTTGCGGTTCACCTCGTCGAACAGTGCCCCGTGAAACTGCGCCGCCGCTTCGCCCGCCAGCCGGAAGGGCTTGAGATGCGCGGGCAGGCCGAGTTGCCCGGCCACCACGAGCGCCCCGATCCAGAGGATCAGACGGTTGCGGTCGAGCGGTTGACGCGGCATCCGCTGCGGCTCGATCCGCTGCAGGACGGGCGGCTTGGGGGTGGAGGTCACCCGGCGGGCCGGGGGCTTGGCGGTCGGTTTTTTCGTCCTGGTCATGGTCAGGGTCCTTTCGTGTTCAGGATTTCGGGTTGGTGGGAGGGCGGCGGCGCTGGGGCCGCTTCGCGGCGCGTTCCTGCTGTTCGAGCCGGACGCGCAGATCGATGAAGGTGTAGAGCCAGAGAGTCATCGGCAGGATCAGTTCACAGACCGCGACCAGCAGCGCTACGGGCAGGAAATGCGGGATGAATCGCAGGGTATCGGCCACGCCGGTTTCCATTGGAAAGGCAGGCGGCGGGGTCATGCCGGAGGTCCGCACCGGGGAGGCCGCCGAGACAAGCTGCGACCCGTAGGAGGCCAGCAGGCGATCCTGCGGCGTGGAACTGCCCCGTTGCATGAGCTGCGCCCCGAACCCGGCCAGCATGCCGGACGGCGCGTCGTCCTCGACCACGCTCAGAAGCGATGCGGCCTCGCGGGTGATTGCCTGCGCCTGCAGACGCCGCTCGGACGCCGAGAGCGATCCATCGGACAGAACGCCGCGCATCGCGCCTTGCAGCCCCCCGAGCTGTGCAAGCGCATCCGCCTTCGCGGCCTCCGCGCCGCTGAGCTGTGCGGCAATCGCCTCGGCGCTGCCATAGGTCCCGGAGAGGTTACGAAAGGCCGGACCTTTGCCGCCATGGCCGACACCGCTCACGCAGGAACTGGTCGCTTCACAGGCGACCTTCGCAGCGAGATCGCTGAGAATGGCCTGCAGGGTCGCGCCGCCGCTATTTGTCCCTTGTACGGCGCTGACCCGTTGGTCCAGCCAGGCGGAATATTCCGCGTTGTAGTCCTGAAGCCGGAGCCGGTCCGTCTCGTTCTTGACGAAGCCAGCATAGGTTGCAGCGAAGAATCCCGCCCCGACCGCCAGCACGGAAACAGTGCTGGTCAGAGCCGCATATATAGAGCCAATGGCCGCCTGAAACGCACCCTTCTCCAGTGCGAAGCGGTTGACCGTATAGGCCGTGAACGTCGCGGCGGCTCCGATCACGCCGCACTTGAGATAGTCGATCAGGCCGTCCGCGCCGATCAGATCGGGCACCGCAAGGGTCAGAAGGCCTCCCGATGCCCCGGCAATAACCGGCAGCAGGAGCTTCGAGTGCGGTGGCAGGGGTTTCTTCTGGAGCCGCTCCAGCGGCGGCTGTGCGTCCTGTTTGCGCCTGGTCATGTGCATCCTCGCTTGAAAATTCGGACGGGGTCGGGGCCGAGGATGGTGACAGAGCGAGGCAGATTCCCGATCATTTCCCCATCGGACCGATGGAAACGGGGCTCGTGGAATGATCGGACTCAGCGTGCCGGAACTCAGGCGCAAACTTCAGCTCCTGGTCGAAACCGGGCAGTTCGCAAGCCGCGCGGAGATCGCGGCGGCGCTTGGGCGGAGCGAGATCACGTTGCGCGGCTGGGTCAATGGCAGCAGTGGCACGCCGCCCGATACCGTTCCGTCCAGGACCGAGAAGGCCTTCCGAGGCCTCTACGCGCGGGCGCTGCCCGACCTTTCAGAGGATCGGGTGCGGGAACTGCTTCTTGGTCCAGCCGACGATCTGGAAAACCTGCTGCGGGCCGCACCTGACCGGTCGCTTCGCGACCTCCTCGTGCGCGAAGCGGACCGGGCAAGCGCCGCGCTGTTTCTCGATGAGTCCGGTTCACTCTCTCTGGTGCGCCGGGCGCGTCGGGAAAAGGGGACGCCCCAATTTCATGTGGAAATAGGGCAGGCCTTCCGCATCGAGTTTTCGACGAGATCACGCGCTGTTTTTGCGCTCGCGCTGCAGGCTGCTCCCGGCGGCTGGGGTGTCGTGCCCTGCACATTCGACCGCGACCGGTTGCGCATCCATCTGCCGGGCGCGGAGGAAAACGGCGAGGTGTCCTTCCTGATCGAGGACAACGAGATTGGCCGCCATCTGTTTATTGCCGCGCAGGCGCCGAGCGCGTTTCCTGCTGAATTGCTCCTCGCAGGCCGGGACGGCATTCCGCCCGACCGCACGCTGCTCGCCCATTTCCAGCGTCATTTTGAGGCGCAGGAAAAATCTGCGCGCCGCCTCTTCGCGGTCGAGATCGAATTTACCGAAAAGGGCGTGTCATGACTTCGGGTCGATATAGAGCGACTCATCTTCGTCGCGCGGCCATAACCCTGCGCCGTCAAAAGCGTATTCGACAATGTCCGGTTGCAGCGTGTCAAAGAAATCGCTGAGCCGGTCCGCTTCTTCCATGAGTTTTGTGTTCTCCCCGCTGTCGAGAAGTGTCCGCAAGAGATCGATCTCAGGATAAAGCGCTTCGAAAAGGCTGAGGACAGACAGCGCTCCTGCAAAGACCTCCATCCAGAAATCTCCGGACGGATTGGCACGGGACCAGCTTCTGCTCATGAAGGTCGCCATGACAATCATCCGCAGGAGCGGTCTGGGATAATCCGGGGCACGGCTTCCAAGGGTCCGTTCTTCCGCCTCGATGGAGACGAAAAACAGCGTCAGGCCGAGCAGGGTTTCGATCAGACTTTCCGTTGAGGTCCCGACGCGCCAGCGGATCAGGAATTCCGGAGGATCGAAGGCAAGATGGGCCACCATCCTGGCCGCAAAGATATCGGCATCGAATTCCAGATAGCGGACCTCATCGGAACGGATCGGTGCTTTTGTCTGGCGCAGGGAGCGTTCATTCACCTCTGCCGCGCCGTAGCGGGCGCGCTGCCAGTCGAGATGCCCGCGCGCAATATGAAAGAATTCGTGGGCGAAGATGCCGAGGAGCGCCTTCTGGAAAAAGCTTTCCCAGGCCCCGTGATGGTCCTCAGGCAGGTGCTGCGAACTGAGATCGAGACGGTGCTTGAACGCCGCGCGCCAGTCATCCCCGCCCGCGTCGAGCGCCAGCGGCGGATATGGGGCCTCCTCGAAGTCGCGCGCGACATGCGCGGCGAGTGTCGCGGCAACCCCATCCAGCCATATGATCATCCCGAGCGTGAACTCGATGCCATACCGGCTCTCGCCCTCTTCCAGACAAGCACGCGCATTGACGACCGGCTCCTCGCTCACTCGGACCTCCAGCGTCCGACCGGACGGGAAGTCGAAGGCGTCTTCCAGATGGCGCGCAAGCTGATGCAGGAGGTCGAACGTGCGGTCCAGCAGGCGCTCCAGCCGCTCACAGTGGAGCCCGAACAAAGCCTGCTTGCCGAATCCGCTCAACCGGTCATTCTCCTCCGCAGTGTTCCTGCCCGTCGCAGAGTGTAGGCCAGCCTGGCGACGGGGTTCGAACTTTTTCCCGTTGGGCCTCTGAGGCCCCCGGAATCCAGCGATAGCGTGAAACGCAAGATGTGTGTTGTACTACAACACCATCTTGGCAAGGGGACCCGCTGCGCGTCCCCGTTGCATCCCCCCGGCCATGGCTCTTCCAGGGTATCGAACCCCTTCAGAGCCACCAACCGTCTCGCCGCTTGACCACGAGCAGGGCCTTGGAGACGTCCCTCTCCACCCTGCACCCAAACCATGGATCAGGGGCGTATCACCGCCCCTTGAAACCCACTCGCAAGGGAGACTTCGCTCTCCCCTGCACCCCATCGACTTGGGCGGCGTTCCTGCCCCCAAGACCCCTGACCACTTCATGGAGACGACTTCATCGAGACCGAAGGAAGGGAGCTTTCGCGCTGCCCTTCCTTGGAACCATCCCATCGACCAAAGTGCGTGTCACACCCCCTGGAACCCCGACCAACCCTGCGCGGATTGGATGCCGCCAGCGCATCGCCGCTGGACCCGATCGGGGGTCTAAGCCCCTGAACCCCACATGAAACCGTTTGGCCGCCTGTATGACCAACCAGGTAACACATGAGCAGCCCTGATACTCCCGTGACCGGGACGAAACGCTTGCTTCTCCCCCCTTGTAGTCGCCGAGAGCGCATGGGAGCCCTCCACACCCTCTTGCATCTCAGAGAACGCGCAGGCCGGATGCGTTCGTTCAGAACAGCACATGATGCGCTTGAGCGAATGGACTACACCATATATCGTAGGGTTGGATAATCGAAAAAAGCAAAGATTGACCTGTGCCCAAAACAATAGCGAATGATGACACTGTAAGATCGTCACGTGACGGACATACCTTTCACGAACGCTGGACGGCGCGCCGTGCTTTGCAACTCGTCTTCCCGAAAGACGACCTCTGCGCAATCGCCGTTGAGGGCCTGTCGGTTGAGGAATCTACAGAGATGAGTTCGTCAGCTGACGAAATCGCCGATCTTGTCTTGTACTACGGAAACGGAGCCACATTCGAGTCATGCTCTCGTCTCGAAACAATCCAGTTCAAATACAGAGCGAGCCCCGGCCTAGAAACGTCTTCCTACCTAAGAAAGACCATCGAGAAATTCTGCGACACAATACTCGACTATCGACAAAGCTTCTCAGACGACACCGTTGATGCGAAGTTGTCGTTCTGCTTCGTGACGAACACCGAATTTTCCGACCATTTGAAGCTCGGGATCGAAGGCCTTAAGAAGAATGTTGTTCCAGAGACGCTGCAGGCAAAAAAGCAGTACAAAAACCTGAGGGCATGGTGTGAAGCCAAAGGCGTGGATGCCCAATACCTCTTAGCCCGCACATCCTTCCAAGCCGAAACCCAAAGTCTCCCATCGCAGGTTCAAGCTCTTCAACGGACGGTCGCTGATTGGTCAGCTGGGCCAGACTATCTGGCCAGGAATCGCTTGTTTGGCTTGACTGAACGTGTGCGCGAAAAGGCCGGACTATCGGGTCAAAACAACAATCTGATTAAGCGAGAGGATGTTCTCGATGCACTTGCGTGCCATGAAGAGGACCTTTTTCCCGCCGATACTCAGTTTATTGATGTAAAAGACGTTATTGATAGAGATGCGGTTTCCCAGGTCGTCGATTTGATCGACCGTGCAATGAATCCAGTTTTTGTACATGCGGCAGGGGGTGTTGGGAAGACTGTTTTTGTTCAAAGCCTCGCCGCGAAAGCGAGCGAAAACTATGAAGCCGTGGTGTTTGATTGCTTTGGAGGTGGCTCCTACAGGATCGAAAGCCACGCTCGCCACCTCCCGAGCGTTGGCCTGATCCAAATTGTAAATGAGTTCGCAAAGCGTGGTCACTGTGATCCCCTGTTACCATATGACGCCGATCATGTCGGACTGATCAAGGCGGCCCTAAGAAGACTGACCCAATGCGCGGAGACAATCCCACAGCGTTCTTTGAAACGGGGTGTACTCATCATCATCGACGCGGCCGACAATGCTCAGGTTGAAGCAGACCTCCGGAAGCAACAGGCCTTTCCAAGGCTTCTTCTTGAAGCACTGAGCGCCTCTCCGATACCGGGCGTGAAGCTGTTACTTACTGCCCGCTCACATCGTATGGAAGATGTAATTGGCCGAAACCAAGTTGAGCGCTTCGCCTTAGGTCCATTTTCTGAGTCTGAGTCAAAGGAGTTTCTAAGGACGCGCAAGGCGAATGCGACGCCCATAGAAATCCAGACTGCGATCACACGGTCACGAGGTAATGCCCGCGTGTTGGAGCATCTTGTCGACAGCTGGGAATTGAACGTTCGTGGAATGGCAGGCGAGCAGGAAATAACTGCCGAGAAATTGATCGCGCAGAAGTGCGACAGAATTTTTGCCGACCTTCACGTAAAGGGCTGGCCAGACAAAGAAATCCGTGAGTTCTTTGCAGCGATTTCACTGCTCCCTCCCCCTGTTCCGTTGGAAGAATTGGCCAATGCACTCGGCTGGCCTCTCTCTCAGGTCGATAGTGCGGCTTCTGATCTTGCCCCAATGCTTGAAGTCCAGATACAAGGAGCAATTTTTCGAGATGAACCAACCGAAACTTATATTCATGATACCTACTCGACGGACACCCAGTCCCAGCAGGCCATTGCTGAGCGCCTGTCGGTGCGTCAATCCCAATCCTTGTATGCAGCCGAGGCTCTGCCAAACTTCCTCGTTGCCATCAATGACAGCGACAGGGCTTTTCTGCTCGCGGGCTCTTCGGCATATCCGACGAGTGTTCAATCCGCCTATGGCCGACGTCGCTTGAGACAGGCAAGGCTATTTGCCGCGTTCAGATTGGCCGTGACGGCGGCAGACAATGATCGCGTCCTCCGACTGATCATGAAGCTTGTTGAGGTAGCGTCCGCGAATGCCAAAGGTGACCACTTCATAAGGCTTTCTCCTTCACTTGCTGTCCTTCTCGGTGACCGCGACGTTTCCAGGCGTCTATTCAACGACCGTACAGGGTGGCACGGCGCTCGAAACGCGAGATTGACCGTGTCCCATATCTTTCAAGGAGAGATAGAAGAGGCAGCAATTCACGCAAATAGAACAGGGGGCTGGATAAGATGGTATTTAGACAACCGTTCCGACGACGAGCGCTACAATCGCTCCGGGCCTAGGGCACGCGACTTTAGCGCAGTATTGATGCACATGCTCGTGTCCGGTAAGTTTGAGCTCGTTTCAAGAAATCTGTCGACGCTTGGTCCGCGCTTTGCCTTCTCCGTTGTCAAGGACCTAATCGGACAAGTTCATCAATTCGATCTTTCCAGCAATGGTGGTCTTCTGAATAGGATTGCTGCATTTGCGGGCAGTAAGAACTGTAGATCGATTGCATTACAGCTTAGCTTGCTCTCGCAGGGGCGCTGCTTGCAGCCGGATGAATATCGCAGGATAGCCAGGGCCTCAAGTTCGACCGCGGCGGATAATCCGAAACTCAATGATACAGGTCGCGACTACGACCACACTCGCTCTCTTGAGAACGAGGTAGGCTCTGCTGCCCTCGTTGCGCTTCTTTTTAACTCACGACAGTCTGCCACCCGGATTCTCGCAACCGCACCCACCGCACGGCCTAGGCACTTTGACTATGGCGAAAGGCATGGACCATCACGCATCTGGACGCCCGTTCTCTTCTCCTATCTGAGTGCGTGGACCAAAGGGACTTCGGCAACCTACTATCACCTCGCACCGAGCGAAGTTGGTCAAACAGCGGCCCTACGGGGGGTGTCATCACGTAAAGAGTTTCGTGACTACCTCGCCGGACTAAAGGTGTATCGGACGCCAAGAAACTCTCGCAGAAGTGTCAAGAAACAATGGGAACGGCAATATTCTGAACGTGAGTGCGATGGAATCGCAGACGGGGTGGACCTCGCTTTGGCGCTTTCTCGTCCCCTTGAGGCGGCGGTGCTTGAGAAGAAGCCCATAGATCGTACACTTTTGCATGACTTTGTTGTGGTTTGGAAGGCAAGCATTCGGACCGGTATTCATTGGAGGTCCGAGGAAGCTAGTGATATCCTAGTTAGGGCTATTGGTGTAGAGCTTGCAAAGGTCTTGCTCCGGCTTTCGAGTTATGTTGACGTCGAAGATGCAAATACGATTGTAGAGATAATTTCTGGCCCACGGTTCTCAATATCTGAACGTCTGGAAGTACTTGATTTGCTGTCACGCCGGGACAATCTCGGCGACGTCGCGGGAAGTTTCGCAGAGACGCTTTCCGCGCAAATAAATGCAGATGAGTCGATTGAGCAACGCGGAGAAAACGACGTCAAACTTGCTGAGGTTGCGCTCCAGCTTGGGCGCGATGAAGCCAAAGAGTACTACAAGATTGGGTTGTCCCAGTTAGACCAGATGGGCGGAGACGACTATGATCTTGTCTACTCGATATTGCGATATGCGGAGGTACAGCACGGAGGCTTCTTGAAGCCGGAGTTGGGCCAGCGGCTTATGAACCTCTGTCAGATCATCTGTTACCAGGAGCCCAGCAAATTTGGTTGGACATTGTTCGGCAGTGCCGCCGCCAGATCGATCGGCTTCTCGGCCATCAACAAGCTGATCCGCTGGGGAGATCAGGACGTTGCGGACTTTTCGTATGGTCTGCCCCAACTTGCTTGTTTCCTGGCAAGTAACGGCTCGCTCGACCCCCGGCGCGCAGCTGTCCTCCTAACGGTCTGTGACGACCATGGCTGGCACGAGTGGCAGGTTGCGAGAGGCTTGTCAGACGCTCTGCGGGCATCCCAAACCGAACAACGCGCTCCCATTTCCCATGTAGTCGTACGCAAACTTCTTGAGGAGCATTGGGGCGGAGGCTGGTCGTCGGGATGGAAAGCCCTCATCGACGTAGAGGACGAGTTTCCGGGCGCCCTCAGCGAGGAAGTGCTGTCTGATCTCAAACGAATGGCGGAGATATCTGAACACCTGCGCCGCAAAGAGGACCAAGCTCGCAGCTACCAAAGTGCCTCCGAGCCCTTGCACCGCCGGGAAGAAGATTTCAATGCACATGTAGTGGACTACCGATTTGCGAAAATCGTACAGACTTGCGATGTGAGCTCGGCTTCGTCAATCGATGAGTCGCTCGGTCAAATAGAAGAAGACAAGTCATTTTCGTACGGAGCCAAGAGAGAGTTTGTTGAGAGACTGCGCGAGACGTGTCTTGACTCTGAGTCACGCATCAGTTTCACCTATGCGCTTTGCGAGGTTCATCAACTTCGGATTGACGACATCGTCGACCACATTATTAAGAATTGCGAATCGTGGCGATCATCTTCGATATTTTTAGCTAACAATGCTCGCCTATTCATTGAGCGATTGTTTGAGCATAGGGGTTCAGAAATCTTCGACCTTAAATATTCAGGCATCTCTCGAACTATTTCTCGGTTGGCAGCGCTAACAGGTGACCGGCGACTGATCATTGGCCTGGTCCTATCCGCCATTGCAAACGAAGGGGTAGAGCTGAGCGGCGATGAGTGGCTTGAAGTGGCAGCAAGCATCTGCGCCACCACTTCTCCCGAAGCAGCGCTCGGTTCACTTGAGGACCTTCTTGCGGGGCCGGCCGCTAAGATTGGCGATGATATTGGAGAAGGCGCATTCCAAGAGCGAATGCTCCCGGCAAAAACCGAGCAAGGGGTGATGGCCGACGCGCTCTGGCACCTTCTTGGCCATCCTGATGCTTTTATCAGATGGTCCACGGCGCGTGCTGTGGCGTCTCTTGCTGAGCTAAGTCTCCTGGACGATCTATGTGAGCTTTTGGCGCGGTTTGACTGCAGGGAGGTCAAGAGCCTGAAATCCGAAAACGAGTACCTTGCATTCCAAAATTCTCAACTTTGGCTTCTCATGGGGCTATCTCGTGCGGCCCTCATGCAAAAAGACCGCATTGCCGTTCTGAAGCCCAAGCTTGTAGAGCTATCTTCTCGCGATGATCTACATGCGATCCACAAGCTTCACATAGCGCGTTGTCTCAGGAACCTCAGTGAGGAGGCTGATCCGAATGCCTCCCTCATGCCTCTTTGGGAGGAAATCAACATTCCTCCCCACGGATGTACTGAACGAGGTGAGTGGCCCGGAGAAGGCCCCGAAAAATCCGACTTCTCGTTCGAGTACGACTTCGACAAATACCAGATCGCGGGGCTGGCGCGGTTGTTTGGCATCTCACAGAACGAAGCGCAGGACGCGCTTGGCCGCGAGATCATGCTGCGGTGGCCCGAAGTCACCAGCATGGACCAAGCTCCAGGACATGATCGATTCCGCAGGGATCGACATGACCGGACCGAGACATTCCGCGAGCATATGCAAATGCACGCTCTTTTGCAGGCAGCAACGTCGTTGCTCAAGACAAAGCCTATCGTGCGTGCGAGCTACGACTCGCCACTCTCTTGCCCTTGGGTTGAATGGCTGAGTGAGCATGATATCCACTTTGAGGAAGGATCGTGGCTTGCCGACCGCAAAGACGGAGCGCCAATACAGGCGTTTGAGTCTCTCTTGGGACCCAGGATCGATAGAAAGGAAACCCTTCAGGGCGCGGAAACCCTTCTTACGAGAATTGGTCTGCTCCGCGCTGTACCTTCTCAGTGGGTGCCAATCTATGGCCATTGGAAATCGAGAGATGGCGTATATGTACGAATAGTATCAACACTCACAAAAAACCGTGGCGCAGTAAAAAGCACCGAGGCATTCGTAAAACAAGAGGACCATGATCTTTGGATGCCGATGCTAGAATCGGACGGGTACGCAAGCGATCACAGAAAGAAACCGCCATTCGATGCGTGGATTTGGGAGCGAGAGGCCTATCCAATCGGCATCGATGAAGGAGACGAGCTAGCCACAAGAGGTGCAGCAAACCGCCCGCGTCTCGGGAGGTTGGTCGCGAACGAGCTTTGTCTTAAAGCGGACGACGCTTGCTCAACGTGGTTTACCGAAAGTGGCCAAGCGTGCATGAGAAGTCAGGTTTGGGGTGGGTGGCAGCCTGATCGTGAAGGCGGACAGTTTCAGAATGAAGGCGCAATTCTATGGGCCTCACCTCTGTGGCTTGACGCGTCACTTTCAAAGCTTGGAATGGCGCTCGCCTACAGTATCAATTTCAGCAAGTCGCCTTCTTATAAGGATTATGATGACGAAACTGGCGTTCGCGCTGTTTACGTTGGACTGAGATTGATGAGTGGCAATTTCAGATATTGGCATGCGAAGAAAGCGTCACGGAGAATATACTGAATCTTTTTGTTCACCATGTCTTTCTAAAATCCCACCCATGATGAACCGCCTGATCTCGTCTGTTTGCCAAGGAAACAAACGAATTCAAACTCCGGATTAGGGCGAACTAATCCGATGAGAGCACCCCTTCGGGTCGGGCTGTCGTGAACCGAGCCCTCGCCATAGCCTTCGGCGACGGCGGGTCTCGGCCTGTGGGCTTCCATCCCTTGCGCATTTCAGAACACGGCCAGCCCTGACGGGCTGACGCCTGAATTCCGTTGTTTTGGGGCCTGCGGCCCCCTGGCTGTCAAGACCAGGCCCTCGGCATAGGCCTCGGGCGTGCCCGGCGGTGTCCCCAGCCTTCCTCCCTTCATGTGCATTCCGGTCGTGCAGGCCGGGTGATCCCCCTCCGCCGGTCCCGGTCTGGACAGCCGTCCCCCCGCTCATTGGCGCGGGCCTAGTCCCGGTTGCATGCGCAACCGGCAATTCAGGAAAGGAAAAAGCCAATGAAACAGGATATTTATCAGAAAGTCACCGACAAGATCATCGCCGATCTGGAGAAGGGCGAACTCACATGGCTGAAGCCATGGTCCGCCGGGAACATGGAAGGGCGGATCGTGCGGCCCCTGCGCCATAACGGGGTGCCCTATAACGGAATCAACGTGCTGATGCTCTGGGGGGCCGCCGTTGAGGCAGGCTTTCTCTCCCCGCACTGGATGACCTTTAAACAGGCGAAAGAGATGGGTGCGCATGTGCGCAAGGGCGAGCGCGGCAATCTGGTCGTCTATGCCAGCACCATCACCAGAACCGAGGAACAGGAGGGCGGCGAGGAAGAGGAGCGGCAAATCCCCTTCATGAAGGGCTATACCGTCTTCAACGTCGAACAGATCGAAGGGCTGCCCGAGCACTATTACGCCAAGCCCGAGCCGTTGATCGACCCTGCGCAGCGGATAGCGCATGCAGAGGCGTTCTTTGCCGCCACCGGCGCCGACATTCGTCATGGCGGAAACAGCGCCCACTACAGCGGCGGCTCCGATCATGTGCAGATGCCGGTGTTCGAATCTTTCCACAGCCCCGAAGCCTATTACGCCACCCTGGCCCATGAGTTGACCCATTGGACGAAGCACAAGGACCGGCTGGACCGGGATTTCGGGCGCAAGCGCTGGGGCGATGAAGGCTACGCGCGCGAGGAACTGGTTGCCGAGCTGGGCGCGGCGTTTCTCTGCGCCGATCTGGCCCTGACCCCTGAGCCGGGCGAGGACCATGCCGCCTATATCCAGAACTGGCTGAAGGTGCTGAAGGAGGACAAGCGGGCAATCTTCTCCGCTGCCGCCCATGCGCAGCGCGCGACCGACTACCTGCACGGCCTGCAAACCAACACCGAACAGCACAAGGAAGGGGTCGCCGCGTAAGCGGCGGTCTCCACCTTATCGGAGGGCAACCTATGGAACATCACAGTATCACATGGCGCGGGATCGAAATCGCCATCACCTTCACGCCGGAAAAATTCGGGATGGCCGATCACATAGAGCTAATGACGGAGGGGCGGGTCGCGCTGCCCGTCACCGAGACCGGCTGCCGCTCACACTTTCTGCCGGTCGGGACCGTCGCCGCCCATGGCGGCGCGGTCGCGTTTGTCTCCGCATGGCTGGATTTTGAGGCCGAGCGCACGGGCTGGAGTGGCGCGCAGCTCAGGCTGTTTTGAGCGGTGCAGGAAATTTTCGCGCCCGCCAGGGCGGGCGCATCTTCCTGTATTTACCGAACCTCACGGGCGTCTTCCATCCTAAGGTCCTCATCTCTGGCCGCTTTCAGAGCTTTGAATTACCAATTGATGGCAATGGCTTACGCGCGTCCGTGAGGATGTTGTGGCCGGTTCATGGCTCATCCGTATGGCGTGGAGATCATAAAACCGGAATATGATCCGAAGATCATAGAGGCGGACTGTGCTTTCCAGGGCCGCAAACGTTTCAGCGGCGGCGAAATGATTTCATGGCGTGAGCAGAAGGTCGTTTCTTATCAATAGGATAAGCGTTGCATGTGCCTCCTCTCTCGTTTCATTCGGACGGGACAGATTTTGCGTTTCATTTTACATGAAACGATTGCTTGCGTATCCTGAAGAATACATATATTATATGTACTTAAATATTTCTCCAAGCTGCCGTTACGTTTCATGCCCTCCCTCGATCAGGCCATCCTCGACTACATCGCCGCACACCCCGGTTCGCAGCGCGAAACGATCCGCCGCGAGGTGGCACGCGAGGCAAGTGACACCACGATCTGGCGAGCTCTCCGCCGTCTGGTCGATAGCGGCAAGCTGCAGGTTGCAGGCAAGGGCCGCGCGACCAACTACACGATTGCCGGATCGGCGGTGGTCCGGGCGCACCTGCAAACGCCCTATAACAGACGCCCGCCCGTGACCTACAAGCCGGAGTTCCTCGACGCCTACATTCCGGGACGCAGCTTTTATCTGCCGGAAGCTGAGCGCGCCCGGCTCCATGAGGCCGGGCGACCGATTGGCGGACCCATCCCCGCCGGAACCTACGCCCGGCGCATCCTCGAACAACTCCTTGTCGATCTGTCCTGGGCCTCTTCCCGCATGGAAGGGAACACCTACGACATCCTGCAGACCGAGCGGCTGATCCGGTTCGGCGAAGCCGCCGAGGGCAAGGATCGCAAGGAAGCGCTTATGATCCTCAACCACAAGGAAGCGATCCAGTATGTGGTGAACAACCTCGCCGACATCGGCCTGAGCCGCCCCGATCTTTTCAACATCCATGCACTACTGGCCGATGGCTTGCTGGCCGATCCGGCGATGGCCGGACGGCTGCGTGCCATGGCGGTCGGTATTTCTCATTCAAGCTATACGCCGCTCGACGACGCGGTGGTCATCGGCGAGGAGTTCGATATCCTCCTCCACAAGGCCTCAGAAATCGACGATCCGTTTGAGCAGTCGTTCTTCCTGCTTGTTCACATTCCCTATCTGCAGGCCTTCGTCGATATCAACAAGCGCACGTCGCGCGTGGCCTCCAACATCCCGCTTCTAAAAGCCGACCTTGCCCCCATGTCGTTCCTCACCATGGATGACGCGACCTATATCGACGGGTTGATCGGCATTTATGAGCTGAACAACGTGGCGCTTCTGCGCGAGGTCTATATCGAGAGCTATCTGGCTTCTGCCGACAAGTACCGCGTCTTGCGAGCCGAAGTCGAAGCGCCGGAAAAAGCCGCGCTTGCCTATCGCGGTTTCGTTCGCGATGCCGTTCGCCACTGCGTTCTGGAGGCAAAGGCGTTCGTTCCGGATGACATCCTCGCCATGGCTGAGGCGCATGGCATCCCGGAAGACGAGCGCGACGCGGTGGTGTCCTATGTGCACCAGCAGTTCAGGGGGCTACATGAAGGAAATCTCATCCGCTACCGGTTGAAGACCGAAGACCTCGACGGCGTGGACTTGAGCTGACCCCTCTCAGGTGAAGGCGCGCGGGGACCTATGGCGCCGGTCCCTCCGGCGGATGGAATTCCCGCCGGGCGCGCAGGATATTCTCGATGCGGGCGAGTGCGGTGCGCAGGACCTGACAGTCCGCTTCCGTCAGCCGGGCAGAGCCGAGCATTTGAAAGAGAGCGAATCGCAGCCACTCCAGCGCGGCGTCGGACAAGCCCTCCATGGCGAGGGAATTGAAGATCAGGGACATGATGGCCTCTGTGTTTGCCAGGAGACCCGGAACATCCGGGCCTTTCTGACATCGGCCACGGCACGGAAGCAGGAGACGATACACCGCCTGCGGGCGCAACATATGTGCAGCAGGGCCTGCCCCTTGTTTCCAGACTCTCCCTGCTCTGTGCGAAGGACAGATTTCTTCGATGAAAGGTCCGGTGGGGACCGCGTCTGTGAAAGACGCCGGAGGCGATGGAGCCCTGATCGGCAGATCGTCTCATGCTTGGGGGTGGTTCTGACATCCCACAGTGTCTGTGGGTCAGCGCTTCTTCTTCGCATACCTCGTCCGTGACCGCACGCGGACGCCCGTCAAGGTCCGGCCCGCACCACCCTAACCACCGCCCGCGGTGGTCAGGCCGTGTAGGACCTGACCGCCGTCCTTCTCTGTCCGCTCTTTCGAAACGGCATGAAGCGCCAACCCCGAACACAGGAGATAAGATCATAGCACACAGAAAAGAGACGATTTCCAACCAGCACCCCGCCAACGCCCCGGAATTCCTCGCATGGCACGTGGCCCGAAAGGGCGGAAATCCTACTGGAGCAAGGTCGGAGCCGCATGGAAACACAAGGACGGGGCAGGCTATACGCTGCAGCTTGAGATGCTCTCCCATCGGCGGACGGATCGCCCTGCGCCAGCCGCGCAAAGTGTCACCACAAGCAAGAGGGGCGCGCGTAGCGCCCCCTTTTCACCGTTTGTTTGCGGCTCCGGCCAAATCACCGCCGTGATTGCTCAAGATGCTTTC
This sequence comes from Rhodovulum viride, assembly GCF_003265965.1. NCBI lineage: Bacteria > Pseudomonadati > Pseudomonadota > Alphaproteobacteria > Rhodobacterales > Paracoccaceae > Rhodovulum > Rhodovulum viride. The sequence goes on along the minus strand of NZ_MUAV01000001.1, from coordinate 94,119 downwards.
GCCAAATCGCTCAGGTATCCGTCCGTCCCGGTAAAATACCCAAACACGCCATCCATCACATCCTTCAACGTGGTAAGATTCATTCGGTCGCGCACAAGCGGAATTGGTTTCCCGAACCTGTCATAGGGGTATCGGTGAGAGAACGACCCTGGGTCAACATTTCCGAACTGCGCGATGACACCGCCGACGATTTGGTCCGCTTTGTCGGGATCATCGGTACCGAAGTGGTCGAGAACCTCCAAAAAACGCGGCCAGAGAACCTGAAAATCATGGCTGTTCCAGACGGGGTCGATCCCAACGTAGCGACCGTACACGTTGATGATATACTTCAAGTTCAATTCTAAGGCATGGCGATACAGGAACAGGATCGGATAGATCAGGATGTCCTTCTCGCGCCAGTCCGCGAGAGCCATATCAACAAGCGCATCAGCGGATTGCCGGTATCCCTCAGCCATCAGTACGAAGCGAGAAAAATCATCTCCTGCAATGCAAGCGTGGTTCTCTTCATCGTCATGAACATCGAAAGGATCATCGCCAGGTTCAGGCCAGCGAAATTCTTTCCCGACCAGTTCTTCAAACGTGCGGCGTTTTGCCATCCCCAACCTCCAAAGATCACTCAGAAGAAATCGTACCAGATTCGCTTGATAACCACCTTGCAGATATCGCGTAGTATGCTCAGCGGTTCTATCATGCGGCGTTCCTTCTCGCCCTAGATTTCGAAGTCGCCCTCGCGGCTGCGGTCCGCCACACGGTCCCGGTCATGGAACTGTCCGGCACTCGCATCACCCCGCTGAGGCGTGTCCGCGCTGCGTAGATCGAGATAGGAGGCAATGTCGGCCTTGAGCGCGGCCACTTCTTCGGAATGCTTCGCGCGCAGGACATCGAGGTCTTTCTGCAACGCGCGGCGCTCCGCGAGTTGTTTCTCGCGCTGCGCGTCGCGTTCCTGGTCGTCGCGCTTGATCGCCGCATAGGCCTCTTTCTCATTCTCTTTCGAAATCTTGCGCGACTTGCCGGTCAGCCAGTCCCACAGACCGGCAACACCCTTGCGGACGCGGTTCGCACGCGTGACGGTTTCCGCTGCCCAGCGTTCGGCCTGCCGCTCGATCAGCTTTTGCCGTGCAGCGACATGACGTTCCTTGATCTGCGCTTTCTTCAGCGCCATCGCGTTCTCTTTCGCCCCGAGCGCCGTCTCGGCCTCGCAGACATAGCGCTGGATCAGGCCGGTCATGCGCTCGGCAATCAGCGCCTTCGTGTCCTCGACGCTTGGCAGGGATTTCGCATCCCCGAGCTTGCCGTTCAGCGCTTTCGTCTTCTGTCCGGTCCAGCGGGAGAGCGCATAGACCTCGCCGCGATAGTCGAGCGCAACAAAGCCGCGCCGGTCACCGCGCGCCAGATAGAACCCGCGCTCTTCCAGCGCCTTTTCGAACGCGGCGCGCCCGTCCGAGCGCGCCCAGCACTCCTGAAACAGCCCCTTCAGTTCGCGCGGGTCCTGGTTCGCCCGTCTCGCCTGCTGCCATTCCTCGCGGCTGAAATTCATCGGATTGCGGGCCGACCGGTCCCGGAACCCTTCCGGCAGGTGCCAGCCATGTTCGAGGAACAGCTCCTTCGACAGGTCTTTCAGCTTCATCTTGAAATGCGGCAGGTTGATCGCCTTCATTTCTTCCGTATCGATCCGCGACCAGACGACATGGGCATGACGGCGGCCTTCGTTTTCGTGGAACACAATCGCCCGTGCCTGATCGCTGAGGCCCAGCTTCTCTTCGGCCCGGCCAATCGCCGCCTCGAAATCCGCAATCGAGACGCTTTCACCGACCGGGGGGTTGAGGCTGAGAGAGAACAGCACCTGCTGGCAGCGCGTCCCCTTCGAGATGGCGACCACCTCCTGCAAGGCATTCGCCAGGGACTTGTCGGACACAAAGCCGCGCAGCTCATAGACCTCGACATGCTCGTTGTCTTCGGCGTTCATCAGATGGCGGGCCAGTTGCAATGCGCCGCCGCGTTGGGAGCCTTTCAGAATCATGGCACGTCCTCCGGAGCTTCAGCGGAGGAGGATGACGGCCCCTCCGCATCCGGAAAGCCGAGTGCCCGCATGAGATCGCCCCGCATGCTGCGCACGGCGGCGCAGGCTTCGTTCAGTTCCTCTTCGAGTTCCGGGGTGACAGGCAGTGCGCCCATATGAGCCGCCTTGGCGATCTGATTCAGGTTGCTGGACAGGCGCGAGGCCCCAAGCGCGCCCAGCACCCGTGCCAGTTCGGCATGATCTTTGACCGGGCTCCGGCCTCTTGTGCGGCGCGGCGTCAGTTCCCCGTCGAAGAGCTTCTGGCGGATATACGCCCCGAGCGACCTCCCCGCCGCTGCCTGTTCAAGCTTGGCGCGCTCTTCAAAGGTAAAGCGTATCGAGAATGGCGGCGGCGCCTTCTTCTTGTGCCCTGCAGCTTGCTGCGCCGCCGCGCGCATATCCTCCGTGAGGCGAAGCGGTTCTTGCAGGTCCGGGGTCCTGATCTCCGTCACGGCCCCACCTCCGGCCCCTCGGAAAACTCAGGAATATCAAGGTGTTTAAGGTAAGCCTCCCAGCGTTCCAGCTCTTCGAAAACCTCGCTCAGGGAGTTTGAAGTATCTCCCTCAGGGCGCGCCAGAATAGATCGGTTCCATTGCGAAATCTGGCCATTGCAAATTTGGCGATGCGCCCCGCCAGAATGCCACCTGGCCTATCCGCCCGCTGTCATTGGTTGCGGACCTCAAGCCAGTGTTGGATCCTTCCGGCGGATCGGCCCGATGTTCCGGCGCTTGAGGATCACGATGGCAGGCCGTTCGGCCGACGCCGAACATCGCCTCTGGATCCCGCGGTCGGACGCAGATGGGGTGCGGAGCGCGGTCAGTCATCGCTTCCTTCCGGCATTCATCCCGGCTTCTGCCGTCGAGCAGCGACCGGCGGCGCGCTTGCCGAAGCGGCGCATCGAGCCCTCAGGGTCAAATGATGCCATCCATCCTTCCAGAGACAGTGGGGGCAGGCAAAGCCGCGACGCAGATCCCGTTCACCCCACGGCTTGAAGAAGAAGGCCACGCCCGCTGCCTGACACGGGTCGCGCATGCCGTGCGCGCCCGCATGCGGTCCGCTCGCTTCGTCTCCACCTGAGACGCGGGCTGGGGCAAGGCGCCTGAACGGCGGACACCCGGCCGACCAATGCGTCGGGCACGGCCGGGTGGAACAGATCTCCACGGGCGCAGGCGAAGACCCGCCGCGGCTTGTGCCAGCGCAGGGGCCGGTCGGGCCATTGCCCGTTCCGGCCCGCGACAACGTTCATGCCCTCGATGGGCACCGGACGCCCGTGCGGCGCACAGAGCGGACGCCCGGCCGTGCGGTCCGCATCAGCCTGCCCGTCGACCTCGCTGCAAGACGACGGCGTCCATCTCGGGATTGATGGCATCGGTCCGGGCGATGCAGGCCCGCGCCCGTTCTTCCGCGGACGGCTTGCCGCGGCCGGTCAGGCGGCGGGCTTCGAGGGCGCCGAGATCGGCGAGGCCGGTGGCATCGGATATGTCAGTCTCGCCTGGCGGACGGCCGGTCAGTCCTGCTCGGCAACGGCATCGCCCCAGGCGCTTGTGGGTTCGGTCACGCCAGACCGCCTCGTGGCCTCCTGCAGGACGCCGGACGGACAGGCGAAAGGGTAAGGCAGGATCGATTTTCGGGTGACGGTGACGGGGGCCACCATCCGGAGTTCGTCAAGCGTCGCGCCCGGGATGCGGTCGTCGGCGATAATCCGGTCGGTGCCGGAGACGTCGATCCGGGGCCGCGCGAAGGCGGCCTCGAGATCCATCCCGAAATCGGTGAGGAAGGAGGCAAGCTGGGTCACCGCACCGACGATCTTGCGCCCGCCCGCCGCCCCCAGGGCGAACCGCCGGCCGCCCGCATGGCCGAGCGCGGGGCAGACATTCATCAGACAGGGCCGGTCCGGACCCAGCGAGTTCGGGCGCCCCTGAACCGGGTCGAACCACATGATGCCGTTGTTCAGCAGCAACCCGGTCGCGGGCGAGACCACGCGCGCGCCGAACAGCGACAGCAGCGTCTGGGTATGCGCCACCATGTTGCCCGCGCGGTCGACGACGGAAAAATGCGTCGTCGAACCGGGGGCGGCCGAGATTTCGCCATCGGCCCCCATCCCGCCCAGCCGGTCGCGATAGGCGGCGATCAGCGCCCGGGCATAGGCGGGACAGGCACTGTCGGGGCCGGACAGGGTCTCGGCTGCCAGATCCTCCATCGCCCGGGCGAAGGTCGGACCCGCGGTCAGCCCCGGCATGACATGGAAAAGCGCATCGCGATAGGGCACGGCAAGCGGGGTCTCGAACCGCGCGCGGTTGCGGGCCAGATCGTCGAGGCCAAGATAGCCGCCCTTGTCGCGCACATCCCGCGCCAGGGCCGCCCCCAGATCGCCGCCATGCAGCGCCGCCGCGCCCTCGCGCGCGAGGATGTCGAGGCTGTCGGCCATGCGGGACTGGTCCAGCCGGTCCTCGGTGCCCACGGCCCAGGAGAAGGCGCGCGGCCACTGGCCGCCTGTCAGGAACAGCGCCGCCGCGTCCGGGTCGCGGGCCAGATCGCGGGTGGCCCCGGCGATGATGAGGGCGGCATACCAGTCGATGGCCAGCCCCCGGCGCGCGGCGGCGATGGCGGGGGCGACAAGCTCGGCCCAGGGCATCCGGCCCCAGCGCCTGTGCGCGGCCTCGACCCCGTCGACCAGCGCCGGCACCGCGACCGCCCTGGCGCCCATCACGTTGCGATCCTCGACCACCCGGTCCCAGGGGAAAAGATCGTCCGCCACGCCTTCGCCCGACAGCGGGAAATCCTCGATGCGCAGGGCGGCGGGCGCGCGCATGCCGAAATTCAGCGCATGCGCACGGCCGGTATCGGCGCGCCAGTGCAGCGCCGCGCCGCCCCCGGCGGGGCCGGACATCCAGGGCTCCAGCACCCCCAGCACGAAGCTGCAGGCGACGGCGGCATCGACCGCGTCGCCGCCCGCGCGCAGCGCCTCGGCCCCCGCCTCGGCCGCCTGGCGGTGCTGGGCCGCGACCACGCCGCGGTCGGTTTCGACCACATGCTTGCGGATCTCCATCGTCCGCGACAGGGCCTCGGACATCAGGCGCCGAGCCGGCAGTAGAGGGCCGCGGCAAGCTTCGCCCGCTCGACAAGGCTGTCGAGCAGGATGTGCTCGTTCAGCGTATGCAGATCCTTGCCGCAGACCCCGATGGAATCGAGCGTCGGAATGCCGAGCGCGCCGGTGAAATTGCCATCCGAGCCGCCGCCCGCCGAAGCCCCGGTGATCTCGAAGCCGATCTCGCCCGCGATCTCTTGGGCCAGCGCCAGCATCGCCATGGTGCCGGGCTGGTCGGGCTCCCAGACGGGGCGCGTCACGCCGCGGCGGACCTCCATCACCACCTCGCCCGCGTCGGAATTGAGCGCCATCATCCTGGCCACGCCCTCGTCCAGCAGGTCCTGGGTCTTGGCCATGCTCAGCACCTCGGCATCGCAGACCGACGAGACGCAGTTGACCCATTGACCGGCACGGAAGACCCCGACGGAAAAGGTGCAGTCATCGGTTGTCATGCCCTCGATCTCGGCCACCTTCCCTGCCATCGCGGCAATCGCCGAGCGGCCCTCGGACAGCTGCCAGCCCGCATGGCTGGGCTTGCCGCGCGTCTGCAGGTTGAACCGCGCGATGGCATAGCGGCCGATCACCGCGCCGCCATCGGGACGGGCGGGTTCGGGCACCAGGATGAACCTGTGGCGCCGGGCCTCGGCCTCGATCAGCGCGCGGGTCGAGGGGGTGCCGATTTCCTCGTCGGGGGTGAACAGGACCGTGACCGGCAGCGGCGTCTCGACGCCCGCCGCCAGCAGCTTGCGCAGCGCGTCCAGATAGACGTAGTTGCCGCCCTTCATGTCCATCAGCCCGGGGCCGTAGCAGACGTCTCCCTCGACCCGGAAGGGCAGCTTTTCCAGCGTGCCGATGGGGTGGACGGTGTCCATATGGCCCAAGAGCAGGATCCCGCCTTCGCCCGCGCGCGGGTGGGGCATCGTCGCACGCAGGCTGTCGCCAAGGCCCATCCGGCCCGGAATGCGCTCGACCCGCGCGCCCAGCGCGGCCAGCTCGTGCTGGACCAGGTCCATCATCCGGTTGACCGCCGCCGCGTCGAAGGTCGGGCTTTCGGTCTCGATCCAGGGTTTCAGTCCCGCCAGCATCTCGTCGGTATCGAAGGGCAGATCGAGCGGATTGGTCATTGGGCAATACCTCTTGGTTCGGCGCCCGGAGCAGGGGCCGTTGGGAAGGGGCGGGGCTGACCCCGCCGGGAAGGGAAACGGGCCTTGTGTCTAGCCTGTGGGCGCCAACCGGGTTTCGACGATGCGCGCATAGACCGAGGCACCCACGGGCAGGATCGCATCGTCCAGCACGAAAGCCGGATTGTGCAGCGGCACGGACCCCGCATGGCCGATCCGGCAATAGGCGCCGGGCACCAGTTTCAGCATGTCGGCGAAATCTTCCGATCCGGTCATCTGGTCGGCGATCTCGGCCGCCCTGCCCGCGCCGACGACATCGCTGGCCGCGGCGATATAGGCCGTCGAAAGCTCGGGATCGTTCACCAGCACGTCGAAGACATTGCGCAGATCGACCTCGATCTCGACGCCATGGGCCTGGCCCATCCCGGCGCAAAGCGCGCGGATCCGCTCATGCGCCATCTCGGCCACCTCGTCGTGGAAATAGCGGATCGTGCCGGTGATCACGGCCGTATCGGGCACGACGTTATAGGCCGATCCGGCATTGAAGGTGGTGACCGAGATCACCACCGGCTTCGTCGGCGGCGTGTTGCGGCTGACCACGGTCTGCAATTGCTGGACCAGGGCGGTGCCGATCACGATCGGGTCCTTCGACTGGTGCGGCATGGCGGCATGGCTGCCGGTGCCCCTGACCGTGATGTCGAAGAAGCTGGCCCCGGCCATCGCGGGGCCGGGCGTCACGGTGACGGTGCCCGGCTCGGCATTCGGGTCGTTGTGCATGCCGTAGATCTCGTCGCAGGGGAAGCGTTCGAAGAGCCCCTCGGCGATCATCTGGCGGGCGCCCCCCAGACCCTCTTCGGCGGGCTGGAAGATCAGAACGACGGTGCCGTCGAAGTCGCGGGTCTCGGCCAGATAGCGCGCGGCCCCCAGCAGCATCGTCGTATGGCCGTCATGGCCGCAGGCATGCATCCGCCCGGCATTCCGCGAGGCATAGGGCAGCCCCGAGGCCTCGACGATCGGCAGCGCGTCCATGTCGGCGCGCAGCCCCACCCGGCGGTTGCCGCCGCCCTTGCCCTTGATCAGCCCCACGACGCCGGTGCCGCCGATGCCCTCATGCACCTCGTCGACGCCGAAGCTGCGCAGCTTGTCGGCGACGATACCCGCGGTGCGGGTCTCTTCGAAGCCAAGCTCGGGATGGGTGTGGAAATCCTGGAAGAGCGCCGTCAGCTCGGCGGCAAAATCCTGGATCTTCGGCAGGACGGTCATGCGGTCTCTCCTTTCGGGCCGGGGGCGGGAGCGGTGTCGAGGGCGCGGAAATTGGCAAAGTCCCAATGCCGCCCGGGCGCCGCCTCGATCAGGGTCCGGGTATAGGCGTAGTGCGGATCGGACAGGACATTGGCGGCGGGTCCGTGTTCGACCACGCGGCCCTTCTGCATCACCAGCACCTCGTCGCAGATCTGCGCGGCCACCCGCAGATCGTGGGTGATGAACAGCATGGCGATGCCGAACTTGGCCTGAACGTCGTCGAGCAGGTCCAGCACCTGCGCCTGCACGCTGACATCGAGCGCCGAGACGGCCTCGTCCGCCACCAGCAGATCCGGCTTCATCGCCACCGCCCGGGCAATGGCGATGCGCTGGCGCTGCCCGCCCGAGAACTGGTGCGGATAGCGGCGGAGCGCGTCGCGCGGCAGACCCACGATCTCCATCAGTTCGGCGGCATGGGCCAGCGCCTCGGCCCTGGGCGTGCCGAAATTGATGGGGCCTTCGCAGAGGCTCCGCGCAACGGTCCAGCGCGGGTTAAGCGAGCGGTAGGGGTCCTGAAAGACGATCTGCAGATGCTTGCGGTGCGGCCGCAGACTGCGGCGGGGAAGCCGCGAGATTTCGGTGCCCGCCACATGGACCGCGCCGCCGGTGGGGTCGATCAGCCGCATGATGCAGCGCGCGACGGTGGACTTGCCCGAGCCGCTTTCGCCCACGATCCCGAGGGTGCGGCCCGGGCCGATGGCAAAGCTTACCTCGCTGGCCGCCGTGACGCCTCCGCCGCGGCGCAGGACGCCGCCGCCGCCGTAGACCATTTCAAGGTCCGCGACCTTCAGCACATCCGCGCCCCTGGCATCGGGCCGTGCCGCCCGGGGGGCGAGCGTCGGCACCGCGGTCAGCAGCTTGCGGGTATAGTCCTCTTTCGGCGCGGTCAGCAGCTCGCGGATCGGTGCGCGTTCCACGATCCGGCCGTTCTGCATCACGCTGACCGTATCGGCGATCTCGGCGACGACGCCCATGTCATGGGTGATGAACAGAAGCGCCGTGCCCTTGCGGGCCTGCAATTCCGCGATCAGCTTGAGGATCTGCAATTGCGTCGTGACATCGAGCGCCGTCGTGGGTTCGTCCGCGATCAGCAGATGCGGGTCGAGCACCAGCGCCATCGCGATCATGATCCGCTGGCGCTGCCCGCCCGACAATTGATGGGGAAACGCCCGATAGATCCGCTCGACATCGGGCAGATGCACCTGTTCCATGATGTCGAGCGTGCGCTGCCTGGCATCGGCGGCGGACAGATCGGTGTGCATGTTCAGCACCTCCTCGATCTGCTCGCCGACGCGCAGGACGGGGTTCAACGCGGTCATCGGTTCCTGAAAGATCATCGACAGCCGCATCGCCCGCAGCCCGCGCATCTCGGCCGCGCTGGCCTGGGTGATCTCGACCCCTTCGAGGTCGATAGACCCGCCCCGCACTTCCAGCGCGCCCCTGGGCAGAAGCCCCATGATCGCCAGCGAGGTCACCGACTTGCCCGACCCGCTTTCGCCCACGAGGCAATGGGTTTCGCCCGCGCGGATGTCGAGGTCGATGCCGTCGATCACCGGGGCGGCCTCGGGCCGGCCGGCGAGGCCCACCTTGAGCCCGCGGATCTTCAGCACCCGGGCCGCATCGGAGAAATCTCTGGACTTGAACTCCATTTCAGCCCTCCCGCTTCTTCAGGCGCGGATCGAGCAGATCGCGCGCGGTGTCGCCCAGAAGGTTGATCGCGAGGATGCAGAGCGACAGCAGCAATCCGGGCCAGAAGATCATCCCCGGCTTGATCTGAAAATAGCTGCGGCCTTCGGCCATGATGTTGCCCCAGGTCGGGATCTCGGTCGAGACGCCCGCGCCGAGAAAGCTGAGGATCGCCTCGATCAGGATCGCCGAGGCGCAGATATAGGTGCCCTGCACGATCAGCGGCGCCAGCGTGTTGGGCATCAGGTGCTGGATCAGGATCCTGGGCATCGAGGACCCCAGCGCGATGGCGGCCTCGACATAGGGTTCCTCGCGCGCGGTCAGCACGACGGACCGCACGAGGCGCACCACCCGCGGCACCTCGGGGATGGTGATCGCGATGATGACCGACCCCAGGCTCGGCCCGTTCAGCGCGACCAGCGCGATGGCCAGAAGGATCGCGGGGATCGCCATCAGGCTGTCCATGATCCGCATGATGAGGCCGTCGGCCGCGCGGAAGAAGCCCGCGACCAGCCCGATCGCCAGCCCCAGCCCCACGCTGACCAGCGCCGCGCCAACGCCGATCAGCAGCGACACCCGCCCGCCGGTCATCACCCGGCTGAAGATGTCCCGGCCATATTGATCGGTGCCCAGAAGATGCGCGTCGGAGGGCGGCCGCAGCCGGGAAAGCGAGTCCATCGCCAGGGGGTCGTAGGGCACATAGAGCGGCGCACAGACCGACGCGGCGACGATGCCCAGAAGGATCGCGGCCGCAATCGTCGGGCCGATCCCGAGCCGGGCGCCCGCGGGCAGGGAAAACAGCCCGGTCAGGACGTGAAAGGCGCTCTGGCGGGAGGGGGAAGCCTTGGCCATGTCAGTAGCGGATCCTGGGGTCGAAGAGGGAATAGGAGATGTCGACCGCCAGGTTGACGACGACATAGATCCCGGCGGTCAGCAGGATCATCGCCTGGATCACCGGATAGTCGCGGGCGAGGATCGCATCGACGGTCAGCCGCCCGATGCCGGGAATGTTGAAGACGCTTTCGGTCACCACCACGCCCGAGATCAGCAGCGCAAAGCCGGTGCCGATGATGGTCAGGATCGGCACGGCCGCATTGCGCAGCGCATGGCGGAAAAGCACCACGTTTTCGCGCACGCCCTTGGCCCGGGCGGTGCGGATGTAGTCCTCGCCCAGCACCTCCAGCATCGAGGCGCGGGTCATCCGGGCGATCAGCGCGACATAGATCGTGGCCAGGGTCAGCGCGGGCAGGATCGCGCGCGCCAGAAACGGGCCGATGCCGTCGGCGGGCGGCTTGTAGCCCTGCACCGGGACCCAGCGCAGCTCGATCGCGAAGATCTGGATCAGGATATAGCCGATCACGAAGACCGGCACCGAAAAGCCCAGCACCGAGAACGACATCACCAGGAAATCGACCCAGGTCCGGTGACGCCAGGCCGCGATCACGCCCATCGGCACGGCCAGCAGAACCGAGATCACGATGGTCATGACCGCAAGGTTCAGCGTCGGCCCCAGCCGGTCCGCGATCATGCCCGAAACGGAGGTGTTCGAGATGAGGGACACGCCGAGATCGCCCCTCAGGATCTGGCCCGCCCAGGTGACGAACTGGACATGCAAGGGGTCGTTGAGCCCCAGCCGGTCGCGGATGCGCTCCAGCTGCGCGGGCGTCGCCGCATCGCCCGCCAGGATCGCGGCAGGATCGCCGGGGGTCAGCCTCAGCAGCAGGAAGACGAAGATCGCGACGATGACCATCACCGGGATCGTCGCCAGCACCCGTTTGAGAATGTAGCCGAACATGGACGGCACTCCTTGCCGGAAGATCGTGGAAGCCGGCGCCAGCGGGCGCAAATCGAAGACGTCAGGCAGAGGCGCGCGGTGCACCTCTGCCTGCGGCGGATCAGTCCGCCTCTTTGGTCATGGCCCAGAACACCGGAACCGGCGACGGGATCATGTTCTGGATCGTGTTCTGCCGCGCCTGGGGCATCTTGTATTCGCCGAGATGGATGTAGTTGACGTTGTCCATCACATGCGCCTGGATCTTGACCGCGACCGCCTTGCGGGCGGCATCGTCCGCGGCCTGCACGTACTCGGCGCGCAGCGTCTCGATCTCGGGGTCGGACGGCCAGCCGAACCAGGCCTCGTTCCCGCGGCCGTTGACCATGACGTTGATCAGCGGGTCGGAAATCTCCGGCACCATCCAGTTGGTGAAGAAGATGTTCCAGCCGCCTTCGGAGGGCGGGTTCTGCTGGGCGCGGCGCTGAACGACCGACTGCCAGTCCATCGGCTGCATGTCGACATTGAAGCCCGCGTTGCGCAGCGCCTGCGCGGCGACCACCGGCTGGTTGGTCAGGCTGATCACGTCGGTCGGCGCCATCAGGACGATCGGCGTGCCGTCATAGCCGGCCTCTTCCAGCAGGGCCTTCGCCTCTTCGGGATGCGCGCCCGAGGTGATGGGCTCCGACCCGGTCTCGTCGCCCAGCGGCGTGCCGCAGCCGAAGATCGCGCCGCAGACGGTGTAATAGTCGGGCGAGCCCATCATCGTGGCCAGGACGTCTTCCTGGCTCAGCGCAAGGTTCGCGGCCTGACGCACCTTCTTGTTGTCGAAGGGAGGATGCAGGAAGTTCGGACGCCCGATGGTGACAAAGCCCAGCGGGTCGCGCATCTCGACGGTGACATCCGGCGCCCCGTCGAGGATCGGCAGAAGGTCGACCTGCACCTGTTCCAGATAGTCGATCTCGCCCGCGGCCAGCGCGTTGATGGCGGTCAGGCTGTCGGGCATGGTCGTCCAGACCACGCGGTCGACATTGACGACCTTGCCCCCGGCCATCCACGAGGCGGGTTCGTCCCGCGGCACGTAGTCGTCGAACTTCTCATAGGTCACCGACACGCCCGGTTCATATGCGTCCTCGACGAACCTGAACGGACCCGAGCCGACATAGTCGGTGATGGTCTCGTCGGACGAGGTCGCCGCGACGCGGGCGGGCATGATGAAGGGCGGCACCGCCGATTGCTTTGAGATCACGTTCAGAAGCGGCGGAAAGGGCGCGCTCAGCGTCCAGACGACGGTCTTGTCGTCGGGCGCCTCCAGGCTCGCGGTGACGTCGAAAATCAGCTGGCCGCCCGAGTCGCGCTTGCCCCAGCGGGTCAGCGAGGCCACGACATCCTCGCCGGTGACCGGTGCGCCGTCATGGAACATCAGCCCGTCGCGCAGGGTGAAGGTGTAGACCAGCCCGTCCTCCGAGACCGTCCAGTCGGCCATCTGAGGCCGGGGGGTGAAGGTCTCGTCCACCGCGGTCAGCACGTCATAGATCATGTAGCCGTGGTCGCGGGTGATATGGGCGGTGGTAATCACCGGATCGAGCACCCGCAGCGCCGAATGCATGACGGCGGTGATCGTGGTCTCGGCGAAGGCGGCGGCGGGGGCCAGCAGCGCCCCCCCGGCCAGAAGCGCGGCCGCAAGGTGGCGGGTTCCGCGGAAATTGGGTCTCAAGGTCGGCATGGGATCCTCTCTGTTGGTCGTCGCGGTGTTGGGGCGTTATTGGCGCGCGGCTGCGGCGGCCGGGTCCGCGCGGCCGCCCGCCGGGTCGAAGGCGGGGCCGTTCGGAGACAACCTCAGCCCCGTCCGCAGCCGCCTGAAGGGCAGGTCGGCGGGATCGAAGGGCATCGGGCCCGGCGCGCAGGCCACAAGGATCGCCCCGGCGACGGGGGCGAAGTCGGCCCGGAAATGGGTCGAGCTCTTGACCACCAGGATCGACTGGTGCTCGGGCACGATCCCGACAAAGCGGAACATCTCGCGATCGGCCATCTGCGCGATCTGGCTGGTCACGGCGACGCGCACGCCGCCGATGCGCAGGCAGGCCGAGGGGCCGAGATCCAGCCGGGTGCCGCCGTAATAGGGGCCGGTCGCCTGAAGCGACCCGTCGGACAGCGCCTCGACCACGGCCACGGCCTCGACGGGCCGGTCGTCGGGCAGCCCGGGATGGCCGCCGATCCGGAACCGCGCGGTCGCGCCGAGGCCGGCCGCATGGGCGGCTGCCGCGGCGGCGGGGTCCACCATCAGCCCGATGGCCGCATCCTGCGCGTCGGCCGCGATCAGCGCCCGCAAGAGCCCGGTGGTCGCGGAAACGCCTCCGGCCCCGGGGTTGTCCTGGGTGTCGGCGATCACCACCGGGCCTGTCGCCTGCGCCGCCAGCCGCACCGCCTCGGCCACGGCCGCCTCGGCGGAAAAGGTGCGATTGTCAAAGCGCGGCTCTGCCGCCTCATAGGCTGCGGCGATACGGTCCGCGGCGCGGTCGGCCTCGGCCTGGGTCGCGGCATAGGCCACCGCGCTCGGCCCGCAATCGGGGATGTCGGCCGCGGGAAAGCCCATGAAAAGCGACGCCGACCAGGCGCCGGCGGCCTCCTCGGCGTCGAGTTCGGCATAAAGCCCGTCGGCCGGGGCCATCATCGTCGTCTGGAACGGGATCGGCACCAGATAGGACATCTGCCGGAACGCCTTGGCCGGCCGGGTGCCTGTCCGCATCATCCGGTCGAGCAGGCGCGCCGCCGCCGCCCCGGTCGCCGCCATGTCCACATGCGGATAGGTGCGAAAGCCGACGCAGGCGTCCAGGGCCTCGACGAAGGGCGCCGAGATATTGCCATGCAGGTCGAGCGCCGCCACGACCGGCACATCCGGCCCGACCGTGGCGCGCACGCGGCGCGCGATCTCGGCCTCGCCATCGTCCAGATGTTCGGCCACCATCGCGCCGTGCAGGTCGAGAAAAACGCCATCGAGCGTGCCTGCCCCGGCAAGGCCCGCGACGATCTCGTTGGCGATGGTTTCGAACGCCTCGCGGGTGACAGGGGCCGAGGGGATGGCGCCGGTCCAGAGGATGGGGGCTGCGTCCCAGCCCAGCTCCCCGGCGACGGCAAGTGCCCCCGATATGCCGAGGTTCACCCCCTGCGCGACCGCCGCGATCCCGGCCCCCCGGGACATGGGGATATATCCGCCCCCCTGCCGAAAGGCTGCAAGATCCGCCGGGGTCGGCGCAAAGGTGTTCGTCTCGTGAAGGAAGCCGGCCAGGGCAACCCGCATCTTGTGTCTCCGCTGTTGGTGGGCCTTGCCGGTCTTTGCGCCGACATTGGCTTGTATATCGACTGTCGATACACTAGTATTGCCAATAGAGCGTACTGGCCCGTTTTTGGGTTCGTCAAGCCGGAGATTTTGATGGCGAGCATTCTTCGCGCCGAGCCGGCGCAGGTGACCGATTTTCAGGCAGCGGAAGAAGACAAACTTTTCGTGCGCGCGGCCGGCAGGGCGATGCGGGTGCTGAGCGCGTTTCACCACGCCAGCGGGCCTCTCAGCCTGTCCGAGATCGCGGCCCGGGCCGCGCTCGATCGCTCGGCCGTCCAGCGGCTTGTCCACACGCTGGTCAAGCTGGGCTACATGCGGCGCAGTCCCGACGACCGGGGCTATCTGCCGGGGATCCGGCTGCTGGATCACACGCTCGATGTGCTGCGGCTCGATCCGGTGGTGCAGAAGGCGACGCCCGTGCTGCTGGAACTGCGCAAGACCGTGCGCGAGCGCGTCGATTTCAGCCTCTATGACGAGACCCGGCTGGTCTATGCGCTGCGCATGCAGAGCAAGCGCGAGACCTTCTATGCGACCCTCGTGGGCCACAGCGTGCCGACCTTCTGCACCGCCGGGGGGCGTGCGGTGCTGTCGGCGCTGTCCGATGAGGCCGCCCGCGAGGTCGTGATGCGGTCGCGCCTGCACCAGTTCACCTCGAAGACCGTCAACGATCCCGACGCCATCCTGGCGCTGATCGCCCGGGCCAGGTCCGACGGCTATGCGGTCGTGGTCGACGAATTCGTACAGGGCGAGGTTGCCATAGGCGTCGCGGTCGCGGGCCGCGACGGGGCGCCGCTCGGCGCGATCCACGTTGCGGGGTCGCTGTCGGAATGGACGCCCGAGGCCTTCGTGCGCCACGCCGCACCGGTGGCGACGGAGGCCGCCCGGGCCATCAATGGCAGCCTCTAGCGGAACGCCCGGAAGCCCATCCCGGACCGTCTTGCCGACGCGGGCCCCAGGCGGCGGCTCTGTCCATCCATCCGCCTCGGCCCGGACCGGACGAGTCCCTGCAGCGGCGCCCGGAACGCCGCTGCAGGCCGTGTCGGTCTTCGCGTCACGCCTTGCGGATCACACATTCGACATAGGCGCCCGGGACCGACATCGTCCCGTCGCGCGCCACATCGAACCGTGCGATCAACCCCAGAAGGTCCGTCTCCAGCGCCGCTTGCGCATCGTCGTCCAGCGACAGGAACGCCTTGTGGACCGGGCCATAGAGGCTGCGGAAGACCTCGATGAAATGGCCGGGCGCGCGATAGCGGAACACGAACTGCCGCGGGGTGACATCGATCGCGGCGGCGACGGGGCGGAAGGTGTGCTCGATCCAGTCGCGGTCGCCCCAGATCGCGGGCGACCGGAGCCCGGCCGGCGGGGCGACATGCGCGCCGAGCGTGCGGAACAGCTGCCCGATGAACCCGTCGGCGGTCCAGCTTGCAAGGCCGATCAGGCCGCCGGGACGGCAGGTGCGCGCCAGTTCCGCAGCGGCCTTCTGCTGGTTCGGCGCGAACATCACGCCGAAGGTCGAGACCACCGCATCGAAGGCCGCATCCCCGAATGGCAGCGCCTCGGCATCGGCCAGGCCGAAGCTCACGTCGAGGCCCTCGGCCTGCGCCCGCGCCCTGCCCTTGTCAAGCAACGCGGCAACGTAGTCGGTCGAGGTCACACGATGCCATCGGCGGGCAAAGGCGAGGGTCGCGTTGCCATTGCCCGCGGCCACGTCGAGAACGCGTGCGCCCGGGGGCAGGTCCATGCTTTCGGCCAGGGTTTCGCCGACGATCTGCAAGGTCGTGCCGATCACGGCATAGTCGCCCGAGGACCAGGCGGCATTCTGTTGCGCCTTGATCGCCGGGAAATCCGGTTGGACGTCAAGTCTGGTATCCATGATTTCAAATCCCGTGAACTATGTCTCAAATCGCTTTTCGCCTGACCGGGGACGCCGCCTGAAAGGGCCGCCTGACCGGACAGCTTCGGGGATCAGGTCGCCGGCAGGCCCGGCGCCCTGCAAGGCAGCCCCCCCAGTTCCGGCACCCGCAGCAGGCCGATATCCTTGCGCAGGTGATCGCCGAGCTTGGCCATCCCCCGCCTCTGGCGCGCCTTGCGCACCCGGTCGGAGCGGCACTTCATCAAGCGGCGGAACCGGCCCAGGGGCCCCGTCCCGGCCTCGCGGGTGCGGCCGCCCCCGGGCGGCGCGCACGAACGGTCCCGGCCGAGACCGGGGTGTTTCCAGAAGGTCATCGTCCTCTCCTCTCTCTGGACCGCCGAGACATACGGCCAGAGGGCCGGTTTCCGAATGACCGCACGGCCCGAAGACATGACCGATCGTCCGGCCCCGCGCGGCGGCGGGTTCGGCGGCGGGTCCGGCACTGGGCTCAGGGCGCTTGCGCGGCCCGCCAGTCTGCGGGCGACAGACCGGTTTCGCGCTTGAAGCTGCGCGAGAAAGCTTCGGGCGCCTCGTAGCCGACGCGGAAGGCGATCTCGGCGGCGGTGAGGTCGGTGTCGCGCAGAAGCAGGCGCGCGGCCTCGATCCGTTGCGCCAGGGCATAACGGGCGGGCCCCGATCCCATGAGGTCGGAGAAGCGCGCGACGAAGGCCGACCGCGACATCCCGGCCTCTGCCGCCAGCGCGCCGACCGAGACCGGGGCCGCGAGGCTCTGGTGGATGCGCGCCAGGGCCCGCGCGATCCGCGGATCGGCCATGCCCGCCAGCCAGCCCTGCGGCCGGGGCGTCCGCTCCAGATAAAGGCGCAACGCCTCGACCAGCAGCAACTCGGCCAGCTGCGCCATGACCGCAGCCGAAGAAATCCGCCCGGCCGTCAGTTCGCGGGCGACCATCCCGATCGAGGCCTCGATCCATTGCAGCGTCGCGACATGCTGGGTGCGGATCACCAGCAGCGTCGGCAAGGCATCCAGCAGCGGCGTGGGACCGGCATTCGCGGCGATGAACCCGCAAAGGAGCCGCGTGACATCGCCCCCGCCGCCAAAGCTGATCCGCGCCAGCCGGTCCCGGTCCGGCGGAAGGATCAGGTCCCGCCCGGGGACCGGATCGAGCCCCGGCCCGCTGGCAAGACTGTGCCGGGCGTTGGTGGGCAGAAACACCACATCGCCGGGGCCTGCCTCGCGCACCGAGCCGTCTTCCAGCCCGACCCGCATCGCGCCTTCGGTGACGATGTGATACGCGATCACCTGTTTCGGCACGTCCATGAACGGGCGGCAATCGGTCGGCGATATCCGGGCAAGGATCGCCCAGGGCGCGGTCAGTACGCCCTCCAGAAAGACGCCGCCCGCAAGATCGAGGGACCGGACGATCGCCGTCAGCGGATCGGATAGCATGCGCGTGCCCGCACCAGTCTGTCCCCTCGCCACGGGCGTCCTTGGGCCGCCCCCCCTGCGGTGTTCCTCCTCGGATGGGGCGGCACTATCGCACGAATTCGCGGCGGCCCCGGCGATTCTTTTCGCGCGGGCCGAACCGGCGGTCGGCGACCGGTGCGGCGGTCCTGGCAATGCCACGACGCAGCGCCCTCCGACCGGCGCGGGGCGCGCGACAGGGCGGCGCTAGCTGCGCCGGCCGCGCGGCCCGCCCCGGCGGCGGGCGGCGGGTTCTTCGGCAAGCCCCGCGCGCAGCACGGCTGTCATCGGATGATCGGCCGCGCCAGGGCCGTATTCGGCCAGAAGCCGGCGCAGGGCGCGGCTTGTGTCGACCGTCTCGGGCAGCCCCAGCGCCCAGTCGAGAAAGATCGAGCGGCATTCCGAGGGGCCGATCCCCTCGATCCGGTAGGATTCCCGGATCAGCCCCCGCGGGTCCGCCAGTTCAATCCGCATCATCGTCCTCCTGCGGGCTGCGCCCGATCGCCGCCTCGATCACCTCGGCCGCCGCAGCGCGCCGGTCGTCCAGCAGGGCCGCAAGCGCCCCGGCATCGGCCAGCCCCGTGCCCCGCAACAGGAAGGCCCGCCCGCTTTCGCCAAGGCTGCAAGGGTCGAGCGGCAGATCCGCGATCAGCTTGGCCGCGCCCTGCACCTGGCGCTGCAGCCGGTAGGAGGCGATCAGCGTCTGCGCCTCGGGGGCCTCGAGCCAGCCCGCATCAACCCCGGCATCGAGCTGGTCGGGCACCGAGGTCGCGGGGTGGGCGGCGATCAGCGCCGCGGCCGAGGCGATCAGTTCGATATCCTGGCCCCGGCCCGGCCCCTGCTTGCCGTCCCAGGCCGATTTCGCGGGCTTGGCCTCGGCCAGCCGCCGCCGCATGTCGACAACGCCCGCCACGGTGCGCGCCACATCGGCCTTGTCGCGCAGCAGCGCCTGACGAAATGCCTCGACCTCGGCGCCAAGCGCGCTGTCGCCCGCCACCGGCCGCGCGCGGGTCAGCGCCAGATGTTCCCAGGACCAGGCCTCGTCGCGCTGGTAGCTGCGAAAGCTCTGCAGCGAGGTCGCGACCGGCCCCTGATTGCCAGAGGGCCTGAGCCGCATGTCGACCTCGTAAAGCCGGCCCTCGGCCATCGGCGCGGTCAGCGCCGTCACCAGCGCCTGGGTCAGCTTGGCGTAATAGGCGCGCGAGGCCAGCGGGCGGCGGCCGTCCGAGGCCTCGACCCCGTCGGCATCGTAGATCACGATCAGGTCGAGATCGGACCGCGAGGTCAATGCGCCTGCGCCGAGCGAGCCCATGCCCAGCACCGTGGCCCCCTTGCCGGGCGGCGCGCCATGCTTGGCGGCGAACTGCGCGACGACCTTCGGCCAGAGCGCGGCCAGAACCGCCTCGGCCAGATCGGCATATTCGGCGCCCGCGGTCTCTGCGTCGATCAGGCCGCGCAGGAAATGGACCCCGATCCGGAAATGCCATTCCTTGGCCCAGGCCCGCGCGGCATCGAGCTGGGCCTCATAGTCGCCCAGCGTCCCGAGCCGGTCGGCCAGCGCCCCGGTCAGCGCCGCGCGTCCCGGCCAGGCCTCGAAGAAGCTGCCGCCGATGACGGCGTCCAGCACCCGGGCGTTGCGCGACAGGTACTGCGCCAGTTCCGGCGAGACGCTGGTGATGTCGATCAAGAGGTCGATCAGATGCGGGTTGGCCTCGAACAGCGAGAACAGCTGCACCCCCGCTGGCAGGCCCGCGAGAAACCCGTCGAAGGCGGCGAAGGCCTCGTCGGGGCGTGGCGCCTTGGTCAAGCGCGAGAAGAGATCGGGTTTCAGCCGGTGGAAGATCTCGCGCGCCCGCGCGGTGCGCAGGCAGGGATAGCCGGGCCAGCGTTCGACGATCCCGGCCGCGGTCTCCGGGATCTCGGGCAGATCCTCGGCGGGCTTGCCGGGGGCGAAGAAACCTTCGGTCAGGCCCGCGACCCGGCGCAGCCGCGCGGCCAGCGCGTCGCGCCAGGGCCCGGTCTCGGCCGCGCCGCAGAACCGCGCGATCCGCTCGATCCCTTCGGGCGAATTCGGCAGCAGATGGGTCTGGGCGTCGTTGACCATCTGCAGCCGGTGTTCGACCTCGCGATGGGCGCGGTAGTCCTCGGTCAGCGTCCCGGCGATCTCGCGCGGGACCCAGCCCTTGTCGGCCAGCCGCGCCAACCCCTCGACCGTGCCCCGGGCCCGCAGGTCCGGGTCGCGCCCGCCCGCGATGATCTGCCGGGTCTGGGTGAAGAACTCGATCTCGCGGATGCCGCCCTGCCCCAGCTTCATGTCATGGCCTTCAAGGCACAGCGCCCCATGCAGGCCCTTGTGACTGCGAATCCTCAGCCGCATGTCATGGGCGTCCTGGATCGCCGCGAAATCGAGATGCTTGCGCCAGACGAAGGGCCTGAGCCGGTCGAGATAGGCCCAGCCGGCCTGAATATCGCCCGCGCAGGGCCGTGCCTTGATATGGGCCGCGCGTTCCCAGGTGCGCCCGAGCGCCTCGTAATAGCGTTCGGCCGCCTCCATCGACATGCAGACCGGCGTGACCGAGGCGTCGGGCCTCAGCCGCAGGTCGGTGCGGAAGACATAGCCCTCGCCTGTGGCCTCGGACAGGATCGCGGTCATCCGCCGGGTGATCTTGACGAAGGCGCTGCGCGCCTCGTGGAAATCGGCGGGATCGAAGCGGTCCTGATCGAAGAGGCAGATCAGGTCGATGTCTGACGAATAGTTCAGCTCATGCGCGCCCTGCTTGCCCATGGCCAGCGCCACCATGCCGCCCGCCGTCCCGGCATCGGCCTCGGTCAGGCCGGGCAGCTTGCCGCGCGCGATCTCGGCCGCGACCAGCCGCCGGATCGTGACGTCGACGCAAAGATCGGCGAAATCGGTCAGCGCGCCGGTCACCGCCTCGAGCGGCCAGAGCCCGCCCAGATCGGAGAGCGCGATCAACAGCGCCGCGCGGCGCTTGGCCTGGCGCAGCCCGGGCTTCAGCGCGTCGAGCGTGAGGCCCCGGACCTCGTCCAGAAGCGCCGCGAAGACCGGTTCGGGCGTGCCCGCCAGCAGATCCTCCAGCCAGTCGGCCTCGCGCGTCATCAGCCCCCACAGATAGGGACTGCACCCGGCCGTGCCCTCCAGCAGGGCGCGGATCTCGGGCGGCTGGGCGGCGAAGCGGTCGGCCGCCTCGGCGGCGCGGTCGGGCTCGTAGGCAAGGGGCGCGCGGGTCAGTCGGGATGCGAAGCTCATGGCCGAGTGATGCCGCGCGCGGGCGGCCCGGTCAACGGGGCTTGCACCGGGCGGCGGCGGTGCCGATAGTCCGCACCGACCGAAGGAGGATGCGATGTCGAAAAGCCTGAACCGGGTGCGCGCGGCGCTGGAGGCGGCCGGGCTGCCCGCGGACATCCGCGAACTGGGCCAGACCCGCACCGCCGAAGAGGCCGCGGCAGCGGTCGGCTGCGCGCTTGACCAGATCGCCAAGTCGATCATCTTCCGGGGCGAGGACAGCGGTACCGCGATCCTGTTCCTGACTGCGGGCGGCAACCGGGTGTCGGAGGCCAAGGCCTCGGCGCTGGCGGGCGAGCCGCTGGGCAAGGCCGATGCCGCGCTGATCCGCGCCCAGACCGGCTTTGCCATCGGCGGCGTCGCCCCGGTCGGCCATCTGGGCCCGATCCGCGCCTTTCTCGACCCGCGCCTTCTTGATTTCGAAACGGTCTGGGCGGCCGCCGGAACGCCGCGTCATGTCTTCCCGCTCGACCCGCATGTGCTGCCGGGCCTGACCGGCGCCGAGGCGGCCGACTTCACGCTTTAGGCGCTGCGACGCCAGATCATCGGCCCGGAGGCGAACAGGCGCTTGCGGGAGCCTGCCTTTCCGGCAGACACTCTTGCCGAGGACCGGGCGGGAGGGCGACCAATGGGCATCACGGCACCCGATTTCACCATCGGCATCGAGGAGGAATACCTTCTTGTCGACCGCGAGACCTGCGCGCTGGCGCAGGCGCCGAAAGGGCTGATGGAGGCCTGTGCCGCCGACCTGGGCGATCAGGTCACGCCGGAATTCCTGCAATGCCAGATCGAGGTCGGCACCCGGGTCTGCCGCACCGTATCCGAGGCCCGCGAGGACCTCAGGCGGCTGCGCGCGACGGTGGCGCGGCATGCCGAAAGCTACGGGCTGGCGCCGATCGCCGCCTCCTGCCACCCCTCGGCCGACTGGCTCGACCAGAATCACACCGACAAGGACCGCTATAACGATCTCGACCGGGCGCTGGCGGCGGTGGCGCGGCGGATGCTGATCTGTGGCATGCATGTGCATGTGGGCATCCCCGATCCCGACCAGCGCATCGACCTGATGGCGCAGTTTTCCTATTTCCTGCCGCATCTGCTGGCCATGTCGACCTCGTCGCCGTTCTGGAAGGGGGTCGATACCGGGCTTGCCTCCTACCGGCTGACGGTGTTCGACAACCTGCCCCGCACCGGGCTGCCGCCGCGGTTCGAAAGCTGGTCCGATTACGAACGCTCCGTCGGCGCGCTGACCCGGCTGGGTCTGATCGAGGACGCGACCAAGATCTGGTGGGACCTGCGCCCCTCGGCCCGGTTTCCGACGCTGGAGACCCGGATCTGCGACATGTGCCCCCGGCTCGATCACACGCTGTCGCTGGCCGCGCTGATCCAGTGCACGCTGAGGATGCTGTGGCGGCTTGCGGGCGAGAACCTGCGCTGGCGGGTCTATGAACGGTTTCTGGTGGGCGAGAACCGCTGGCGGGCACAGCGCTATGGCGTGTCCGAAGGGCTGGTCGATTTCGGTCGCAAGGAACTGGTACCCTTCGCCGATCTGCTGGAAGAACTGATCCAGCTGGTCGAGGCCGATGCGGCGGCGCTGGGCTGTCTCGACGAGGTCAATGCCGCGCGCGCCGTCATCGCCCATGGCACCAGCGCCGAACGCCAGCGCGCCATCCATGCCACGGCGCTGGCCGCGGGGGCCGACCGAGAGGGCGCGATGCGCGCTGTCGTGCAGGGGCTGATCGAGGAATTCGGCGCCGATCTCTGAGCGCATGCCGTGAAACGCAAGACGAACGCCCCGGCCGGCGCCCGCCCGGGACCCGGCCCTCCCCGGGGTCTGTCAGCCGCGCGGCTTGCGGCGCAGCGCACCGAACCCGGCCAGCCCGGCCAGCAGCAGACCGCCCGCGGCCGGAAGCGGCACCGGCGCCGGGTCGGGCTGCAGTTCGGGCACCGTGCCGAACATCTTGGACGACCCGCTGCCGCTGCACTGGGCCGGACCCGGATTGGCGCAGGATCCGACGGTCTGGCCGCGCACCGCGAAGCTCTGGCCGATGAAATCGGTCACGTCGAGATCGGCGCCATAGACGAGGAAGCTGAAGGAATTGTAGAAATCCCCGCTGGACCCGACCGCGCCGATGGCGATGCCGATATCGAACTCGGCCCCGATATTGCCGGCCTGGGCATTCTTGGTGTCAGTGGCGAAGCCAAGCGTCGGGCCAAGGTCGGTCCATTTGATCGAGTCGACCGATCCGTCACCGCCCAGATCGAAATAGACCGCCGCGATGTCGCCCTGGTTGACCGCATCGGTCACCAGAAAGCTCATCTTGACGCCGCCCGCCACGTCTTCCAGCGTGACGGTGGTTTTCATCGGGTCGCTGCCCCTCTGGTCGGCAAGATCGAAGCTGATCGTGGCCGCGGACCCGGCCGAGGCCGCTGCGATAAACCCGGCAGCGGCGGCGGAAATCAGGAAAAGCCTTTTCAAGGGAAATCCCCCATTAAAATGATTCCATACCGATTTCTTAATTCCGCCACGAATTTGACGCAAAGGAAATCTCTGGCGCGGACGCTTGCATGACCCCCTCCCCGGTCGCTAACTAAACGGGTGTTCATTTCTTTCGCGACGGGGGAGCAGCGACCATGGATTTTGCGCTAAGCGAGGAACAGACGGCGATCTTTGACATGGCCTGCGATTTCGGCGCGGACCATATCGCGCCCCATGCCCGGAAGTGGGAGGCCGAGGGCACGATCCCCAAGACGCTCTGGCCCGAACTGGGCGCGCTGGGCTTCGGCGGGCTTTACGTGCGCGACAGCTCGGGCGGCGCGGGGCTGACGCGGCTTGATGCGACGCTGGTCTTCGAGGCGCTCAGCATGGCCTGCCCGGCCGTGGCTGCCTTCCTGTCGATCCACAACATGTGCGCCAAGATGATCGACACCTTCGGGTCGGACGAGATGCGCGCCCGGGTGCTGCCCGAGGCGCTGCCGCTGCGGACCGTGCTGTCCTACTGCCTGACCGAACCGGGCTCGGGCTCGGACGCGGCGGCGCTGAAGACCCGCGCGGTGCGCAGCACCGACGGCTGGGCGCTGACCGGGACCAAGGCCTTCATTTCGGGCGGCGGCTATTCCGACGCCTATGTCGTCATGGCCCGCACCGGCGAGGCCGGGCCGAAGGGCATCTCGGCCTTTCTGGTCGAGGACGGGCGGCCGGGGCTGTCGTTCGGCGGGCTCGAGGACAAGATGGGCTGGCGCGCCCAGCCGACGCGGCAGGTGCAGTTCGACAATTGCACCATTCCCGCGGCCAACCTGCTGGGCGAAGAGGGCAAGGGGTTTCGCTATGCCATGGCCGGGCTCGACGGCGGGCGACTGAACATCGCGGCCTGTTCGCTGGGCGCGGCGCAGGCGGCGCTTGACGCAACGCTGGCCTATATGGGCGACCGGCAGGCCTTCGGCCAGCGGCTTGACCGGTTCCAGGCGCTGCAGTTCCGTCTTGCCGACATGGAGATCGAACTGCAGGCCGCGCGCATCTTCCTGCGCCAGGCGGCGTGGAAGCTCGATCAGGGCACGCCCGATGCCACCAAGTTCTGTGCCATGGCCAAGGCCTTCGTGACCGAGACCGGATCCAAGGTGGCCGATGCCTGCCTGCAACTGCATGGCGGCTATGGCTATCTGGCCGATTACGGGATCGAGAAGATCGTGCGCGACCTGCGCGTGCACCAGATCCTCGAGGGCACCAACGAGATCATGCGGCTGATCGTGGCGCGCCAGTTGCTGGAGGCGCGCGGATGAGCGAGATCGAGATCCGGAAAGAGGGCCGGATCGGCCGCATCACCCTGACCCGTCCGGCGGCGCTGAACGCGCTCGGCTACGAGATGTGTCTGGCCATCGAGGCCGCGCTGGACGCCTGGGCGCCCGATCCCGAGGTGCGGATGATCCTGATCGACGCCGAAGGGAACAAGGCGTTCTGCGCGGGCGGCGACATCGCGGTGATGTACGAGACCGGCACCCGGGGCGATTATGCCTATGGACAGAAATTCTGGCGCGACGAATACCGGATGAACGCCAAGCTCTTCGAATTCCCCAAGCCCGTGGTCAGCCTGATGCAGGGCTTCGTGATGGGCGGGGGCGTCGGCGTCGGCTGTCACGGCTCGCACCGGGTGGTGGGCGAAACCTCGCAGGTCGCCATGCCCGAATGCGGGATCGGCCTCGTGCCCGATGTGGGCGGCTCGCTGATCCTCGCCCGTGCGCCGGGGCGGCTGGGCGAATATCTGGGCGTGACCGGCCGCCGGATGGGCCCGGCCGATGCGATCTTCGCGGGCTTTGCCGATTACTTCATCCCCGAGGCCGACTGGGCCGCGCTGACCGGGACGCTGGTCGAAACCGGCGACTGGGAGGCCGTCGACCGCGCGGCCCGGACGCCGCCGCCGGGCGAGCTGGCCGCGCTGCAACCCCGGATCGACGCGCTTTTCGCGGGCGAGCGGCTGCTGGACATCGTCAATGCGCTGACGGCCGACGGATCGGACTTTGCGCTGTCGGCGCTGAAGGTGATGGAGCGCAACAGCCCGCTGGCCATGGCCTGCGCCATCGAGATGCAGCACCGGCTGAAGGGCTCGGACGACATCCGCCGGGCGCTGGCGCTGGAATACCGCTTTACCTATCGCGCGCCGGAGCATTCGGATTTCCTTGAAGGCATCCGCGCGGCCATCATCGACAAGGACCGCAAGCCGCGCTGGAAACATGCGGGGCTGGATGCCGTGCCCGGCGCCGATGTGGCGCGCATGCTGATGCCGCTGGGCGAACACGGGCTGAAACTGGAGGAGGAACTGCAATGAAGATCGGGTTCATCGGGCTCGGCAACATGGGGGCGCCGATGGCGGCGAACCTCGTGCAGGCGGGCCATGAGGTGACGGGCTTCGACCTGACAGCCCCCGCCCCCGAGGGCGTCGCCATGGCGGACAGCGCGGCGGCGGCGGCCCAGGGCCGCGAGGTCGTCATCACCATGCTGCCGAACGGGCAGATCCTGCGCGCCGTCGCGGCCGAGATCCTGCCCGCGATGGCGTCGGGCGCGGTGCTTCTGGACTGCTCGACCGTCGATGTCGACAGCGCGCGTGCCGTGGCGGCCGCGGCCGAGGCGGCGGGGCTGATGGCGGTCGACGCGCCGGTTTCGGGGGGCGTCGGCGGCGCGTCGGCGGGCACCCTGACCTTCATGGCGGGCGGCAGCGACGCGGCCTTCGCGACGGTCCGGCCCCTGTTCGACATCATGGGTCAGAAGGCCGTCCATTGCGGGCCTTCGGGCAACGGGCAGGCCGCCAAGATCTGCAACAACATGATCCTCGGCGTCACCATGATCGCGACCTGCGAGGCCTTCGCGCTGGCCGACAAGCTGGGGCTTGCACGCGACAAGATGTTCGATGTGGTCTCGACCTCGTCGGGCTACAGCTGGTCCATGAACGCCTATTGCCCCGCCCCCGGCATCGGCCCGGCCAGCCCCGCCGACAACGGCTACAAGCCCGGCTTTGCCGCCGATCTGATGCTGAAGGACCTGCGGCTGTCGCAGCAGGCGGCCGAAGCCGCCGATGCCGACACGCCGATGGGGGCCCGCGCGGCCGAGCTTTACGCGACCTTCGTCGAAGCCGAGGACGGCGCCGGGCGCGACTTTTCGGCGATGCTGCCCCGCTTCGAGAAACGCGGGCGCGGATGAGCTGGCTTGCGCGCGCCGAAGGCCTTGAGGGCATCGAGCCGGGCATCGCCGCCCGGCTTGGAACGCTGCCGGTCAGCCCGCTGCCGAAGGGCAAGGTGCTGTTCTGCCCCGGCGAGGCGGCGCGCGGCTTCACCATCCTTCTGACCGGCCGAGTCGAGGTCTTTCTGATCGGCCCGACGGGGCGCGAGATCCTGCTTTACGCCATCGAGCCGGGGCAATCCTGCGTGCAGTCGACGCTGGGGCTTCTGGGCGGCGAGGACTATACCGGCGAGGCGGTCGCAGCCACCGATTGCGAGGCGGTGCTGGTGCCGAAGGACATCTTCCTTGCGCTGATGGACGAGAGCCCGGTCTTTCGCCGCTTCGTCTTCGGAGCCTTCGCGCAGCGGCTGCAATCGGTGATGGCGCTGCTCGAACGGGTGGCCTTCCAGAAGGTCGAAAGCCGGCTGGCCGCCGATCTGCTGGACCGCGCGGCCGATGGCGCCGTCCACGCCACCCATCAGGAGATCGCGACCCGGATCGGCACCGCGCGCGAGGTCGTCTCGCGCCGGCTCGACGCGCTGGCCCGGGCGGGGATGGTGCGGCTCGACCGTGGCTGCGTCACCATCGAGGACGCGCCGGGTCTGGCCCGGCTTGCCACCGCCGACGGGGCCCGGTGATCCGTCAGACGTCTCGCGGCTGGGTGACACAGTCACAGACGGGCCGCGCGGCCCGGGGCAAACTGGGG
Source organism: Rhodovulum viride (assembly GCF_003265965.1). Lineage (NCBI taxonomy): Bacteria > Pseudomonadati > Pseudomonadota > Alphaproteobacteria > Rhodobacterales > Paracoccaceae > Rhodovulum > Rhodovulum viride. The sequence goes on along the minus strand of NZ_MUAV01000001.1, from coordinate 66,697 downwards.
CCATCCTGTCCGGGACTGCCGGACGAGTCGGACCCATCCATCGGAGGACCCATCCATGACCACCCAATCCCTGCTTTCGAAGAATGTCGGCGGCATCGACCGCACCCTGCGCATCGTCATCGGCGCGCTGATGGTGATCGCCGCGCTGATCGGCTACAGCAAATGGCTGCTGATCGGCGTCGTGCCGCTGGCCACCGGCCTGATGTCGACCTGCCCGCTTTATTCGCTGATCGGGCTGAACACCTGCAAGAAGGACTGACAGGCCCGCAAGGACGACAGCGGCAGGGCGTCGGGGCGCCCTGCCCCTTGCCGCTCGGGTGGCGGATCGGCGCCGAAGCGGCCGGGTTTTTCGGCGCCGCTTGAACCCGTCTGACCGCCCGGACGTTTTGTTCCGAGACATAACCGGAGACCCCGCATGCGTCCGATCCTGCTGGCGGCCATGACCGCCTTCGCCCTGACCCCTGCCCTCGCCACCGCCTCGCCCGGGCATTGCCCGCCGGGCCTCGCCAAGAAAAGCCCGGCCTGCGTTCCCCCCGGTCAGGCCCGCAAGGGCGCCGAGCTTGGCCATGGCATCGTTGCGGGGTACCCGGTCGACGGCCGCTATCGCTCTCTCACCGATCCGCGCCACTACCGGCTTGACCCGCGCGGCAGCTACTACGTGCGCGACGACGGCTGGGTCGTGCGCGTCGATCCCGAGACCCGCAAGGTGCTGGACCTGATCGGCGCCATCGACGCGCTGGTGAACTGACCCCTGCTGCCCGACCCGTCGGCCGAAACCGGCGCATCGCCCAAGACCCGCCGACGGAGCCGGACCCGGGCGCCGTATTGTCCCCGGAACGCCGATCATGGAGGACAAGATGCGATTTCTGACGACCGGGCTCGCGGCAACGATCGCCCTGACCGCCGGGCTGAGCCTGGCACAGGCCCAGCCGCAGGGCTGCCCGCCCGGGCAAGCGATGAAGAACGGTCAGTGCGCCCAGACCCAACCGCGCGGCGAGCAGCCGCCCGGCAAGGGCCAACCGCAGGCCGGGGCACAGCAACAGCCGGGTCCCGGCGGCCAGCCGCCCGGCAAGGGCAAACCGAACGCCAAGCCCCAGCAGGGCCAGCCGGGACCGCAAGGCAAGATGCAGGCCGGCGGGTCGCCCGCCATGGGCCAACCCGGCCCGCGCCCGGCCCAGGGCGCCGGGGGCACCGGACAGGCGCCGCGCGGCGGCGAGATCCGTCCGGCGCCGATGCCGCAGGGCGTGGCGGTCGGCCATCATGTGCCGAAGGACTTCCGGCCGATGCAGAATCCCGAACGCCACGGGCTCGACCCGAACGCGCGCTACTATACCCGCAATGACGGGATCGTGCTGAAGGTGAACCCCGACACGCTGGCGGTGCTGGGCGTCGTCGGCATGATCGCCGCGATGTCGAACTGACCCATGCCCCGCGCGCCATTCCGGTGGCGCGCGGGGTAAGGCGCGGGGCAAACGGTCATTCGGCCGCGACCTGGCGCGGCTTCAGCATGTCCTTGAGATAGCGCCCGGTATGGCTGGCCTCGCAGGCCGCGACCTCTTCGGGCGTGCCCTCGGCCACGATCCGGCCGCCGCCATCGCCGCCCTCGGGGCCGATGTCGATGATCCAGTCGGCGGTCTTGATGACGTCGAGGTTATGCTCGATCACCACGACCGTGTTGCCCTGATCGACCAGCTCGTGCAGCACCTCGAGCAATTTCCGCACATCCTCGAAATGCAGCCCCGTGGTCGGTTCGTCGAGGATGTAAAGCGTGCGCCCCGTCGCACGTTTCGACAGTTCCTTCGACAGCTTCACCCGCTGCGCCTCGCCGCCCGACAGCGTCGTCGCCTGCTGGCCGACCTTGATATAGCCCAGGCCCACATGCATCAGCGCGTCCATCTTCTCGCGGATCGAGGGTACCGCCTTGAAGAAGTCCTGCGCATCCTCGACCGTCATGTCGAGGACATCGGCAATGCTTTTGCCCTTGAACCGGATCTCAAGGGTTTCGCGGTTATACCGTGCCCCATGACACGTTTCGCAAGTCACATAGACATCGGGCAGAAAGTGCATCTCGATCTTGATGACGCCGTCGCCCTGGCAGGCCTCGCAGCGCCCGCCCTTGACGTTGAAGCTGAAGCGCCCTGGTTTATAGCCGCGCGCCTTGGCCTCGGGAAGCCCGGCGAACCAGTCGCGGATTGGCGTGAAGGCGCCGGTATAGGTGGCGGGGTTTGACCGCGGCGTGCGGCCGATGGGCCGCTGGTCGATGTCGATCACCTTGTCGAGCTGATCCAGCCCCTTGATCGTCTCGCAGGGCGCGGGCGTCTGGCGCGCGCCGTTCAGACGCATCGAGGCGGTCTTGAACAGGGTCTCGATGGTCAGGGTCGACTTGCCGCCGCCCGACACGCCGGTGACGCAGACGAACTTGCCCAGGGGAAAGCGCGCGGTCACCTCGTGCAGGTTGTTGCCGGTGGCCTTGACCACGGTCACCGCCTTGCCGTTGCCCGGGCGCCTCTCGGCCGGCACCGCAATCTCGCGCGTGCCCGACAGGTACTGCCCGGTGACCGAGGCCGGGTCGGCCGCGATTTCCTCGGGCGTGCCGCGCGACACGATCTGCCCGCCATGCACCCCCGCGCCGGGCCCCAGATCCAGCACGTAATCGGCCTCGCGGATCGCCTCTTCGTCATGTTCGACCACCAGCACCGAATTGCCCTGGTCGCGCAGGTTCTTCAGCGTGGTCAGAAGCCGCCCGTTGTCGCGCTGATGCAGCCCGATCGAGGGTTCGTCCAGCACGTACAGCACGCCCGTCAGCCCCGACCCGATCTGGCTGGCCAGCCGGATCCGCTGGCTTTCGCCGCCCGACAGCGTGCCCGAGTTCCGCGCCAGCGTCAGGTAGTCGAGCCCCACATTGTTCAGGAATCCCAGCCGCTCGCGGATTTCCTTGAGGATCGCGCGGGCGATCTCGTTCTTCTGGTTGGTCAGGTGCTCGGGCACCGTCTGCACCCAGGCATGGGCCTCGCGGATCGACATCTGGACCACCTGGCCCACATGCAGCCCGGCGATCTTGACCGCCAGCGCCTCGGGCCGCAGACGGTAGCCGCCGCAGCTCTGGCAGGGGCGGTTGTTCTGGTAGTTCTCGAACTCCTCGCGGACCCAGGCGCTGTCGGTCTCGCGGTAGCGGCGTTCCATGTTGGGGATCACCCCCTCGAAGGGGCGCGTGACCTGATAGACCCGCCCGCCCTCGTCATAGCGGAACGGGATCTCCTCCTCGCCCGAGCCGCGCAGGAAGACCTGCTGCACCTTCGCGGGCAGGTCCTTCCACGGCGTGTCGCGCTGGAACCCGTAATGCCGGGCGATGGCCTCGATAGTCTGGCGGAAATAGGGCGACTTGCCCTTGCGCCAGGGCGCGATGGCGCCGTCATAAACGGTCAGCGCGGCATCGGGCACCACGAGACGTTCATCGAAGAAAAGCTCCACCCCCAGCCCGTCGCAATCGGGGCAGGCGCCGAAGGGCGCGTTGAAGGAAAACAGCCGAGGCTCGATCTCGGGGATGGTGAAGCCGCTGACCGGACAGGCGAAATTCTCGGAGAAGACGATCCGTTCGGGGTCACCCTCGGCGGGCGCGGTTTCCAGCACCGCGATCCCGTCGGCCAGATCCAGCGCGGTGCGGAAGCTGTCGGCGAGCCGGGTCCCGATGCCCTCCTTCACCACGATCCGGTCGACCACCACGTCGATGTCGTGGCGAAACTTCTTGTCGAGAGTCGGCGGCTCGTCCAGCTCGTAGAACTGGCCGTCGACCTTGACGCGCTGAAAGCCCTGCTTGCGCAGCTCGATGAATTCCTTGCGGTATTCGCCCTTCCGGTCGCGGATGATCGGGGCCAGCAGATGGGCGCGGGTGCCGGGCTCCATCGCTAGGACGCGGTCGACCATGTCCTGTACCTGCTGGGCCTCGATCGGCAGGCCGGTCGCGGGACTGTAGGGCGTGCCCGCCCGGGCAAAGAGCAGCCGCAAATAGTCGTAGATCTCGGTCACCGTGCCAACGGTCGAGCGCGGGTTCTTCGAGGTCGTCTTCTGTTCGATGGAAATCGCCGGGCTCAGCCCGCTGATATGATCGACATCGGGCTTTTCCATCATGTCGAGGAATTGCCGCGCATAAGCCGACAGGCTCTCGACATAGCGCCGCTGGCCCTCGGCATAGATGGTGTCGAAGGCCAGGCTCGACTTGCCCGAGCCCGACAGCCCGGTGATCACCACCAGCGCGTCGCGCGGAATGTCGACATCGACGTTCTTGAGATTGTGCTCGCGCGCGCCGCGCACTTCGATCTGCTTCAGCTCGGCCATCGCTGCCCCCGAAAATACTGGTGAAGAAATAGTTGACCCAAGGGCGATCTCCAACCGGAAAATGAGAACAGGCCGCGAACATTTCCGTGCCTCTGACTGCGTCGGGATGCCGGATTAACATTCGGGCAGGGAATCATATATTTCGGGCGACCAATCCAGGACAGGAGCGCACAATGTTCAAGTGGTTCGACCTCATCGCGCGAGTCTACCCATATATCGAAGAGATTCGCCCCAAGGATGCCAGCGTCCACGCCGAAAAGGGCGAACTGACCCTGATCGACGTGCGCGAGGCCCACGAGGTCGCCCGCTTCGGCAAGGCCAAGGGTGCGATCCACATCCCGCTGATCATGATCCGTCACAAGGCCAATGCCGCAAGCCCACATCACGACCCCGCCCTGGATCCCAGCAAGAGCTTCGCGATCTATTGCGAGACCGGCAACAAGGCCATCGAGGCGGCCCGGATGATGAAAAAGATGGGCTTTGACGACGTCTATTGCATGGGCGCCTTCCGCGAGTGGCTGAACGCAAAGCTGCCGGTCGAGAAGTAACCGCCCGTCCCGAAGGGCGGACTCGTCCCGACGCGCAACAAGGCCCGGACATATCGCCCGGGCCTTTCGTTCGTCTTCGGGATACCCGATCGGTCCGAGGCTCAGAAGTGGATCGCGCGATCCCACGCGTCCAGAACGGATTCGTGCATCATCTCGCTCAGCGTCGGGTGCGGGAAGACGGTTTCCATCAGGTCGGCTTCGGTGGTCTCCAGCTGACGGCCGATCACATAGCCCTGGATCAGTTCCGTAACCTCGGCGCCGATCATGTGGGCGCCCAGAAGCTCGCCGGTCTTCGCATCGAAGACGGTCTTGACCATGCCCTCGGCCTCGCCAAGGGCAATCGCCTTGCCATTGCCGATGAAGGGGAAACGGCCGACCTTGACCTCGTGGCCCTTCTCCTTGGCCTTCGCCTCGGTCAGCCCGACGCTCGCGACCTGCGGATGGCAATAGGTACAGCCCGCGATGGAGCCCGGCTTGATCGGATGGGGCTTTTGCCCCGCGATCAGCTCGGCCACCATGACGCCTTCATGGCTGGCCTTGTGGGCGAGCCAGGGCGCGCCCGCCACGTCGCCGATGGCGTAAAGCCCTTCGACCCCGGTCCGGCAATACTCGTCGGTGACGACATGGGTGCGGTCGATCTTGACGCCCAGATCCTCGAGCCCCAACCCTTCGACATTGCCGACGATGCCGACGGCGGAAATCACGGTATCGACCTCGATCTTCTCGGTCTTGCCGTTCTGTTCGACATGGGCGACGACCGTGTCGGCGCCGCGATCCAGCTGTTTGACCGTTGCCTTCTCGCGGATGGTCATGCCCTGCTTTTCGAACTGTTTCTTCGCGAAAGCCGAGATCTCGGCATCCTCGACCGGAAGGATTCGGTCCATCACCTCGACCACGGTGGTCTCGGCGCCGAGCGTGTTGAAGAAGCTGGCGAACTCGATCCCGATGGCACCCGAGCCGATGACCAGCAGCTTCTTCGGCTCGTGCGGCGGCTGCAGCGCGTGCTTGTAGGACCAGACCCGCTTGCCGTCGGCCTCGAGCCCCGGCAGGTTCCGCGCCCGGGCGCCGGTGGCCAGAACGATGGCCTTCGCGGTCAGCTCTTCGGTGCCGTTGTCGGTCTTGACCGAAACGCGCCCCCTGGCGAGCAGCGTGGCCTCGCCCATCACCACGGTGACCTTGTTCTTCTTCAGCAAATGCCCGACGCCCGAGGCCAGCTGTTTGGCCACCCCGCGCGAGCGCTTGATCACGGCGGGCAGGTCATAGCCGATGCCCTCGGCCTTCAGCCCGAACTCCCTGGCGCGGTGCATCAGGTGGAACACCTCGGCCGAGCGCAACAGCGCCTTGGTGGGGATGCAACCCCAGTTGAGACAGATGCCCCCCAGATGCTCGCGTTCGACGACGGCGACGCTGAGCCCCAGCTGGGCGCCGCGGATCGCGGCCACATACCCGCCCGGCCCCGCGCCGATGACGATCATGTCGAAGTTACGCGCAGCCATGGCGCCCCCCTGTTCCGGTTCCCGTTTTCTCTTGCCCGCATGCGGCCTTCCCAAGCCGACGCGTATCGCAGCCGGGCCCGCAGGCGGGCCGGCAGCGTCGTTTTCTGTGTGGATCCGCCTCAGGCCGAGGCGCGCATCTCGTCCAGACAGGCGCCGTAGCCGCCACGCTCGAGGAAGGCGACCTCTTCCTCGGACGAGCCGCGATGCAGCGCGGCATTGCGGAACGGGAAGCGGCCGAAGCGGCGGATCAGCTCGCGATGGGCCTTGGCATGAAGCAGGTTGTCGGCGCCGGTCTCGGGCATGCGGGTCAGCATCAGGCGGACGCAGCGGTCCTGGTCCATCAGGCATTCCGAATGCATCAGCGGCATGTAGAAGAACTGCCGCTCGGGCTCGGGGTAGCGCATGTCGAAATTATGCTCGATCGCCTGCTTGGCGGCGGCGCGCGCCAGCACGTCGGTCGCGAAGGAGCGCCAGTCGCCGCGGAACATGTTGCGCGGGAACTGATCGGTCAGGATCAGGAAGGCGAAGGCGCCCACGGGGTTGGTGGACCAGTCGTGGAACTCGCCGGAATGGGCCGCTTCCCAGTCGCTCTTGAAACGCTCGGTGATGGCGGCATCGACCTCGGGGTCGGCCTTGTACCAGCCCTCGGGGCCGACCTCTTCCATCCAGAACCTGATGATCTGTTCGCGTCGCGGCATCTGATCCTCCTCGCGCGTAGGGTGCCTGTTCGTGCTGGCCCGGATCGTTTCAGATTTGGCCGGGCGGTTCAAGCCGTCGAACCGGTCAGCCCGGCGATTGCGCCGGGCCGGAGGGCGGCGTCGGTCCCTGGTCTTCCTGGGCGGCCTCGATGGCAACTTCCTGGGCCACTTCGACCGCGACCGGCGTGGCCGAGGGCAGCACCGGCGCGTAGCTGCCGGTGGCGTCGACCGGCACCGGGGCGCGCTGGGTCATCCGGAAGGCGGTGAAGACCGCCAGCGAGGCCATCAGCACCGCGATGAAGAGGAAGAAGCCCAAAGGCCCGATGGTGCCCATCGCCCAGCCGGTCACCAGCGGCCCGACGATCGCTCCGACGCCGTTGAGAAACAGCATGCCCCCCGAGGCCGCGGCCATGTCCTCGGGTTGAAGGTAGTCGTTGGTATAGGCGATCAGCAGCGAATAGAGCGGGTTCGACATGCCGCCGATCACGAAGGCCGCGGCCAGCAGGGCGCTGTAGCTGCCGCCGACCAGCATCGCGGCACCCGCGGCGGCGGCGCCGGTGGCGGCGGCCGCAAGGATCAGGGTGCGCCGGTCGATCCGGTCCGAGAGCCAGCCGATCGGGTATTGAAAGAGCAGCCCGCCCAGATAGATCGCGGCGACGAAGGCCGAGATCTCGGCCACCGACAGCCCGGCCTCGGACCCGAAGACCGAGGCCATCCCGAACAGCGCCGAGAACACGCCCCCCATCAGGAACACCCCGACCGTCCCCGTGGGCGAGGTGCGGATCAGGTCGCGCAGCTTCATGGGTTTCGCGGTTTCGAAGGGCGGCGTCGGGCTGACCGACAGCAGGATCGGCGCGAACGAGATCGACACCAGCACCGAGGGGATGATGAACAGGATGAACCCGCCCGGATCGGCGGTCAGCAACAGCCCCTGCGCCGCGACGATGCCCGCCATCTGGGTGATCATGTAAAGCGACAGCGCCTGCCCCCGCGTCTCGTTCGAGGCGGAGTTGTTCAGCCAGCTTTCGGCGGTGACATAGACGCCCGAGAAACAGAACCCGATCAGGACGCGCCCGATGGTCCAGGCGACGGGATCGGTCCAGGCCGGATAGAGGATCAGGACGGCCGATATGAACGAGCCGAGCGCCGCGAAGACACGGATATGCCCGACCCGGCGGATCATTTCCGGCGCCAGCCGCGAGCCCCCGAGGAAGCCCACGAAATAGGCCGACATGACGATGGACATCTCGTAGGTCGAGAAGCCCTCGATCCCGCCGCGGATCCCCAGCAGCGTGCCCTGGATGCCGTTGCCCACCATAAGCAAAAGAATGCCCAGCAGCAGGGCCCAGGAGCTGGCCAACACCTTCAACACGGAAACGTCCTTTCGAGATCTTGCAGTCTTGCGGTCTTACGCGGTCGGGGCGGAGGGGGGATGCCCCGGGCGACCGCTGTCCAGCCGGTCCCGACCCGGCGGAATCAGAAGCGACGCGTCGCCATAGGAGAAGAAACGATACCCATGTTCAACCGCATGAAGGTAAATATTCCGGATACATCCGACCCCCATCAGCGCGGAAACCAGCATCAGGAGCGTCGAGCGCGGCAGGTGGAAATTGGTGATCAGCGCATCGGTCATCCGGAACCGGTATCCCGGGCGGATGAAGATGTCGGTCTCGCCCCGCCAGGGCGCGATCCGGCCGGTCTCGTCGGCGGCGGTCTCGATCAGCCGCAGCGCGGTGGTGCCGACCGGAACGATCCGCCCGCCCGCCGCACGGGTGGCGTTGATCTCGGCCGCGGCGGTCTCGGACACCTCGCCCCATTCGGCATGCATCCGGTGGTCGGACACGTCGTCGACCTTGACCGGCAGGAAGGTCCCTGCCCCCACATGCAGCGTCACATGGCTGAAGGCCACGCCCCTGGCGGCCAGCGCCGCCAGCAGCGGCTCGTCGAAATGCAGGGATGCCGTGGGCGCCGCGACCGCGCCGGGCCGCGCGGCCCAGACCGTTTGGTAGTCCTCGCGGTCCTGCGCGTCGGCTGGGCGGCGGGCGGCGATATAGGGCGGCAGCGGCATCGCGCCGGCCTCGGCCAGCGCCGCGTCGAAGGCGGCCCCCGCACAGTCGAAGGCCAGCGTCACGTCCTCGGCTCCGCGCGCCGCGACCTCGGCCGAGAGCGCGTCGGAGAACCGGATCCGGTCGCCCGGTTTCAGCTTTTTCAGCGGCCGCGCCATCGCCCGCCACTGCCCGCCCGCCGCCGGTTCCATCAGCGTGACCTCGACCCGGGCCTCGGCCGGTCCCTGACCCGTCTGGCGCAGCCGCTGGCCCGACAGCCGCGCCGGGATCACCCGCGTGTCGTTCAGGATCAGCCGGTCGCCCGGCCCCAGCAGATCGACGAGGTCGCGCACCTGCAGGTCGCGGATCGTGTCGCCCTCGGCCACCAGCAGCCGGGCCGACGAGCGGGGCCGGGCCGGGCGCGTGGCGATCAGCGCCTCGGGCAGGTCGAAATCGAAATCGGAAAGTTTCATGGCGTCTCTTTAAGGGTCGGCGCCGGGCGACGGAAGAGCTCGCGGAACATGCCGGGCGTCAGGATCGACAGCGGGTTCACCCCGACCTCGGGATCGGCGGGATTGCCCTTCAGCGAGAAGTTGAACCCCAGAAGCCCCTCGCCCTTCCGGGTCAGGACCGACCCGATGCCGTTGAACATGTAGACCGGCGACAGCACGCCGCGGAAATCCATCCGCTTCGAGCCCGTCAGGTAGACCCCCTGCAGCGACACCCCCAGCGACGGCCCGACGGCGCTGCCCTCGCGGATCTCGACCGCGCCCGGCACCAGACGGAACTGCGCCTCGACATTGGTGAAAGCGAGCCCGTCGCCGTCGAGCAGTTCCAGCAGCCCCACCACCGAAATCGCGCTGAGCAGCTCGACCGTCACCGGCGTGCCGCCGACCCGGAGATTCTCGATATGGGCGGTGCCATCGTAATGGCCGGGCTTGCCGGCCGGATTCAGCACCAGATCGAGCGTGCCGCCGCTGGCGCGCCGGTAGATCCCGGCCGCCCCGAGCACCGCCCCCGCATCCGAGGCCCGTACCCGCACCGCCATGCCCGCGCGCGCCGGAACCAGCGTGGCCTCGATGGGCGCCGCCCCTGCCACGAGGCCGGTCACCTGGCCCGAGGCGCCGTTCACCTGGCCGCGCACCCGGGTCAGCTCGATCCCGTCGCCGACCCGCACCCGGTCGAGCGCCACCGCGATCGCGCCCGAGCCCGCCCCCGCGCCGCCGCCGATCGGCGCCCCGGCCAGATCGGCGGTACCCCCGGTGATCGCCACCGCCGGGGCCTTGCCCGCGCCCTGGCCGGTCAGCGTCACCGAAGCGTCGAGCCAGCCGCCCAGCCGCACCCGCGAGAACCGCGCCACGTCGAGCCCGCCGCCGGGCTTGAGCGTAATGTCGCCCTCCGCAGAGAGGCCCGGCGCCTCGAAGCTCAGGCTCTCGACAGAGGGCGTCTCGCCAAGCACCGCCGCAAGCTCCAGCCGCCCGGTCCGGTCCGGCGCCTTCGACCAACGAAGCGCGTCGAGCCGCAGCCCCAGCCCCGCCAGATCCGAGGTCAGAGTCAGCGCGGGCGGCGCATCCGGGGCAAGCGTCAGCGCGAAGGCCCCGCGCGCGGCGCCGCTCAGGCTGTCATCGGGCAGGCCAAGGCCGAAGGCCGCGTTGGCGCGTTGCGAAAGCTCGACCGAACCGGTGACCTGCGACGCGGCCCCGGCGCCGGTCGGCCGGGTCCAGGCCGCGCGCAGCGGCACGCCGTCAAGCGCCGCCTCGCCCGCGATCGACACCGCGTCCTCATCGGCCCGAAACTCGAGCGCCGCGGCCTCCAGACGTCGGCCCGGGACCAGCGTGTCCGAGACCACGTCGCTCAGAACCCCCTCGACCCGATAGCCGATCTCGGTCAGCGGAAGGTCGCGGATCAGCGGCAGCCGCAGCTCCGCCGACAGGCGCGCGCGCCCCTCGGCCGGGTCCTCGGGCAGGGTGACGCGGGCGCCCAGCCGCACCGGCGGCAAGTCGGTCAGCGCCAAAGCCGCCGGGATCGTGCCGTCGGTTTTCAGCCGGAACACGGCGCGGGCCGGATCTTCGGTGACGTCGGGCACCTGCAGGGTCGAGCCCGCAACGTCCACCGTCCCGCCTTCGGGTGCCTCGACCGTGCCGCCCTCGACAGACACGGTCAGCGTCCGGTCGTCGATCGCCAGATAGCCGCGCCCGCCCTGCAGCGGCGGCATCTCGGGCAGGAATTTGACCTCGGCGCCGCGGATGCGCGCCCCGAGCGCCGCCCGCACCGTTCCGTCGGGCGGCCGCCGCAGACCCAGATGGGCGTCGTAAAGCTCGCCCGCCGACAGCGCGCGGTCCAGCCAGTGCCGCGCGCCCTTCGCCACCGTCACCGGCCAGAGCGCCAGCAGGCGCCGGTAGTCGACCCGGTCGAGATCGGCGCTCATCGCCACGTCCCAGCCCTCGGGCAGCGCCCGCACGCGCCCCGAGGCGCGATAGGCGGCATCGCCATCCATCAACACCAGCTGCCCGATCCGCGCCTCGAACGGATCGAGCTGAAACTTGATGTCGAGCGCGCCGCCCGTAAACGCCGCCGGACGCTCGAACACGCCATCGGGGTCGAGCCCGACCTCGCTGAAGCGGACCTGCGCCACCACCGCCTCGGGCCAGCCGCCCTCGCGCGCGACCAGATCGGCATGGCCTTCGCCCGAAAGCCGCAGGGCCGAGGTGTCGAGCGACAGCCGCCCAAGCTCGATCCGGCCACTTTGCGCGTTGTAGGTGAAATAGCTTTGCGCCGAATCGAACCGGATCGGTACCGCGCCGCCCGGCGGGGTCAGCGCGCCCTGCCCGATTTCCAGCGAGGCGCTCAGATCGCCGATCTTCCCGGCGGCGTCGATCTGGCTGCGTATCGCCCCCGAGATCGGTGCCTCGATCAGCCTGAGCGGCGCCAGCGCGGGCGACTGGGTGGCGATGTCGGCCGAGGGCACGTCCGAGAAGCTGGCCGAGAACCGCGCCGCCGGGCTGCCCTTCGACGAGGTGAAGCCGAAGGCGAATTCCGAGGCGACAGGGGCCGAGCCCCGCAGCGAGAAGAAGGCCTGCACCGCGACCGTCTCGGCGGTCTGATCCAGCGTCATCAGCCCGTTCTCGACCCGCCAGGTGCGGCCCGCCCGGGCATCGACATAGGTCAGCGCCAGCCCCTCGACGCTGACCGCGCGCAATGGCGCGAGCGCGGGCGTGTCGAAGGCGCGGTCGATCTCGTCAAGCACCTCGGCCACGCTGCCGCCAAGGCTGAACGGCGCCCCGGTGCCGCCAAGCGCAAGGTCTATGACCCCGTCGGCGCCGCGGCGCAGGGTGAGATCGGCGCCCGTCAGTGCCAGATTTGAGACCTCGAGCCGCCGCTGCAGCAGCGCGCGCCCGTCGAGCCGCGCATCGGCCCGGGGCAGGCGCAGCACCTGGCGCCCGGCGGCATCGGTCAGCGTCACGCCGCCCAGATGCACCTGCGGGGACTCGTTGCGCGAGAGGCTCACGCCCACCCGGTCGAGCCGCAGCACCAGCGGCGACAGACCGGCATTGACCTGCGCCTCGATCCGCGCGGTCGCCCAGTCGGGCAGCGTCACCGTGCGTTCGCTCAGCACCAGCGCCAGCAGCCCCAGCGCGCCCGCCAGCATGCCAAGGCCGATCAGCACCCAGAGCCCGAAGCGCTGATGCGGATGCAGCCCGGAAGGATCCGAGGGGGTGTCTGTGTCGCTCATGCCTCCGGGCGCCCCGCCGCAGCGCGGCCCGCCCGCTCCCGTCTTGCCCGCCTGCCCGCGGCGGCTATTCTTTGCCCCGTCGCGCTACACCGTCGCGCTACACCGATGGCGCCCATCTGCCAACCCGTCCCGCCCGTCCTATCCGGGCCCCGAGGAAAGAGTTGACCATGACCGAGACCGGCCAGACCGCCCCCGATTTCACCCTGCCTCAGGATGCGGGCGACCCCGTGACCCTGTCGGCGCAGCGCCCGGCGCCCGTGGTGCTGTATTTCTATCCCAAGGATGACACGTCGGGATGCACGAAGGAAGCCATCGCCTTTTCCGGCCTGCTGGCCGAATTCGAGGCGGCGGGCGCGCGCGTCTTCGGCATCTCGAAGGACAGCGTCGTCAAGCATGGCAAGTTCCGCTGCAAGCACGAGCTCAGCGTGCCGCTTCTGTCCGACGAGGCCGGGGATGTCTGCGAGCGCTACGGCGTCTGGGTCGAGAAATCGATGTATGGCAAGACCTATATGGGCATCGAGCGCGCGACCTTCCTGATCGACGGCGAGGGCCGCATCGCCCGGATCTGGCGCAAGGTGAAGGTGCCGGGCCATGCCGAAGAGGTGCTGGAGGCAGTCCGCGCGCTGTGACCGGGTCCTAGGAGCGTCGGAGGCCCCGCCCGGTGACGCCGACGCCCCCTGCCCCTTGCGAACACGGGCCCTTGCGAACACGGGCGGGGCGGACCGCGCCCCGTGCCTCTCGGCCTTTCAACCCGACCGTGTCAGACCCTGTGGCCCGGTCGCGACAGGTCCGGATTATCCGGATCGAACCTGTGAGGTTAATGCAACTCCCGCGTGTAAATCGGCAGGATTTCGCCGCCTTCCGCCTAAGTTTCACCCAAATGCCTGAAAAGGGCTTAAGAACCTTGCGATGGGACAGGGCTCTGAGTAGTCACGGGACAAAGGCGTCCCGGCTGCGGAGCGTCTGAACCGGACCGGAAACGGGCAGATGAGGCAGACATTGACGGCGCGATTCCTTCACCGCATCGATGTGGCGCTCGGGCGCTACCTTCCCGAAAAACGACTATTCCTCCGGTCCGACGACAGCACGCGTTTCGTCCGGTTGTCGCCTTTGACCCAGGCGGCGGCCCTCTCGGGCACGACGGCGCTTGTCGCCTGGACCATGGTAGCTAGCTCGATCCTGCTGATCGACCAGGTCGGTTCGGGCAATCTGCGCGATCAGGCCCGCCGCGAACAGGCGCTTTACGACAGCCGCCTGAATGCCATCGCCGCCGAGCGCGACCGCCGCGCCCAGGATGTGCGCGAGGCGCAGGACCGGTTCAACCTCGCGCTCGACGAGGTCTCGAAGATGCAATCCGCGCTGCTGGCCTCGGAAGAGCGCCGCCGCGAGCTGGAAACCGGGATGGCCGTGATCCAGAAGACGCTGCGCCGCACGCTTGCCGAACGCGACACCGCCCAAGGCCGCAGCCAGGAGCTGGCCGCGCAGCTGGCGGGCGAAACGGCGCCCGCCGAAGGGCCGCGCCCGGCCGATGTCCAGCAAACCCTCGCCTTCTTGACCGGCGCGCTCGACCAGACCGCCGAGGAACGCGACCGGATCGCCGCCGACGCGGCCTCGGCCTATGACATGGTCCGCACCATTTCCTACGAGCGCGAGCTTGACGCCGAACGCAACGACCAGATCTTCACCTCGCTCGAGGAGGCGCTGACGGTCTCGATGGCGCCGCTCGACAAGATGTTCAAGGCGGCGGGGCTGAACACCAAGTCCATCATCAACCGCGTGCGCCAGGGCTATTCTGGCGTCGGCGGCCCGCTGACGCCGCTGTCGGTCTCGACCAAGGGCGCCGCGGCCGACCTGACCCCCGACGAGATCCGCGCCCGCGCGATCATGGGCCGTCTCGACGAAATCAACATGTACCGGATCGCGGCCGAGAAGCTGCCCTTCGCCCAGCCCGTCAAGGCGGGCTACCGGCTGACCAGCCCCTTCGGCGTGCGCGAGCATCCGACGCTGGGCGGGCAGCGGATGCATGAAGGCACCGACATGGCCTCGGCCTATGGCACGCCGATCTACGCCACCGCCGACGGGGTGGTGGTCAAGGCGCAATGGGTGTCGGGCTATGGCCGCATGGTCGAGATCCGGCACGAATTCGGGATCGTCACCCGCTACGGTCACATGTCGAAGATCCGCGTCGAGGCCGGCCAAAGGGTCTCGCGCGGGGACCGGATCGGTGATATGGGAAGTTCCGGACGGTCGACCGGCACCCATCTTCACTATGAGGTGCGCGTCGACGGGAAACCCGTGAACCCGATGACCTATATCAAGGCAGCCAGAAATGTTTTCTAAGAGCAGGATCAACGAGCCCGGGCCCAAGGCCGGCGAGGCCGAGAAGGCGAAGGCATTCGAGACGCCCGCCGCTCCCCGCCCCGGCGACAGCCCTCTCCCCACGCCGCCCCGCGCCAAGCCGCCCGCCTCGATGCTGTCCTCCGACCTCGTCGTCACCGGCAATCTCAAGACCACCGGCGATATCCAGATCGAGGGCACCATCGACGGCGACATCTCGGCCCATCTGCTGACCGTCGGCGAGAATGCCACCGTGCGCGGCGAGGTCGTCGCCGATGACGTCGTGATCAACGGCCGGGTGATCGGCCGCGTGCGCGGGCTGAAGGTTCGCCTGACCTCGACCGCCCGGGTCGAGGGCGACATCATCCACAAGACCATCGCGATCGAGAGCGGCGCGCATTTCGAAGGCTCGGTGCAGCGCCAGGACGATCCGCTGAACACCGGCAAGCGGGTGCAATCCGCCCCGGCCGGACAAGCCGCGCAACCGCAGGCCCGCCCGCAGGGGACTGCCCCCGGCAAGCCCGGCGAGGGCGCGCCCAAGGCCTGAGACGAACCACGAGCTCCGGGGGGGAGGCCACAAGACCCCGCACCGACCCGACAAACGGGCGGGTGGGGTCTTGATCCTCCAGAGATGATCCCGACCGGGTCCGGCAACCGCCCGACCCTGACCGGGACGATCCGGTTCCCCGGAAGATCCGACAGGATCGAAGGCCGCCCCCCGCACGGGCGGCCTTTTTGTCGCGCCGCGCCCTGTCGGCCTGGATCGGGACGGTGACGCCCTCCGCGCCGGTCGGACCGCCCGGCCCGGCAAGCGTCGGCCGCAATCGCATCCCGCCGCGCTTCGGGAGAACCCTTCGCAGGCCCTGCGCCCGCGAAACGGCGCGGACCTCGCCTCGGGCCAGCGGCGACGTCCTGAAAGCCCCTCGTCAGTCTCGCGTCGGAGGACATCCAGGAGAGCGCCGAAATCCCGGCACGAGCGACGCGGTCCGCCGCCAGACCCGACCGGCCTCTTCCGCGCGCCAAAGCCGATCCGCCCGACAGCGCTGTGACCGAGGACAGGAACTGCGACCCCGCGATCCGGCGGGGCCGCCATTCCGTCTTTGGCGGGCCTCAAGACGCCCGCGCGGCAGTCCTGCCGGGGCCGATCACCAGCTGGTCAGCACCGCGCCGTGATATTTCTCGTCGATGAAGGCCTTCACCTCGGGGCTGTGATAGGCCTCGACCAGGGTCTTGACCCAGGGCTGGTCCTGATCGCCGTTGCGCGCCACGATGATGTTCACGTAGGGGCTTTCGGCCTTTTCCATCGCGATGGAATCGTCCTTGGGGCTGAGCCCCGCGGCGATGGCGTAGTTGGTGTTGATGACCGCGATATCGGCATCGGCCAGCGCGCGGGGCAGCTGGGCGGCGTCCAGTTCGAGGAATTTCAACCCCTTGGGGTTGTCCTGAACGTCAAGCGGGCTGGGCACCAGCCCGGTCCCCTCGGCCAGGGTGATCAGCCCCAGATCCTGCAGCAGCAGAAGCGCGCGGCCGCCATTGGTCGGATCGTTCGGGATCGCGACCTTGGCCTTTTCGGGCAGCGCGGCCAGATCCTCGATCTTGTCGGAATAGACCCCCATCGGCGTGGTGATGGTGGTCGCGATCTCGACCAGATCGAAGCCGCGATCCTTGATCTGGTTTTCCAGATAGGGGCGGTGTTGGAAGCTGTTGGCGTCGAGATCGCCATCGGCCAGAGCCTGGTTCGGCACGACATAGTCGGAGAACTCGACCACGTCGATATTCAGCCCGGCACCGGCGGCGACCTTGGCCACCTCTTCCATGATCTCGGCATGTTCGCCGGGCGAGACGCCGACACGGATGTCGTCGGCCATCGCGGCGGCGGCCGACAGGGCGAGGGCGGAAACGAGAGGGATCAGACGCAGCATCGGACGGTTCCTTTCTTGTCTGCGAGCGTTCAGTGGCCGCGGTTGCGCGGCGCGCGGCGGTCGACACGGGCGGCGATCCATTCGCCGGCCGATTGCACGATCTGCACCAGCACGATCAGGATCACGACGACGGCCAGCATCACGTCGGGCATGAAGCGCTGATAGCCGTAGCGGATGCCGAGATCGCCCAGCCCCTCGCCGCCGACCGCGCCGACCATGGCCGAATAGCCGATCAGGCTGACCACGGCGAGCGTGAGCCCAAGCGCGATGCCGGGCAGCGCCTCGCGCAGCAGCACCTTGCGGATGATCTGCAGGGGCGTCGCGCCCATCGCGCGGGCGGCCTCGATCAGGCCCGCATCGACCTCGCGGATCGCGTTCTCGACCAGCCGGGCGATGAAGGGCGTCGCCGCGATGGTCAAGGGCACGATGGCGGCATCGGTGCCGATCGAGGTGCCGACCAGCGCCCGGGTGAAGGGGATGATGGCCACGACCAGAATGATGAAGGGCACCGAGCGCGCGGCATTGACGACAAGCCCCAGCGCCTTGTTGACGAGCGGCGCCGACAGCAACTCGCCGCGTTGCGAGGTGGCCAGGAACACGCCCAGCGGCAGCCCGAAAACCGTGCCCAGCACCGCCGACACCGACACCATGTAAAGCGTCTGCAGCGTGGCCTCGATCAACAGCCCGATCAGGTTAGCCGACATAGCCCAGCACCTCCGTCGAAAGCCCGTGGCGGTTGAGATAGTCGCGCGCCTCGGGGCCACGCGCCGCGTCGATGGCGACCAGCAGGTTGCCGAAGGGCCGGGGGCCGATCTCTTCGATGGCGCCGGCCAGGATGTTGACGGCGATGCCCCGCTCGGCCGTCATTCGCGCCAGCATCGGATCGGTCGCGTGCGCCCCGGCAAAGGTGATGCGGACGATCTCTTCGGCCGGGCCATGGGGCCGGGTCTCGGTCATGCGGCCCGCGATGAAGCCCGGCAGGGTGATCCCGGTCACGCCCGACAGGAAGGACCGCGTCGTCGGATGCCGGGGCGTGACGAAGATGTCATAGGTCGCGCCAGCCTCGACGATCCGGCCCTGGTCGATCACCGCCATATGGCTGGCGATGTCGCGGACGACGGCCATCTCATGGGTGATCAGCAGGATGGTCAGCCCCAGATCGCGGTTGATGTCGCGCAGAAGCTCCAGCACCGTCCGCGTGGTTTCGGGGTCGAGCGCCGAGGTCGCCTCGTCCGACAGCAGCACCTTGGGCTGCGTGGCCAGCGCCCGGGCGATGCCGACCCGCTGTTTCTGCCCGCCCGACAGTTCGGCCGGATAGCGCTCGGCCTGCGCCTCGAGCCCGACCCGGGCGATCAGGTCGCGCACCCGGGGGCCGATCTCGGCAGCAGGCACGCCCGCGATTTCCAGCGGCAGGGCGATGTTGCCATGCACCGTGCGCGAGGACAGCAGGTTGAAATGCTGGAAGATCATGCCGACATCGCGGCGGATCGCCCGCAGGGCCGCACCGCGCGCCCGACCGACATCGCGCCCGCCCACGGTGACGGTGCCCGTGCTGGGGCGTTCGAGCCCGTTGACCATGCGCAGAAGCGTCGACTTGCCGGCACCCGAGCGGCCGATGATGCCGCAGATCTCGCCCGGCGCCACGCTCAGCGTGACATCGCTCAGGGCCGTGACCTGCCCCTTCCCACCGCCGGCATAGGATTTGCCCACGCCTTCAAAGCTGATCGTCGCCCCGGTCATGCCGTCCCGTTCCGCTGTCGCTGTCCGGGCTGTCGGGTGCCCCAAAGCCGCAGCGGACGCAACCCCACAGAGCCGCGGGCGCGCGAGAAAGCGGCCCCGAAAGGCCGAATAAGAACCGCCTCCCGACCCACCGTGGCCCGAGCCAAGACCATTCCGCCCGCCGCCGGGCCGGAGCACGATCCGTTCCGCCCTGCCCGCCCCGCCCCGGACAAACGGCCCCGGCCCCCGGTCGGGCGCGGGTCCTGCCGCCGCGTCAGTCGTCCGGTTGCGACCCTCGCTTCGCCCCCAAGGAACGCGGTAGGAACGCAGTTGAAATGCGCCGCCGGATCGTGTCCTTTGGCGCCGACCTTAAAGGAGAGACCCCGTGACCCTTCGGATGACGCGCCGTTCCGCGCTTGCCTGCGCCGTGGCTCTGACCGCCCTTCCCACCGCTGCCGCCGCCGAGGACGCCTGGCCGACCGCGCCGCTTCATGTCTATGTGGGCTTCCCCGCCGGGTCTTCGCCCGACACGCTGACCCGGATCGTGACCGAGCCCCTGGCCCAGCGGCTGGGCCAGCCCGTCGTGGTCGAGAACAAGCCCGGCGCGGGCGGGGTGATCGGCGTCCAGCAGATGCTGGCCAATGCGGGCGACGGCCTCAGCTTTGCCACCACCATCAACGGCCCGCTGACCACGGCCGCCCGGCTGATGAAATCGACGGGCTATGACGTGGCCACCGACATCGCCCCGGTCACGCTGATCGCGACCTCGCCGCTGGTGCTGGCGGTTTCGGCAAGTTCCGACTTCACCGATCTGGAAAGCTTCATCGCGGCGGCCGGGACCGAGCCCGAGTTTCTCAGCTACGGGTCGGTCGGCCAGGGGTCGGGCGCGCATCTGACGGCCGAGCTGTTCGCCGATGCCGCGGGCGTCAGCCTGCTTCACATCCCCTTCACCAGCTATGCCGAGGTCACCACCTCGATCGTCGGGGGCGAGATCGATGCGGGCTTCATGGCGCCCTCGGCCGCGCTGCCGCAGGTCGAGGCGGGGCGGATGCGGATGCTGGGCATCACCTCGGCCGAACCCTTCCCGCAGGCCCCCGACGTGCCGGTGCTGGCCGGTCGGGCCGGGCTGCCCGCAGATTTCCGGGCCGAGCTCTGGAACGCCTTCATCGCCCCCGCCGGGACCGACCCGGCCATCATCGCGCGGCTGAACACCGAAATCGGTGCGATCCTTGCCGATCCCGAGGTGCAACAGAAGCTGCTGGCCATCGGCTGGCAGGCCGCGCCCGGCACGCCCGGGGAACTGGCCGACCGGATCGCGGCCGACACCGCCATGTGGGGCGCGGTGATCGACCGGGTCGCGGCCAAGCCCTGAGGCACCCGCGCCGATGCAACGGGACCCGATGCACAGGGACTGGCCCGATATCCTGGGCGGGCTCGCCCTCGCCGCGATTGGCGCGGCGGCGGCGGGCTGGGCGCTAGCGCAATATGACATCGGCACCCTGCGCCGGATGGGGCCCGGCTTCTTTCCCGCCGTTCTGGGCGGGCTTCTGACCGTGCTTGGCCTCGTCGTGGCCCTGCCCGCGCTGCGCCGCCGGTCGGACGCGCCCGGCATCGAGCCGCTGGCGGCCCTTGCGGTGCTGGCCGCGATCCTCGTCTTCGGGCTCGGGCTTTTCCGGATCGGCCTTGTGGCCGCGACGGCGGCGGCGGTGCTGGTCGCCTCGCTTCCGGCGCCGCGTCCGGGCTGGGGCTGGCGGCTGGCACTGGCGGCGGCGATCGCGCTGCTGACGGTGCTGGTTTTCGGGTTCGGGCTTCGGATGAGCCTGCCCCTCTGGCCGCGCCTGCCATGACGACCTGGGAGGGGCTGCTTTACGGCATCGGGTTCGCGCTGCAGCCTGCGGTGCTGATCTATTGCGTGCTGGGCGTGGTGCTGGGCACCTTCGTCGGCGTGCTGCCCGGCATCGGCGCGATGGCGGCGATCTCGCTGCTGCTGCCGATCACCTATTACATCACCCCCGAAGCGGCGCTGATCATGCTGGCGGGGGTCTATTACGGCGCGCAATATGGCGGGTCGGTCGCCTCGATCCTGATGCGGCTTCCGGGCACGCCGCAATCGGCGGTGACCTCGCTTGACGGCTATCCGCTGGCCCGGCAGGGCCGGGCGGGGGTCGCGCTGTTCACGGCCATGGCCTCGTCCTTTGCGGGGTCCATGATCGGCATCGCGGTGCTGGTGACGCTTGCGGGGTGGCTGTCGCACACGGCGACCGCCTTCGGGGCCGCCGATTACGCCGCGATGATGATCCTCGGGCTGGTCGCCGCCTCGACCATCGGATCGTCCAGCCCGGCCAAGGGCTTTGCCATGGTGGTACTGGGCCTGCTGCTGGGCTGTGTCGGCACCGATGTCAATTCGGGGGTGCAGAGGTTCACATTCGGCCGGACCGAGCTTCTGGACGGCATCAATCTGGTGGCGCTGGCGATGGGTCTTTTCGGCGTGGCCGAGGTGATCGCGAATGTGCGCGATCCCGACCGTCAGGGCGTGACCGAAAGGATCGGCGGCCGCCAGCTTCTGCCCCGCCGCGACGACCTGAAACGGCTGCCGGGGCCGATGCTGCGGGGCAGCGCGCTTGGCAGCTTCTTCGGCGCCCTGCCCGGCACCGGCTCGACGCTGTCGTCCTTTCTGGCCTATGCGCTGGAACGCCGGGTATCGCGCACCCCGGAACGCTTTGGCGAAGGCGCCATCGAGGGCGTCTCGGCGCCCGAGTCGGCCAATAACGCTGCCGCGATCTCGGCCTTCGTGCCGACGCTGACCCTGGGGATACCGGGCGATCCGATCATGGCGCTGATGCTGGGCGCGCTGGTTATTCACGGCGTTCAGCCGGGACCCCTGATGCTGGAGGCCCGGCCCGAGATGTTCTGGGGGCTGGTCGCGAGCTTCGGTATCGGCAACCTGTTGCTGCTGGTGCTGAACCTGCCGCTGATCGGCATCTGGGTGGCGATGCTGCGCATCCCGTTCCGCTGGCTTTACCCCGCGATCCTGATCTTTCTCTGCCTCGGGGTCTATTCGGTGCGGGGCCTCTCGTTCGACATCCTGGCGGTCGCGGCCATCGGGCTTGCGGGCTATCTGCTGGCGCTGGCGCGCTTCAGCCCGGCGCTTTTGTTGCTGGGCTTCGTTCTCGGCCCGCTGATCGAGACCAACCTGCGCCGCGCCCTGCTGATCGGGCGGGGCGATCCGATGGTGTTTCTCGACCGCCCCATCGCGGCGGGATTCGTTCTTGCGACGGTCGGGCTGCTGGCGCTGTCGCTGGTGCAGGTCTGGCGGCGGCGCGCCCGCTGAGCCCGCCCCGCGCCGCGAAACCGCTCCTTTTCAAACCCTTGCCCGCGCCGCCTGCCGCTTTTAACGGCATGATAAGGTTTCAGGCGCAGAAATCGGGGCACGAGGCCGGGCTGTTGCCCCCCCCCCGACCGGCCCGAAGAGCCATCAGAAGGAGGCGACATGGACCGGGCTGCACGTCTGGAACAGTGGTATCGCAGGGTCTATCTCGAAGGCGACCTCGACGCCGTCGACACGCTCTTCACCCCCGATCTTCAGGAACAGGGCCTGCTCCCGGGCCTCGCCGTGACCCCGGGCGATCTCAGCGTCTTCGCCCAGGCGATGATGCATCTGGTCGACGAGCCGTCCTTCCGCCTGGCCAAGGTGGTCGAATCGGGCGACTGGCTGTCCGCGCTGATCGAGCTCGAGGCCCGGCGCCCGGGTGACGGGCAGCCGATCAGGCTGATCGGCCAGGTCATGCTGCGCTTTGAGGGCGACAAGGTGGCCGAGGCCTACAATTCTCTGGATTTCCTCGGGCTTTTCCTCCAGCTCGGGCTTTTGCCGAAGGATGCGCTGGAACTGGGCATGACCGGCCAGCGGCTGGTCTGAGGCTGGTCTTGCGCTGGGTCTGGGGCCCGCCCCGCCCGGCCGCTGCCCGGCCCGCGCCCGGACGGTCTTTCCCGCACGTCCCGCGGCCCGACAGCCCCGCTCCCGCGCCTCGCCGCGGCTCTCGGGGGCGCGGGCTCGGGGGCAATTGCATCCGCCCCCTTCCCCTGCCCGTCGAATCCCCTATGCTGGGCGCAACACAACCCAGAGGTATCACCGCGATGTCCGACCGGATCGAGTATGGCAATCTGATGCATGCCGCCATGCGGGGTCTGATCCGCACGGTGCTGTCGGATGTCGCTGCCGACGGACTGCCCGGAGACCACCACTTCTTCATCACCTTCGACACGACCCATCCCGAGGCGCAGATGGCCGACTGGCTGCGCCAGCGCTACCCCACCGAGATTACCGTCGTGCTGCAACACTGGTACGACCATCTCTCGGTCGACGAGGACGGATTCTCGGTCACCCTGAATTTCGGCGACAGCCCCGAGCCGCTGTATATCCCCTTCGATGCGATCCGCACCTTCGTCGACCCCTCGGTCGAGTTCGGGCTGAGGTTCGAGACGCAGGACAGCGACGAGGAGGAGGACGAGGACGACGACGGCCCCGAACAGCCGGGCCCCGACGCCAATGGCGGCAGCGCCGGTCCGGGCGAGGCGCAGGTGGTCAGCCTCGACAAGTTCCGCAAATAGGCCCGACCGGCCGATCGCGGCAGGTCGGGGGCATTGCTCCGGAGCCCGGCCCGGCCTATTAGCTGGACCGAACCCGACCGGAGGATTGCGATGACCGAAACCCGCACCGAGACCGACAGCTTCGGCCCCCTCGACGTGCCCGCCGACAAGTACTGGGGCGCCCAGACCCAGCGTTCGATCCAGAATTTCCCGATCGGCTGGGAACGCCAGCCGGTCGCGATCATCCGCGCGCTCGGCGTCATCAAGAAGGCCTGCGCACGGGTCAACATGGCCCAGGGCGGGCTGGACCCCAAGCTGGGCGAGGCCATCGCCGCCGCCGCGCAGGAGGTGATCGAGGGCAAGTTCGACGACAACTTCCCGCTGGTCGTCTGGCAGACCGGGTCGGGCACCCAGTCGAACATGAACGCCAACGAGGTGATCTCGAACCGCGCGATCGAGATGCTGGGCGGCGTCAAGGGCTCGAAGGACCCGGTGCACCCGAACGATCACTGCAACATGGGGCAGTCCTCGAACGACACCTTCCCGACCGCGATGCATGTGGCCATCGGCATGATGGCCCGCGACGTGCTGCTGCCGGGGCTGGAAAAGCTGCATGAGGCGCTGACCGCCAAGTCGGACGAATTCGCCTCGATCATCAAGATCGGCCGCACCCATACCCAGGACGCGACGCCGCTGACGCTGGGTCAGGAATTCTCGGGCTATGCCCGCCAGGTCGAAAAGGGCATCGCCCGGATCAAGGCCTGCCTGCCCGACATCTACGAACTGGCCCAGGGCGGCACCGCCGTCGGCACTGGGCTGAACACCAGAAAGGGCTGGGACACCCGGGTCGCTGCCGAGATCGCCGAGATCACCGGCCTGCCCTTCGTCACCGCCGGGAACAAGTTCGAGGCGCTGGCGGCGCATGACGCCATGGTGATGTTCTCGGGCGCGCTGAAGACGGTGGCGGCGTCGCTGTTCAAGATCGCCAACGACATGCGGCTTCTGGGCTCGGGGCCGCGGTCCGGTCTGGGCGAGCTGATCCTGCCGGAAAACGAGCCCGGGTCCTCGATCATGCCGGGCAAGGTCAACCCGACCCAGGCCGAGGCGCTGACCATGGTCTGCGCCCATGTCATGGGCAATGACGCGGCGGTGGGCTTTGCCGGCAGCCAGGGCCATTTCGAGCTGAACGTCTACAACCCGATGATGTCCTACAACGTGCTGCAGTCGATGCAGTTGCTGGGCGACGCGGCGGGGTCCTTCACCGACAACATGGTGGTGGGCACCAAGGCCAACACCGCGCGGATCGAGAAGCTGATGAAGGAAAGCCTGATGCTGGTGACGGCGCTGGCACCGACCATCGGCTATGACAACGCCACCAAGGTCGCCAAGACCGCGCATAAAAACGGCACGACGCTGCGCGAAGAGGCCATCGCTTTGGGCTTTGTTGATGGCGAGACCTTCGACCGGATCGTCCGGCCCGAAGACATGATCGGTCCGAAGGACTGACCCGATGACGGGCGGCATCGTCAACCTGCGTCAGGCGCGCAAGGCCCGCGAGCGGGCGGCGAAGAAGGCAGAGGCCGACGAGAACGCCGCCCGGTTCGGCCGGACCAAGGGGCAGAAGGCGCGGGAAGAGCGTGATGCCGCCCGCGCCCGCGCCGCCCTTGACGGCCACAAGCGGACCCCGGACGACGAGGCATGAGCGGGCGACCGGTCAAGCGGTCGCTGACGCTGAAGGGGCACCGGACCTCGGTGTCGCTGGAGGATGAATTCTGGCGCGCGCTGCGCGAGATCGCGGCCGAACGCGGGATTGCGGTCAATGCGCTGGCCGCCGAGATCGACGAAAGCCGGGGGCTCGACGTAGGGCTGGCCTCGGCGCTGCGCGTACATGTGCTGACCCATTTCCGCCGCGCTCTGGACCGGGATCGGGCTAGGGATCGGGACCGCTAGGGCAGCTGGCGCGGCACGTCTCTGGCGCAAGCAGGCCCGGGGACCGGGCCCGACCCGGCGCCGGGCGCCGACCTGCGGCTCAGCTTTCGTCCTCGAACATGTCGCCCTGCGCGTCGTCGGTGTCGTCCTCCTCGGTGCCGGGCATCGGGCGGCTGTCCAGAAGGCCCGCGGCGCGCAGATCGCGCAGCCCCGGCAGGTCGCGCGCACTTTCCAGCCCGAAATGGTCGAGGAAGGTTTCGGTCACCACATAGGTCACCGGGCGGCCGGGCGACATCCGGCGGCGGCCGAAGCGGATCCATTCCAGCTCCAGCAGCTGATCGACCGTGCCCCGGCTGACCGAGACGCCCCGGATCTCTTCGATCTCGGCGCGGGTGACGGGCTGATGATAGGCGATGATCGCCAGCGTCTCGATGGCCGCGCGCGACAGCTTGCGCAGCTCGACGGTTTCCTTCTGCATCAGGAAGCCCAGATCCGGCGCGGTGCGAAAGGCCCAGGACTCGCCCACCCGCACCAGATGCACCCCCCGCCCCTCATAGCGGCGGCGCAGCGCCTCGAGCGCCCGGGCGGCGTCGCAGCCATGCGGCATGCGGGCATTCATGTCGGCAACCCGCACCGGCTCGGCCGAGGCAAACAGGATCGCCTCGACCATGCGTTCCTGCTCGCCCAGCGGCGGCGCCTCGAAGAGGCTGCCCTCTTCGTCGTCTTCCGGGCCGTCGGGCTGGGACATCAGTGCGGTTTCCGGCGGATCTGGATCGGCTCGAAGGTGCCCGCCTGGCGCAGTTCCAGCTGGCCCTGCTTGACCAGTTCGAGCGAGGCCGCGAAATGCGCGGCGGTGGCGGACCGGCGGCGCGCGGGGTCGGCGTGCCAGCCTTCCGGCAGCCAGGTGGCAAGGTCCACCCAGTCGCCCGCATAGCCGATCAGCCCCCGCATCCGTTCCAGCGCCTCTTCCATGGTGTAGATCGCGTCCCGGTCCATCACATAGGGCCGGAAGTCGTCCTTGGTGCGGATCCGGGCATAGGCCTGCATCAGATCCAGCAGCGTCGCAGTGTATTGCACCCGCCGCACCCGTTCCACCCCTTCGGGAATGCCGCGCCCGAAGAAGTCGCGCCCCTTGCGGTCGCGCGCCATCAGCCGGGCGGCGACGCCCCGCATCGCCTCGAGCCGTTCCAGCTGGAAGGCCAGGTGGGCGGCCAGATCCTCGGCCGAGGGGCCGTCCTCGGTCGGGTCGGGCGGCAGCAGCAGCCGGGATTTCAGGAAGGCAAGCCAGGCCGCCATCACCAGATAATCGGCGGCGAGTTCGATCCGCAGGCTTTTCGCGGTCTCGACAAAGGCCAGATACTGTTCGGCCAGATGCAGGACGGAAATCCTTCGCAGATCCACCTTCTGCGTCCGGGCCAGCATCAGCAGCATGTCGAGCGGCCCCTCGAAGCCGTCGACATCGACGATCAGCGCCTCGGCGGCCTGCCGCGCGGCGATGGCGTCGGGCGTGTCGGCGGTTTCGCGATCATGGCCCTCAGCCATGGGCGGCCTTCTCCAGAAGTCCGTAAAGCTCGCTCGCGACGGCGGTCACGTCGATCGGCTGGGGCGGGCGGCGGCGGGCCAGCGCGCGGGCTGCGCGGTCGGCGGCGGCGCCCGTCAGCGTGCCGCTGGCTTCGGCCACCTCTTCCATCTCGGCCATGTCGCCATTGCAGTGCAGAACCGCATCGCAGCCCGCCTGGATCGAGGCGCGGGACCGTTCGGCGATGGTGCCGCTCAGCGCCTTCATCGACACGTCGTCCGACATCAGGAAGCCGCCGAAGCCGATGCCGCGCCGGATCATCGCGATGGCCTTGGGCGAGATCGTGGCAGGCAGATCGGGGTCGATGGCGTCATAGACCACATGGGCGGTCATCGCCATCGGCATCCCCGCGAGCGCCTGGAAGACGGCGAAATCGGTCACTTCCAGCGCGGTCCAGTTGGCCTTCACCCGCGGCAGGTGCAGATGGCTGTCGGCGGTGGCGCGGCCATGGCCGGGGATATGCTTGATCACGGGCAGCACGCCGCCTTCCAGCAGCCCCTCTGCCGTCGCTTTGGCGCAGGCGATCACCGCTTTGGGCTCGGTCCCGTAACAGCGGTTCTTCAGGATCTCATGGGTTTCGGGCCGGGCGATGTCCGCGACCGGGGCGCAGTCGACGTCGATGCCCAGCATCGACAGCTCGAAGGCGATCAGCCGCGCGCGCAGATACATCGACCGCGCCGCATGGGCCGGACCCGCGACAGTGATCTGGTCGAGCGCGGGCGCCCAGGGGCGCCAATGGGGCGGGCGCAGGCGCTGCACCCGGCCGCCTTCCTGGTCGATCAGGATCGGCGCCTTGCGGCCCACCGCCTGCCGCAGGTCGCGGGTCAGGCTGCGGACCTGCTCGGGCTCTTCGATATTGCGGGCAAAGAGGATGAACCCGAAGGGCCGGGTCCGGGCAAAGAACGCCCGTTCGGTCGGCGTCAGGACGGGTCCGGAACATCCGGCGATGAAGGCCCCGACGCCGTTGCTCACCGGGCCACCACCGGGATGCAGTCCGCGCCCTCGGCCGAAACCGCCGCGCAGAACCGCCGGGCGGCCGCCATGTCGGCAAAGCCCGAGGCGCGCAGCCGGAAGAAGGTCTTGCCGCCGCGGTCGACGGTCTGGATCACCCGGGTCTTGTCGGTGAAGAAGCCCGCGAACCGGCGCTGGCTCGCAAGGCTGTCCCAGACCGCGCGCGCCTCGTCGCCGCTGTCAAAGGCGCCCAGCTGGACCAGGGCGGTCCCGACGGCGACGCTGTCGGCGGCGACCTCGGTCGCGACCGGTGCGGTCATCGCGGCCCGGGCGGCGGCAATGGCGGCACGGGCGGCAAAGTCCTCTTGCGGGCGGATTCTCGGGCGCGGCGACTGGCGCAGCGCCCCCGCGGGCAGCGGCAGCGCGGCCTCGGTGGCGCCCTCGACATCGTCCCCGGCCAGAGCTTCGGGGTCGGCCGCGGCGGACAGGTCGTCGCCCTCGAAGAGCGCGCCGCCATCGGCATCGGGCACCGGCATCGCAGCCCCCCCGACCGCAGCCAGGATCGGCGCGGTCTCGTCCGCTGCGCCATAGGCGGCCGCCTCGGCGGGGGGCGGCGCGATCACCGGGCGGTCGTCGCCCGCCAGATCGACCGGCGCCGGGGCCAGTTGCAGCATGTCGGCCGGAGGCCCGGCCTCGCCCAGTGCCGCGACGCGGTTGACCGCAAGGCCCTGATGTTCGGCCTGGCGCCCGCCCGGATCGTCGGGCGCGATCCGCATCGGCCCTTCGAGGGCGCGGATCACCGGCACCCCGCTGACGTCGCGCATGACGACCTGGTAGCCCCAGGTCACAAGCCCCGCCATCAGGGTCAGCGAGACGAGACCGCCGGCCCAGTTCAGCATCGTTTTCGGAGAGGGCGGGACATCATGCCCCCCCGACCCGCGCATTGCGTTGAAATCGATTTCCGCCATTGCCGCCTCGTTTCCAGGCGCACTCGGCTGCCCGGTTCTGGTTCTTGCCTGTGCCGCTCCGGACGGATTGCGCCTTGTTTTTCAGCGCATTTCCTCGACCGGAGTAACGCCAAGAATACCAAGACCGGCGGAAATGACAACGGCCACGGATCGGGCCAGCGCGATTTTGGCTTGACTTGTGGCCGCGTCGCCCTCCTGCAGGAAGCGCAATTCGGGCTGTTCGTTGCCCCGGTTCCAGAGCGCGTGCAGATCCGAGGCCAGTTCGTACAGATAAAAGGCGACCCGGTGCGGTTCGTTGGTGCGCGCGGCGATCTCGATCAGGCGCGGCCATTCCGCGAGTTTCTTCGCCACCGCGATCTCGGCCTCGTGGTCGAGCTTCGTGAGGTCAGCCGCAGCCAGCGTCGCGTCATCTGCGGCGATGCCCGCCTCGGCGGCCTTGCGCAGCACCGAGCAGACCCGGGCATGGGCGTATTGCACATAGAAGACCGGGTTGTCCTTGGACTGTTCCAGCACCTTGTCGAAATCGAAATCCAGCGGCGCGTCGTTCTTGCGGGTCAGCATGACGAAGCGGGTCACGTCGCGGCCCACCTGCTCGACCACATCGCGCAGCGTCACATAGGTGCCCGCGCGCTTGGACATCTTGAAGGGCTCGCCGTTCTTCCAGAGCTTGACAAGCTGGATCAGCTTGATGTCGAGCGGCACCCGGCCCCCGGACAGCGCCGCGACGGCCGCTTTCATCCGCTTGACATAGCCGCCATGATCGGCGCCGAAGATGTCGATCAGCTGGTCGAAGCCGCGCTCGACCTTGTCGAAGTGATAGGCGATGTCGGGGGCGAAATAGGTCCAGGACCCGTCCGATTTCATCACCGGACGGTCGACGTCGTCGCCATGGGCGGTCGAGCGGAACAGCGTCTGTTCGCGCGGTTCCCAGTCTTCGGGGGTCTTGCCCTTCGGCGGTTCCAGAACGCCCTCGTAGATCAGGCCCATGCCTTTCAGCCGGTCCAGCGCCGCCTCGATCTTGCCGGTGCCGTAAAGCGCCTTTTCCGACGAAAAGACGTCCATCGTGACGCCGAGGGCCGCCAGATCCTCGCGGATCATGTCCATCATCATGTCGGTGGCAAAGACGCGGATCTCGGCCAGCCAGTGCTCTTCGCCCTTGTCGAGAAGGCTCGCCCCGTATTTTTCCTTCAGCGCCGCGCCGACCGGGATCAGGTAGTCGCCCGGATACAGCCCCTCGCGGATCTCGGGTTCCAGCCCGTTGGCCTCGCGGTACCGCTCATAGGCCGAGCGCGCCAGCACGTCGACCTGGGCGCCGCCGTCGTTGATGTAGTATTCGCGGGTCACGTCCCAGCCGGCAAAGTCGAGCAGGCTCGCCAGCGCATCGCCCACCACGGCGCCCCGGACATGGCCCACATGCATCGGGCCGGTGGGGTTGGCCGAGACGAATTCGACATTGACCTTCTGGCGCTGACCGATGTCCGAACGGCCGAAATCGGCCCCCTGCCCCAGCACCGTCGCGACCAGCCCCTGCCAGACCGCGGGCGCAAGCCGCAGGTTCAGGAACCCCGGGCCCGCCACCTCGGCGGTGGCGATGCGCGGATCGGCGGCCAGCCGCGCGGCCAGTTTCTCGGCGATGTCGCGCGGCTTCTGTCCGGCGGGCTTGGCCAGCACCATCGCGGCATTGGTGGCCATGTCGCCATGGGCGGCATCGCGCGGCGGTTCGACCGCGACGTTGGAGGTGTCGAGCCCCGCAGGCAGCTCGCCCGCGGCGGCCATCGCGTCCAGACAGTCGATCACCAGCGCGCGCAGATCGTTGAAGAGGTTCATGGTCGGTCCCTTTCCGGCTGGCGAGCGGTTTATCACGGACGCGCGCGGGGTCAACGGGCCGAGCCGCCCGGGCCGCCCTGCGCCGAAGGGGTGAGGCCGTTCGGGCCGATCAGCCGCGCATGTTCCCCGATCGCGAAACGGTCGGTCATGCCCGCGATGTAATCGGCCACGATCCGGGCAAGCGCGGTCTCGTCGGGCGCGGCGGCCACATCCTCGCGCCATTTGGCGGGCAGGAGCGCCGGATCGCCCAGATAGAGCGGAAAGAGGTCCTGCACGATCTTCGTGACATCGGCCCGCATCTTCACCACCGAGGGCGCGCGGTACATGCGGTGGAACAGGAAGGTGCGGATCTCGCGCAGCGCGGCGAAAAGCGCGGGCGAGAAGCCGATCACCGGACGCCCCAGCGCGCGCACCTCGGCGGCCGAGCCGGGCCGGGCCTCGGCCAGCGTCGCCCGCGCGCCCTCGATCACATCGGTCACCAGCACCCCGAAGAAGCGGCGCAACGCCTCGTGCCGCCGCCGCTTGGGGTCGAGCGCCGGATAGGCCGCGTCGACCTCGGCGAAGCAGTCTTCGAGGATCGGCAGCCCGGCCAGTTCCTCCTCGGTGAACAGCCCCGCCCGCAACCCGTCATGCAGGTCGTGGTTGTTATAGGCCACATCGTCGGCAATGGCCGCGACCTGGGCCTCGGCGCTGGCATGGGTGTGAAGTTCCAGATCGTGGCGGGCGTCGTACTCGGCCAGCGCATAGGGCAGCGGGCGCGGCACCGGCCCGTTATGCTTGGCGATGCCTTCCAGCGTCTCCCAGGTCAGGTTCAGCCCGTCGAAATCGGCGTAATGCCGTTCCAGCCGGGTCACGATCCGGATCGCCTGCGCATTGTGATCGAAGCCGCCATAGGGCGCCATCAGCGCGGCCAGCGCGTCCTCTCCGGTATGGCCGAAGGGAGTGTGGCCCAGATCGTGGGCCAGCGCCACCGCCTCGGCCAGTTCCACGTTCAGCCCCAGCGCGTTCGCCATGGTCCGCGCCACCTGCCCGACCTCGATCGTATGGGTCAGCCGGGTGCGGAAGCTGTCGCCCTCATGGACCACGAAAACCTGGGTCTTGTGCATCAGCCGCCGGAAGGCGGAACAATGGATGATCCGGTCGCGGTCGCGCTGAAAGCAGGACCGGAAGGCGCTTTCCTCCTCGGGGGAAAGCCGGCCGCGGCTTTCGGAAGGTCTGCATGCAAAAGGCGCCAGCATGTCTGCTCCGTCGCTTGTTCCCGTCAGGTGGGGTCATATATTCACTGGGGACCGGAATTGACATGAGGGAATTCGCGCAAGATGGACCTGACGCTTCCGCCCACGGTTACCGAGCGCGCCTATGCGCGCCTGTCCGAAATCGGCGCCGCCAGACAGGGCAAGGCGCTCCGGATCGCCGTCGAGGGGGGCGGCTGTTCGGGTTTCCAATATTCAATCACGCTGGATGCGCCCGCCGAGGACGACCTGGTGCTGGAGGGCGCGGGCGAGAAGGTCGTGGTCGATTCGGTATCGCTGCCCTTCCTGCAGAATGCGACAATCGACTTTACCCGCGAGCTGATCGGCGCCAAGTTCGTGATCGACAATCCGAACGCAACCAGCTCCTGCGGCTGCGGCACCTCGTTCTCGATGTGACCCACCGGGCGCGTCCAGGCTTTTTGTGACACGCCGGGCGCGTCGGGGCTTGATCTGACGCGACCTGCGCGTCGGGGGCTCGATCTGACGCGACCTGCGCGTCGGGGCTTGATCTGACGCGACCTGCGCGTCGGGGGCTCGATCCGGGGTGCCCGGCACGCCGGCCGACACCGAAAGGCAGTTATGGACGGTATTACCCAGCTTTTGCCACGCGACAGGTTCCTGCCGCTCTGCCCGCGCGAGACCCGTGCCGGGCAGATGCGGCGGGCCGGCATCGAGATCGAGTTCGGCGGTCTGACCGAGGCCGAGGCCGCCGAGGTGGTGGCGCGGACGCTGGGCGGCACGGTGCGCGAGATCGCCGCCTTCGATCTGGAGGTCGAGACGCCCGAGCTCGGCGTCGTCTCGATCTGCCTCGATACCGCCTTCCGCGACAAGGCCGGCAGCGCGCTGGCCGATCTGGGACTGCAACTCGGCCGCGCCGTGGTCCCGGTCGAGGTGGTGACCCCGCCTTTGTCCCCCGACCAGCTGCCCGAGGCGGACCGGCTGCGCGGGGCCTTGCGGGCGGCGGGGGCGCAGGGCAGCCGCGAGGGGATGTTTCTCGGGTTCGGGCTGCATCTGAACCCCGAGATCGCCGGCCCCGAGGCCGCCGATCTGGTGCCCGTCGTGCGCGCCTTCGCGCTGATCGAGGACTGGCTGCGCAAGGCCGACCCGATCGACCCGTCGCGGCGGCTTCTGCCCTTTGTCGACCCCTATCCGCGCGGCTTCGTCGACCGGCTGGCCGCGGCCGGGCGCGGCTGGTCGCGGGATGACTTCGTCGAGGCCTATCTGGCCGAAACGCCCACCCGCAACCGCGGGCTCGACATGCTGCCATGCCTTGCCCATCTCGCGGGCGACCGGGTGGCGCAGGCGCTTGGCCCCTCCGCCGACGCGGTCGGGGCGCGGCCCACCTTCCATTACCGCCTGCCCGATTGCCGGATCGACGAGCCCGGCTGGCGGCTGGCCTATGAATGGAACCGCTGGGTGATGGTCGAGCGGCTGGCCGCCGACACCGCCGCGCTGGAGGGGCTCGCTGCCGACTGGCTTGACTACCGGGCGGCGCTGACCACCACCCGGTCGGACTGGTTCGACCATCTCGACCGGGTTCTCTGCGGGCTGGAGCTTTGGGACGGCACATGCGGTTCGGACGCCACGACCGGCCGCTGATCGCGGTGACCACCTCGTCCCGCTCGGGATGGCGCGTGTTCCCGCTGGTGGCCTTCAACCTCTGGCTTGCGGGCGGGCGCGGCGTCCGCTGGGGCACCGGGCGCAGTGCCGATATCGACGGGGTCGACGGGCTGATCATCGGCGGCGGCGACGACATCTCGCCCGATCTTTACGGCATGCAGCTGGTGGCCTCGGCCCGGCTCGACCCGGAGCGGGACGCGCTGGAACGGCGTCTGGTCGAGGCCGCCATCGCCCGTGGCAAGCCGGTTCTGGGGATCTGCCGGGGCGCGCAGATGCTGAACGTGGCACTGGGGGGCACGCTCGATCAGGACGCCTACGGCACCTATACCGCCTCGAAACGGGTCTGGACCATTCTGCCGCGCAAGGCGGTCACGGTGACGCCCGGAACCCGGCTGGCCCAGATCGCAGGCCCTCGCCCGATGCGGGTCAATGCGCTGCATTCCCAGGCCGTGGCGCGGCTCGGCGAACATCTCGAGGTCGCGGCGCGCGACCGGGGCGGCATGATCCAGGCGGTCGAGCGGCGCCGCGATCCCTTTGCCCTGGGGGTCCAGTGGCATCCCGAACATCTGTTCTATGCCCGCCGCCAGCGCGCGATCTTCGCGGCCCTGGTCGCGGCCGCGTCGGCGATGCGCAACGCCCGCGGCCAATGGAAGGCCGTCGACAGGTTTCTGGAACAGGCAAGGCTCGACCGGTCCGGTCCGGGCGGCGATGGGCAGGACGGCGATGGGCCGGGCACCCCCGACCGGGCATCGCGGGACAGGCCTCGCGCGGATAAAGACAACTTGAAGATATAGGTTCTGGGACGGGCACCGCAATACCGCATTCGGGCACAGATCCTCTGTGAAAAATGACGTGGTTTTGGCAACGGAAATTCCGCCGGTCCACGTTATAGAGACCGGCGCGCGAACATGAGCCAAACCCGCAACCCAGGACGGAGACCTGCAATGCACAAGATTCTTCTGACCGCTGCTCTGGCCGCGCTGCCGCTGGCGGCCTCGGCTGCCGACGTGAAGGACGACGTCGTCGAGGCCCGCCAAGGCTATTACAGTCTGCTCGGCGCCAACATGGGCACCCTCGTGTCGATGGTCAAAGGCGAGACCGACTATGACGGGGCCAAGGCGCAGACCGCGGCCGACAACATGCTGACCCTCACCCGCTACAATGTCGGCCATCTCTACATGCCCGGCACCTCGAATGCCGACATGCCCGGCCGCACCGATGCGCTGCCGAAGATCTGGGAAGACATGGCCGGCGTTCAGGAAAAAGGCATGGCCTTCGTGAAGGCGGTCGAAAACCTCAACGAGGTTGCCGGTCTCGACAAGGGCGAGCTGGCCAAGGGCGTCCAGCAGGTCGGCGGCACCTGCAAGGGCTGCCACGACACGTACCGCGCCAAGCACTGAGACTGACCTGAGGATCGCACCATGAAGGATACAAGCACCGCCCCTGGCGACACCGAAACCCTGCAAACCGTCCGGGTCTGGGACCCGCTCCTGCGCCTCTTCAAATGGGCCTTGACGATTTCGGTCGTCGCGGCCTGGGGCCTGGGGCATTTCGGCCCCGACCAGATGACCCTGCATTTCTGGTTCGGCTATGCGGTGCTTGGCCTTCTGGCCTTCCGGCTGCTCTGGGGCCTCTGGGGCCCCGAGCATGCCCGGTTCTCAAGCTTCGCCTACGGTCCCTTCTCCATCCTGAAATACGTCTTCGGGATGTTCCGCCGGAAACCCTCCTACTGGCCGGGGCACAACCCGGTGGGCGGGCTCTTCGTCTTCATCCTGCTGGGCGCGCTGCTGCTGCAGGCCGGATCGGGCCTTTTCGTCGACCCCGACGACTACATCAATGTCGGGCCGCTGGCGAAATACGTCGGTTCCGAAACCACCCGAGCCGCGCTGAAATTCCACGTCCAGATGGGCTGGGTGGTGCTGGGTCTCGTGGCGCTGCACGTCGCGGCCATCGCCTTCTATTCCAAGTGGAAGGGCGAAAACCTGGTGACGCCCATGATCACCGGCAAGAAGACCGTCCGCAAGGACCTCTGAACGACAGCTACGCGCCCGGGGCCTCGCCGAGGCCCCGGAGCGGCGCGCTTTCCGCCGCCCCCGGACCAACCGTCCCGCAAGCCCGGCATCCGCCCCAAGGCCGCCCCCGCCCCCTTCATTTCGTCCTTTTCCCCTCCGGCCGGGCGGCTTAGAGCACCGGCATGAATTACGATGCGATCATACTCGGAGCCGGGGCTGCCGGCCTTCTGGCGGCGGCCACCGCCGGACAGGCCGGGGCGCGCGTGCTTCTGCTCGATCACGCCGAGGCGGCCGGGAAGAAGATCCTGATTTCGGGCGGCGGGCGCTGCAATTTCACCAATACCGGCGCGGGCCCCGGGAATTACCTGTCCGAGAACCCGCATTTCGCCAAATCCGCCCTGGCCCGCTATACCCAATGGGATTTCCTCGCGCTGGTCGAGCGTCACAGGATCGCCTGGCACGAAAAGACCCTGGGGCAGCTGTTCTGCGACGGCTCGGCCCGGCAGATCGTGACCATGCTGCTGGACGAATGCGCGCGCGGCGGGGTCGAGATCCGGCTCTCGACCCCGATCGGCGAGATCGGCCATGGCGACGGGATGTTCCGCGTGGCGGGCGCCACGGCGCCGCAGCTGGTGCTGGCCACCGGCGGCCCCTCGATCCCCAAGATGGGTGCGACCGGCATCGCCTATGACATCGCCCGGCGCTTCGGGCTCGGGATCGTGCCGCCAAGACCGGCGCTGGTGCCGCTGACGCTGGGCCCCGACGCGCAGGACCTGACGGGCATTTCGGGGCTGTCCTGTCCCGTGACGGCGCGGGTCGGCACGGCCAGTTTTACCGAGGCTGCGCTTTTCACCCATCGCGGCCTGTCCGGCCCGGCCATCCTGCAGGTCTCGTCCTACTGGACACCCGGCGCGCCGGTGACGCTGACGCTGGTCGCGAACGCGGCCGAGCGTCTGCGCGCGGCACGGCGCAAGGCCCCCCGCGCCCGGCTCCGCGCCGCGCTGAGCGAGATGCTTCCGAACCGGCTGGCCGAGGCGATGGCCGCCCGGATCGGGTTCGGTGCCGAGCTTGGAAACACCTCCGATGCCGAGATCGACCGCGCCGCCGCCGCGCTGGGCGGTCTTACGCTCTTCCCGACCGGCACCGAGGGCTATGCCAAGGCCGAGGTGACCGCGGGCGGCATTTCGACCGCCGGGCTGTCCTCGCGCACCATGGAGGCCACGGGAGTTCCCGGGCTTTACGCCATCGGCGAGGCGGTCGATGTCACGGGCTGGCTGGGCGGCTACAATTTCCAGTGGGCCTGGTCTTCGGCCCGGGCCGCAGGCGAGGCCATCGCCGCCCGGTCCCGAAGCTGATCGCGGCGCCGGGCCGGGTCGCCCGCTTCGCCCGGAGACGCCGGGCCGACCTGCGGAACCGGCGGGCTAGTCGAGCCCGTCGATCCCCAGCCGCTCGCGCATGAAGGCCAGCGCGACCGACAGCCCGTCGGGGGCGATGCCGTGGCCCGTGCCCTTCATCACATGGGCATAGACCTCGAAACCCGCGCCGCTGAGCGCATTGCCGGCCTCGGGCAGGGATTCGACCGGCACCACGTCGTCGGCATCGCCATGGACCAGCAGAACCGGCGGGCGCGAGACGGCTTCGTCCTCCAGCGTTTCGGGCGCCAGCAAACGGCCCGAAAAGCCGACCACGCCCGCGACGGGCGCGGGGCGGCGCGGGGCGACATGCAGCGCCATCATCGTGCCTTGCGAAAAGCCGAAGAGAATGACGTTTTCGGGCGCGACCCCTTCTTCGGCCAGCACCGCGTCGAGCCAGGCATTGAGGTCATCGACCGCGCGCCGCATCCCCGCTTCGCTTTGTTCCTCGGACGAGCCGTCGATCCAGGGGATCGGGAACCACTGAAAGCCGAAGGGCACGCCTTCGCAGCGCTCGGGCGCATCGGGGGCCAGAAAGGCCGTGCCCGGCATATGCGGCCCCAGCGGCTGCGCGAGCCCCAGCAGATCGGCCCCGTTCGCGCCATAGCCGTGCAGGAAGATCACCAGATGGTCCGCCTTGCCCCTGGCCGCGCCCGCGCGCCCCGATTCCAGAACCCGTGTCACCTGATGCCCTCCCTGTCCTTGGCCACCCGGTAGTAGGCCCAAAGCGCCCGTGCCGCAACGGCCCGCCATGGCGCCCAGGGCTCGGCCAACTGACGCAGGGCGCGTTCGCCGGGGCGGTCGGGCAGCTCGAACAGAAGCCGCGCGGATTCCTGCAGCGCGAGGTCGGCGGGCGCGAAGACATCGGCCCGGCCGAGCGAGAACATCGCGTAGATCTCGGCCGTCCACCGCCCGATGCCGGGCACCGCGACCAGCGTGGCGATGACTTCTTCGGTTGGTTGCCCGCGCAGCGCGGCGAAGTCGATGCCCGCCCCCGCCAGCGCGCGCGCATAGCGGATCTTCTGGCGCGAAAGCCCGCAGGCGCGCAGGTCGTCGTCGCTGGCCCACAGGATCTTGCGCGGGCCGGTCAGCCGCGCGGTCTTCATCCGGGTCCAGATCGCATCGGCCGCCGCGACCGAGACCTGCTGGCTGACGATGGCCGACAACAGCGCCTCGAACCCGTCCTTGCGGCGGCGCAGCGGCAGCGGCCCGGTCAGCGCCAGCGCATGGCCGAAGCGCGGCTCGACCGCCACCAGATGCGCCGCGCCTTCGGCCATGCAGGCCTCGGTTTCGATGATCCGTCCCACCATGGACCGGACGATAGGCCCGCGCGCCGCGCCCGCCAAGAGCCATCCCGTCCCGACCCCGGGCCGGACCCGAAATAGCGGCTTCCCCCCTTTACGCCGCCGCGCTAGGTCAGACGCCATGACCATGGATATCGCCCCCTCCCGCGAAAGCAGGCGCGCCCGGCGCAACGTGACCGTTCTGGTGCTGGCCCAGGCGTTTCTGGGGGCTCAGATGTCGATGATCTTCACCGTGGGCGGGCTGGCCGGGCAGACGCTTGCGCCCAATCCCTGCCTCGCGACGCTGCCGATTTCGCTGATCGTGCTGGGTTCGATGCTGTCGGCGGGCCCCTTGTCGGGGTTCATGCAGCGCGCCGGGCGGCGGGCCGGGTTCCTGCTGGGCATCGCCGGTGGGGCGGCAGGCGCGGGCATCGCGGCGCTGGGGCTTTATCAGGGGTCCTTCGCGCTTTTCCTCGCCGGGTCGCTGCTGACCGGGCTTTATATGTCGGCGCAGGGCTTTTACCGCTTCGCCGCCGCCGACACCGCCGAGGGCGCGTTCCAGCCCAAGGCAATTTCCTACGTGCTGGCGGGCGGGCTGGTGGCCGCGATCCTCGGGCCGCAGCTGGTGAAGGTCACCGCCGAGACGATGGTGATCCCGTTTCTCGGGACCTATCTGGTCGCCATCGGCATCAACCTGTCGGGCGTCCTGCTGTTTGCCTTTCTCGACATCCCGCGCCCGCCGCCCCGCGATCCGGCGCATCACCACGGCCGGAGCCGGGCCGACCTGCTGCGCGATCCCGCCATCGCCGTCGCCATCATCTGCGGGATGGTGTCCTATGCGCTGATGAACCTGGTGATGACCTCGACCCCGCTGGCGGTCGTGGGCTGCGGCTTCGACACCGGCACCGCCGCCGATATCGTCACCGCCCATGTGCTGGCGATGTATGTGCCAAGCTTTTTCACCGGCCATCTGATCGCCCGCTTCGGCGCCCGGCCCATCGTGGCGCTGGGGCTTGCGATCCTGGCCGCCGCGGGCGCCGTGGCGCTGACCGGCGTCGAGATCGAGAGCTTTCTGGTGACCCTGATCCTTTTGGGGATCGGCTGGAATTTCGGCTTTATCGGCGCGACCGCGATGCTGGCGCAGTCCCACGGGCCCGAAGAGCGCGGCGCCGTGCAGGGGATGAACGACATCCTCGTCTTCGGCGGCGTCACCCTGGCCTCGCTGGCCTCGGGCGGGCTGATGAACTGCTCGGCCAGCTCGGCGCAAGAGGGCTGGATGGCCGTCAACATGGCCATGGTGCCGTTCCTGGCGCTTGCGGGCGGCGCGCTGATCTGGCTGACCCTGCGCCCGAAGGACCAAGCCTGAACCGGCCCGCGCCCGGCCCCCTTGGCGGGACCGGATGCGGGCATCGAAAGTGGACTAGCCCAGGACCGAGGCGACGGCGCGCGCGGTCACGTCGACCACCCGGTCGGCCTCGTCGCGGGTCAGGCACAGCGGCGGGGCAAAGCCGATAATGTCGCCCTGCGGCATGGCCCGGGCGATCACGCCCTCTTTCAGCATCGCGGCCACCACGGCGCCCGCGACCTTGCCCGGCGGGTCGTAGAAGGTCCGCGAGCCCTTGTCCTCGACCAGCTCGACCGCGCACAGCATGCCCTCGCCGCGAATGTCGCCGACATGGGCGTGCTCGCTCAGCGCCGTCTTCATCGCGGCGACGAAATAGCCGCCGGTTTCGGCCGCGTTCTTCACCAGCCCCAGATCGTCAATGAGCTTGAGGTTGGCGACACCGGCGGCCGCGCCGATGGGATGGGCGGAATAGGTCCAGCCATGGCCGATGGGGCCGAATTCGTCGGTGCCCTGTTCCAGAACCGTCCACATCCGGTCCGACACGATCGACCCCGACAGCGGCGCATAGGCCGAGGTCAGGCCCTTGGCGATGGTGATGAGATCCGGTTTCAGCCCGTATTTCAGCGACCCGAACATCTCGCCCAGACGGCCGAAGCCGGTGACGACCTCATCGACGATCAGCAGGATGTCGTGCTTTTGCAGGATCGGCTGGATCGCGTCCCAATAGCCCTTGGGCGGCGGCACGATGCCGCCCGTGCCCAGCACCGGCTCGCCGATGAAGGCCGCGATGGTGTCAGCGCCTTCACGTTCAATCAGCGCCTCGAGCTCGGCCGCGCAATGGGCGACGAAATCGGCCTCGGTCATGTCGAGATCGGGGCGGCGGTAGTAATAGGGCGCCTCGGTATGCAGGATCGGCGCCAGCGGCAGATCGAACTTGTTGTGAAAGCCGGCAAGCCCCGTCAGCGAGCCCGTCATCAGCCCCGAGCCGTGATAGCCGCGCCAGCGGCTGATGATCTTCTTCTTTTCGGACCGGCCGCGCACGTTGTTGTAATACCAGACAAGCTTGATGTTGGTCTCGTTCGCGTCCGATCCGCCCAGCCCGAAATAGACCTTGGACATGTGATCGGGCGCGCGGTCCATGACCATCTTGGCCAGCGTGATCGAGGCCTCGGTGCCATGCCCCACATAGGCGTGGTAGTAGGACAGCTGGCGCGCCTGTTCGGCAATGGCCTCGGCGATCTCGGTCCGCCCGTAGCCCACATTCACGCAGTAAAGCCCCGCGAAGGCGTCCAGGAGCCGGGTGCCGTCGCGATCCTCGATGAAGACGCCCTGCCCGCCCGCGATCACCCGTTCCGGAGCCTCGCCGCGCGCGAACTGCGCCAGATGGGTGGAGGGATGGAAAAAGCTCTCCCGGTCCCACTGTTCCAGCATGTCGTTCTTCAGCATACGCGGTGTCCTTTCTTCCGGCACCGGCGCCGC
Organism: Rhodovulum viride; assembly: GCF_003265965.1. Classification (NCBI taxonomy): domain Bacteria; kingdom Pseudomonadati; phylum Pseudomonadota; class Alphaproteobacteria; order Rhodobacterales; family Paracoccaceae; genus Rhodovulum; species Rhodovulum viride. The sequence goes on along the minus strand of NZ_MUAV01000001.1, from coordinate 25,619 downwards.
CGAAGCGGCCGGCCGATGCGTTTCGGTCCGGGGCATGCGCGGCCCCACTCGCCCCATACCTAGCCCATGCGGGACCGGGTCTCTACCCCGCCGCCCGGAAAGGGGGCAGAACGCGCCGTCGGTCAGGTGTTGTCGGGGGTCGCCAAGGCTCGGCCCTTGACGGGGAAAACCGGCTTCTGTCTGATCGGGCGCATCGCCCCCCTTCCCCTCTCCGCCCCGGCCCGTCCGGCGGCGGCCTGCCGCGAGGAGCCATCCGCCCATGACCGAAGAAATCGTCCAGTTCGGCTATGCCGCCGAGGGCCGCGCGCCCTTCTCTCTGCCCGAATACGGGCGGCGGCTGGGGCTGGTGCGCCGGGCGATGGCGGAAAAGGGCATCGACATCCTCTTTGTCGAGGACCCCTCGAACATGGCCTGGCTGACGGGCTATGATGGCTGGTCGTTCTATGTGCATCAGGGCGTGCTGGTCTTTCACGACGCCGACCCGATGTGGTGGGGCCGCCAGATGGACGCGAACGGCGCGGTGCGCACGGTCTGGATGGCGGGTGCGCACATCACCCATTATTCCGACGCCTATGTGCAATCGACCGAACGCCACCCGATGCAGAACCTGGCCGAGCTTCTGCGCGATCTGGGCTATGGCGCCCGGCGGATCGGGGTCGAGATGGAGAATTACTATTTCTCGGCCAAGGCCTATGTGACGCTGCGCGATGCTCTGCCCGAGGCGCATCTGGTCGACGCGACCGCGCTGGTGAACTGGCAGCGCACGGTCAAATCGGGCGAGGAACTCGACTTCATGCGCCGTGCCGCCTCGATCTCGGAACGGATGATCGACGGGGTGCTCGACCGGATCGAGCCGGGCCTGCCCAAGAACGAGCTGGTGGCCGATCTTTACCGCGACGCGCTGGCGGGCAATGGCGACTGGGGCGATTATCCGGCAATCGTGCCGCTTCTGCCCTCGGGCAAGGATGCCTCGGCCTCGCACCTGACCTGGGACGGGCGGCCCTTCGAGAGCGGCGAGGCCACCTTCTTCGAGATCTCGGGCTGTTACCGCCGCTATCACGCGCCCTTCTGCCGGACGATCTTCCTGGGCGAGCCGCCCGACTACATGCGCGCCGCCGAAGCCGCGCTGATCGAGGGGATCGAGGCCGGGCTTTGGGCCGCGAAGGCCGGCAACCGCGCCTGCGACATCGCCAATGCGCTGGCCGCGCCGCTGGAGCGCGCGGGCATCCGGCGCGGCGCGCGCTGCGGCTATCCGGTCGGGCTCAGCTATCCGCCCGACTGGGGCGAGCGGACGATCTCGCTGCGCGAGGAGGACGACACCCTGCTGGAGCCGGGCATGACCTTCCATTTCATGCCGGGCCTCTGGATGGAGAACTGGGGGCTCGAGATCACCGAATCGATCCTGATCCGCGAGGACGGCCCGGCCGAGACCCTGTGCAACCGCCCGCGCAAGCTTTATGTGAAACCGTGATGACCCGGCTTGACGACACCTGCGCGATCCTCGCCGATCTGGTGGCCTTTCCCACCGTCTCGTCGGACTCGAACCTTGAAATGATCGTGCACATGGCCGCGCTTCTGGGCGATCTGGGTGCCCGGGTGGACCTTTTCCACGACGCGACCGGGCACAAGGCGAACCTCTTCGCGACGCTGGGGCCGCGCAATACCGATGGCGGGATCGTGCTGTCGGGCCATACCGACGTGGTGCCGGTCGCCGATCAGGACTGGTCGACCGACCCGTTCACCCTGCACGAGGCCGACGGGCGGCTTTACGGGCGCGGCACCTGCGACATGAAGGGGTTCATCGCCGCCTGCCTGGCCATGGCGCCGGTCTATGCCGGGCTCGACCTGAAACGGCCGCTGCATTTCGCCTTTACCCATGACGAGGAGGTCGGCTGTCTGGGCGGCCAGGCGCTGGTGGCCGAGCTGGCCGCGCGCGAGCTGCGCCCCGGGATCGCCATCGTCGGCGAGCCGACCGAGATGCGCATCGTCGAGGCGCACAAGGGATGCTGCGAGTACACGGTCGAGTTTCACGGCCGCGAGGGCCACGGGTCGAACCCGCCTGCGGGCGTCAACGCGGCCGAGGCGGCGGTGCGCTATGCCGCGCGGCTGCTGGCGCTGGCCGACGAGCTGAAGGCCCGCGCCCCCGAGGACAGCCCGTTCGAGCCGCCCTGGACCACGATCAATCTGGGCCGGATCTCGGGCGGGCATGTGCATAACGTGATCCCCGGCCGGGCCGAGATCGCCTGGGAGATGCGGCCCGTGCAGGCCGACGACATCGCCCATGCCAAGGCCGCCATGGCGCGCGAGGTGGCGTCGCTTCTGCCCGCGATGCGCGCCGTCGCCCCCGAGGCCGATATCCGGACCCATGTGGTGGGCGAGGTGGTCGGGCTCGAGCCGATGCCCCACAGCACGGCGCGCGCGCTTCTGGCCGGGCTGACCGGCCAGAGCCGGGCCGAGGCGGTGCCCTTCTCGACCGAGGCGGGGCTTTTCCAGAGCCTCGGCTGCGCCGCCGCGGTCTGCGGCCCCGGGTCCATCGCCCAGGCCCACAAGCCCGACGAATATGTCAGCCGCAAGCAGCTGGCCCAGTGCCTGGCGATGCTGGAAGGTCTTGCGGGCGTCCTGACCGCCTGACCACGGTCGGCCTTACTGGATCGCCTTCAGCCCGGGATAAGCCGCGCGGAACCCCCGATAGGCCTCCTCGAAGGCGTCGGCCAGCGCGGGCTCGGGGGCCACGGTGCGGGCAATGGCGGGCGGGGTCATCTCGGTTTCGGGCGCGGCGCCGCTGGCCGCCACCCGGCCCAGACGCGCGGCGCCGAGGGCGGCGCCAAGCTCGCCCCCGGCGGGCACCTGCAAGGGCACGCCCAGGACCGTCGCGATCAGCCGCAGCCAGTAGTCCGACCGCGCCCCGCCGCCGATGGCCAGCAGATGACCCAGATCCGCCCCCGCGCCGCGCAGCGCCTCGGCGCAGTCGCGCAGCGCGAAGGCCACGCCCTCCAGAACCGCGCGCGTCAGGTCGGGCAGCCCGGTCTCGGCCCCGAGCCCGGTGAAGGCGCCCCGGATCGCCGCATCGTTATGGGGCGTCCGCTCGCCCGAGAGATACGGCAGAAACCGCACCCGCCCCGGCGCCTGCAGATCTTCGCCCAGGGCGCGGGTCAGGTCGGCCGGGCTCTGGCCCGAGATCCGCGCCAGCCAGTTCAGGCTGTCGGTCGCCGACAGGATCACCCCCATCTGGTACCACCGCCCCGGCACCGCATGGCAGAAGGTATGCAGCGCGTTGCCAGGGTCGGGCCGGTAGCCGTCCCGCGCCGCCAGCAGCACGCCCGAGGTCCCGAGCGACACGAAGCCCTGCCCTTCGGCCAGCGCGCCGGTGCCGCAGGCCGCGGCCGCGTTGTCGCCCGCACCGCCTGCCACGACGGCGCCGGGGCCGATGCCCCAGCGCGCGGCCAGCTCGGGGCGCAGCGTGCCCGCCGGGTCCGAGCCCTCGACCAGATCGGGCATCTGGTCGCGGCGCATGTGCCCGGCCTCCAGCAGCGCGTCCGACCAGTCGCGCCGCCCGGTGTCGAACCACGAGGTCCCGGCGCTGTCCGACATGTCGGCCACCGCCCGGCCGGTCAGATAAAGGTTCAGGAAGGCCGCGGGCAGCAGCACCTTGGCCACCCGAGCGAAGGCTTCGGGTTCATGGCGGCGCACCCAGTCGAGCTTGGGCGCGGTAAAGCCCGGAAAGACGATATTGCCCGAGGTCTCGCGGATGCCGGGCAGCGCGTCGAGCCGTGCCGCCTCGGCATGGCTGCGGGTGTCGTTCCAGAGGATGCAGGGCCGGATCGGGGTCATCGCCGCATCGAGCAGCGTGGCGCCGTGCATATGCCCCGAGACGCCGATGCCGCGCACCCCCGCCATCGCTTCGGGAAAGCGGGCCGCCAGATCGGCCATCACGGCCTCGAGCGCCGCGATCCAGTCGGCCGGGTCCTGTTCGGACCAGCCCGGATGGGGATGCGCGACCCCATAGGCGCGCTCGGCCGCGCCGACCGGCTGCCCGGCTTCGTCGATCAGCAGGGCGCGCAGCCCCGAGGTTCCCAGATCCAGTCCCAGCGCCCCGCCCATGCCGTGCCTCCCCGTTGCCGCGTCCTGTCCCGGGCGCAGCCTAGCGGCCCACGGCCCGCCTTTCCAGCGCGGCGCATCTGGTCGGGGCTGCCATGCCGGGCCACCAGATCGATCCCGGCCTCGCCCGGAGCGATGGCCTTCAACACCTCCAGCGCCACCGCGCGGGTCAGACCCTTCGCCGTGGCCGCGTTCCTTCCCCGAACACGTCCCCTTGCCGAAGTTCTCAAACAGCCCGCACGGCGAGGCAAGTGCGGCGTCGCGGGGCGGGTTCAGTCCTCGGGGTCGCGCGGATAGTCGGCGGCGGTGCGCGGGCGCGCGCCCATGCGGAAGGGCGCGCAGGGGACGTCGAACTGCACCCGGACCCGGCAACGGTCGCCCATCCGGATCGGCCGGGCCTTGTCCGACCCGCTGACCATCGGCTGGCGGCCGGCCGGCTGGGCGGCGATGCGCCCGACCGTCGTTTTCACCCCGAAGGGCGCGCCGCATTCGATGCAAGCATAAGGGTCTTCGGCCTTCAGCACGCGCAGGCTCAGCGCCGCGTCCGGCCGGTCGAGTTGCGGCACCAGCGCGATGGCCTCCTCGGGGCAGACCGTCGCGCAGATCCCGCAGTGCAGGCAGGCCTCTTCGCGGACCCGCAGCTCGGACCGGTCGGGGGTGTCGCCAAGCGCGCCCGAGGGGCAGAGCCCGGCGCGGGACAGGCAGAGCGCCCAGGCCTCGGGGTCGAGCCGCACCGCGCCATGGGGCGCGCCCTTCGGCAGCGGGATCGGCGGCCCCGCGCGGCGCTCTGGCCCGGCCAGCACCCGCGCGGCCAGCCGCGCCGCCTCGCGCCGCCCGCCATGCGGCCGCACCGGCGCGGGGGCGCGGGGCGGCGGGCGATGGGCATCAAGCGTCTCCGACAGCGCGTCGGGGTCGGCAAGATCGACAAGCCGCATCCGAGGGCCGAGCCCCAGCCCCTCGCAGACCGCCGCGGTCAGCGCCGCCTGCGCCTCGGGGCCGTCGCTCGGTGCCCCGCGCCAGCAGAAGATCGATGCCGACGAGGCTCGCTGCCAGCGCGACCAGCGCCTCGGCATGGCCGAAAAGCCCCGGCGCGGGCAGGCCGCGGCCGAACCGGGCCGCCATCGCGATCGAAATTGCCCGCCTGCGGGGATTGGGGCGCGCCGAAGGGACAGGCGTAGAAGCAGTGGCCGCAGCCGATGCACAGTTCCTTGGACTGCAGCACCACGCCGTCCTCGGTCTGGCAGAAGCAGTCGACCGGACAGACCGCCATGCAGGGCGCGTCGGAACAATGCATGCAGGCGACCGGGATCGACCGCTGGCCCGGCTCGCCGTCCTGCAGGGTGATGACCCGGCAGTGGTTGATGCCCGAGGGCACCTCGTGCGCGTTCTTGCAAGCGGTCACGCAGGCGTTGCATTCGATGCAGCGTTCCGCGTCGCACAGGAATTTCGCGCGTGCCATCCGTGGTTCTCCCTTGCACCGCCGAGATCCGGCAGACCGACACCTTGTTCTCCTGGATGTTGGTCCCGATGTCGTAGCCCTAGCTGAAGGCGATGCTGCCGGACTCGCCGACCACGAACGGGCCGGTGCCTTCGAGCAGCCCGGCCGCGATGTCCGCGCCCTCGAACCGCCCCTGGAAGTGGCAGGGCACCCGCGCCTTGACGGCGATCTGCCCGCCCTGGGATCCGGCCAGCACCATGCCCCCCTTCATGTGAAGCCTCAACTGCCTTGGCTAAGTCACTGTATAGAATATCGTTCAGGTGCCGTGGCTGATCCCGCGGGTGATGTCCTCGATCCTCGGCGCGCCGTTCTCGACCGCGATAGGCTTGAACATCGGCTCGGCGAACATGTGCCTGATCACGTGATCGGGCCTGCTCTCGAAGAGCGGCTCGACCACCTTCTCGCGCCACTGGATCGACCGGTTGGACGCGCTGATCGACCCTTCGGTTTCGAATTGTGGCAATGAGGGAATGAGTTAGGTGCCGTTCTTGCGATCCCCCATCAAGGCCGACATCGGCCCCCGGCCCCAGGGTCTCGATCTCGGGCAGATCGGCCTCGGTCAGCATCTCGAGCGCCGGTTCGGGATCGGCCCCGGCCGGGTCCGCGAGGATTACGGCTGCGGGGTCATGCCCGGGCTGCGCCTCGACTGCCTGCCCGCGTTTCAGCGCCGACCGGCGGGCCGGCTCTCCGGAGTCCTCGCGTGCCACCGCTGCCCCCTTTCCGGGTTCGGTGCATTCCAGGCCGCAGGCGCGCCGCCGCGCGCCCTTGGGTCAAGACTGCCCGAGCCCGGCCGGTTTGGCAACTTTGGCCACGCCCGGCCGGGTCAGACCGCGATCCGGGGTTCGAGGGCCGCGATGATCCCGCGCAGTTCCGCCAGCCCCTTCAGCCGGCCGATGGAGGGATAGCCCGGCTGGGCGCGGCGGCCGAGATCGTCGAGGATGTCCTGCCCGTGATCGGGGCGGAACGGGATCGACCAGTCCGCACGGCCCGACGCGCGGCGGCGGGCCTCTTCGCGCAGCGCGGCCTCGACCAGCGCCACCATGTCGGTGTGGCCGCCCAGATGCTCGGCCTCGTGGAACGACCCGAACACCGCGCCGGTTTCGCGCGTGACGTTGCGCAGGTGCAGGAAATGCACCCGGTCGCCCAGCCGGTCCATCATGCCGGGCAGATCGTTGTCGGCGCGTGCCCCGAGCGAGCCCGAACAGAGCGTGATGCCGTTCGCGGGGCTGTCGACGGCGCGCATCACCGCCTCATACTGCGCCTCGGTCGACATGATCCGGGGCAGCCCCAGAAGCGGCACCGGCGGGTCGTCGGGATGACAGCAAAGCCTCAGCCCAAGCTCTTCGGCAAGCGGCACGATTTCCGAGAGGAAGTCGATCATGTGGCCGCGCAGCCGGTCTTCGGAGATGCCGCTGTATTCCGCCAAATGCGCGCGCACATCCTCCAGCGTGAAGCGTTCGGCGGCACCCGGCAGGCCGAAGACCACATTGCCCGCCAATTGATCGCGGTCGGCATCCGACATGGCGCGGAAGCGCGCCTCGGCCGCCGCCTGCAGGGCCTCGTCATAGTCGTCGGTCGCCCCCGGACGGGCGAGGATGAACAGGTCGAAGGCCGCGAAATCGGTCAGATCGAACCGCATGCAGGTCGCGCCCGAGGGCCGCTTCCACGCCAGATCGGTGCGGGTCCAGTCCAGCACCGGCATGAAGTTGTAACAGATCACCTCGATGCCCGCGGCGGCGAGGTGGCGCAGGCTGTCGCGATAGGCGTCGATATGGGCGCGCCAGTCGCCCTTCTGCTTCTTGATGTCCTCGGAAACGGGCAGGCTTTCGACCACGTCCCAGGTCAGGGTCGAAGGCGTGCCGTCCTTCATGGTGGCGATCTCGGCCTGGCGCCGGGCGATTTCGTCGGGGGTCCAGACCGCGCCGGTCGGCACATGGTGCAAGGCCGAGACGACACCCACGGCCCCCGCCTGCCGCACGTCGTCGATCGAAACCAGGTCCTTGGGGCCGAACCACCGCCACGTCTGCCGCATCGCATCGCCTTTCCGAGTCGCGTTTCGGGTTCCGTTTAGCAGCCGGGACGATTGCTGACTAGTATGGCAGTATGGTAGCCCAGAGCCGGAGGGGAGGCGAATCATGGACGAGCACATCGAGAGGGCGGTGGGATGCGTGCTTGACCCGGCGCGTCCGATCACCCCGCAGTTGCACCGCTTCCTGCGTCTCCGGATCATCCGCAACGACCTGAAGCCCGGCGACCGGCTGTCCGAGGCCGAGATCGCCCGCAGCTGCGCGGTCAGCCGCCAGCCGGTGCGCGAGGCCTTCATCAAGCTTTCCGAACAGGGGCTGCTGTCGATCCTTCCGCAGCGCGGCAGCCTGGTGACCACCATCGCCATTTCCTCGGTGCTGGACGCGCGCTTCGTGCGCGAGGCCATCGAGGCCGACATCGTCCGGCTGCTGGCGCGGCGCCCCGACCCGGCGCTGATCGCGCGGCTCCGCGCCCAGATCGACCGGCAGGCCGCCGTGGTCGAAACCGCGCCCCGCGACTTCATCCAGCTGGACGAGGTGTTTCACCGGACCTTGGCCGAGGGCGCGGGCAAGTCCGGCGCGTGGAAGCTGCTGGAAGGGCTCAAGTCGCAGATGGACCGGGTGCGGTTCCTGGCGCTGGGGCGGTTTCCGGTGGACAAGCTCATCGCCCAGCACACCGCCATCGTCGATGGCATCGCCGCAGGCGACGTGGCCGCCGCCGAGGCCGCGACCCGGGCCCATTTGCGCGAGATCCTGAACGACCTGCCCGCCATCGCGGCCGAGAATCCCGGTTTTTTCGACGGCCTCTTCGAAAGCGCCGCGAGCGAGCCAGACCCCCTTACCGACGTCACAGGAGGAGATCCCACATGACAACCGCTTGGAAACTGCCCGGCCTTGCGGCCGCCGCGCTGATCGCGGGGCTTGCCGCCGCACCGGCCATGGCGCAGGAGATCACGCTGAAGCTCGGCCATCTCGCCAACGAGGACAATCCCTGGCACAAGGCCTCGCTGAAATTCGGTGAAGAGCTGTCGGCGCTGACCGACGGGCGGATCGCGGTCGAGGTCTATCCGAATGAAAGCCTCGGCAAGGAAATCGACCTGATCAACGGCATGCAGCTGGGCACCGTCGACATGACGATCACCGGCGAGAGCCTGCAGAACTGGGCGCCGATGGCCTCCCTTCTGGCCCTGCCCTATGCCTATGGCTCGATCGAGCACATGGACGAGGTCGCCTCGGGCGAGATCGGCAAGAAGATCGAGGCGCAGATCGTCGAACGCGCCCAGATCCGCCCGATCACCTATTTCGCCCGCGGCGCGCGCGAGCTGACCTCGAACCGCCCGATCAAGAGCCCCGACGATCTGAACGGGCTGAAAATGCGGGTGCCGAACGTGCCGCTTTTCGTCGATGTCTGGAAGTCGCTCGGCGCCCAGCCGACGCCGATGGCCTTCTCGGAGGTGTTCACCTCGCTGCAGAACGGCACCATCGACGGGCAGGAAAACCCGCTGGCGCTGATCCGGTCGGCGAATTTCAACGAGGTGCAGAAATACGTCAACCTCACCGACCATGTGCGGTCCTGGATCTACCTGACCATTTCGGAACTGACCTGGGCCAAGCTTTCGGCCGAGGATCAGGCCGCGGTGATGGAAGCCGCCAAGCGCGCCCAGGCCTATGAGCGCGAGCTGTTCGAGCAGAGCCTCGCGGACGACCGCGCCTGGCTGGAAGAGCACGGCATGACCTTCGTCGAGGTCGACAACGCGGCCTTCGCCGCCAAGGCCAAGGAAGCGGTTCTGGCCAATGTCAGCGACGAGATCCGCCCCATCGCCGAAGAGATCTTCGGCCAATGACCCGCGTCCTGTGACCCGCCTTCGCTGACACGCGTCGTGCGCGGTCTCGTGTTTCGTAACGAGTGGACCCGTAACGAGTTGGACCGGCCGGACCCGCCCGAGGGGCCCGGCCGGCTTCCCCGAAAGCCAGAGGCCCCATGCCCACCAAGACAGAGCGCTTCATTTCGACCGTCACCGCCCTTGCCCGGGTCGGAGTCGGGCTGTCCTTCGCCGTTCTGATCGGCGCCGTGCTGATCCAGGTGGTCGGCCGCAGCTTAGGCAGTTCGCCCGTCTGGACCGAGGAACTGACCCGCTTTGCGCTGCTGTTCCTGATCGCCTTTGGCGCCGGGCTGTCGCTGCGGACCGGCGACATGGTCAATGTCGACATCGTCTGCGAGGTTCTGCCCGGGCGCTGGCCCTGGCGGCTGCGGCTGGTCTCGGCGCTCGCGACCGGCGGGCTTGCGCTTTATCTGCTACCCCATGCCTGGCGCTTCGTCAGCATCGGGCGGATGCAAAGCTCGCCCGCGCTGGGGCTGACCATGAGCTATGTGCATCTCACCGTGTTCCTGATGCTGGCGCTGCTGGCGCTTTTTGCCGCTCTGCGCGTGCTGGGCATGCTGACCGGCACCGAGGATGGCACGCCCGAGAAGGCCGAGGAGATCTGATGGAGGTCTGGGTTCTTTTCGGTATCTTCGTCGGCGGTCTGGTCGTCGGCATTCCGGTCGCGGTCACGCTGGGGCTGTCGTCGCTGGGCTATCTGCTGCTGGCGGGCATCCCGCCGGTGGTCATGCCGCAGAAGATGTATGCGGGCATGGACGTATTCGTGCTGCTGTCGATCCCGGGGTTCATCCTGGCGGGCAACCTGATGAACCAGGGCGGCATCACCAACCGCATCGTGCGCTTTGCCAATGCCCTCGTCGGCTGGATCCGCGGTGGGCTGGGCCTGACCAATATCGCGGCCTCGATGCTGTTCGGCGGCATCACCGGCACCGCCGTGGCCGATGCCGCCTCGATCGGCGGCGTGATGATCCCCGGCATGAAGAAGGCAGGCTATCCGGCCGATTATTCGGCCGCGGTCACCGCCGCCTCGTCGACCGTCGGGCCGATCATCCCGCCTTCGGTGCCGATGATCATCGTCGGCGCGCTGTCGGGGATTTCGGTCGGCAAGATGTTCCTCGCGGGCGCCGTGCCCGGCATCCTGATGGGTCTTGCCATGATGGTGACGGCCTATGTCATCGCCCGGCGCAAGAACTTCCCGCGCCAGCCCTGGCAGGGCTTCGGCGAGGTCGCCCGCAGCTTTGGCGGCGCGATCTGGGCCATCGCCATGACCTTCCTGATCATCTACGGCCTGCTCTCTGGCCTCGCGACACCCACCGAGACCGCCGTGGTGGCCAGCGTCTATGCCGTGATCGTGGGCTGCTTTGTCTATCGCGACCTGCCGCTCGCCCGGGTGCCGAAGGTGATCGTCGACAGCGCCGTCGCCTCGGCCGGCATCCTGGCGCTGGTGGGCTTTGCCAATGTCTTCGGCTGGATCCTGGTGTCGGAGCGCATTCCCCAGGCCATCGCCCAGGGCGTGCTGTCGATCACCGACAACAAGTTCCTGGTCATCCTCATCATCAACCTGCTGCTGCTTTTCGTCGGCATGTTCATGGAGACCATCGCGGCCCTCATCATCCTCTTCGTGCCGCTTCTGTCGCTGGCGCAGGCGGTCGGCATCGACCCGCTGCATTTCGCGACCTTCGCGGTCCTGAACCTGATGATCGGGTTGACCACTCCGCCCGTCGGCGTCTGCCTCTTCGTCTGCGCGGGCATCGCCCGGCTGCCGCTGACGCCGGTGGTGATCGCCATCCTGCCCTTCCTCGCAACCAATATCGCGGTGCTGCTGCTCGTGTCCTACGTGCCGGCCATCGCGACCTGGCTGCCTTCCGTCCTGATCCCGTAGGAGCTTTCCATGGACACCCGCGTCTGCCGCCTGCACGCCCCCCACGACATCCGTATCGAGACCCTGCCGCTGGAGGGTCCCGGCCCCGGCGAGGTGCTGGTCGCGGTCGGCGCGGGCGGGATCTGCGGGTCGGATCTGCATTACTACCACGATGGCGGCTTCGGCCCGGTCCGGGTGCGCGAACCGATCGTGCTGGGCCACGAGGCGGCGGGTACGGTGATCGCGCTGGGCGCTGGCGTGACCGGGCTGGCCGAGGGGCAAATGGTGGCACTGAACCCCTCGCACCCCTGCGGCAGCTGCCTTTACTGCCAGCAAGGCATGTTCAACCACTGCCTCGAGATGCGCTTTCGCGGCTCGGCCATGCGCTTCCCCCATGAACAGGGGTTGTTCCGCGACCGGATCGTGATCGGTGCCCAGCAATGCCTGCCAGTGGCCGAGGGGATCTCGCTGACCCAGGCCGCCTGTTCCGAGCCGCTGGCGGTCTGCCTGCATGCCCGGCGGATCGCGGGCGATCTGACCGGCAAGTCGGTGCTGGTGACGGGCGCTGGGCCCATCGGGTCGCTTTGCGCGGCCGCGGCGGCCGAAGGCGGCGCCGCCGAGGTGGTGGTGACCGACCTGCAGGACCGGCCGCTTGAGGTCGCGCTGCAGATGGGCGCGACGCGCATCGTCAACATCGCCCGCGACCCGGCCGCGATGGAGCCCTATGGCGCCGACAAGGGCCAGTTCGACGTGGTCTTCGAATGCTCGGCCGCCGCCCCCGCCATCGGCCAGGCCATCGCCACGCTGCGTCCGCGCGGCATCCTCGTGCAGGTCGGCGTCGCGGGCGAGACCCCGGTGCCGCTGAACCTGATCGTCGGCAAGGAGATCCAGGTGCGCGGCACCCACCGCTTCCACCCCGAATTCGCCGATGCGGTCGCGGCCATCGGCTCGGGCCGGATCGACGTCCGCCCGATGGTGACGGCCACCTATCCGCTGGAAGACGCGCAGGAGGCCTTCGAGGCCGCGGGCGACCGCAGCCGCGCGGTCAAGGTGCATCTGAGCTTCGAGGCCGCCTGACCCGACCCGCGGGGGCCATCCGGACGATCCTTGCCGGGCCTTGCCGGACCGAGCCGGGACGCGCCGGATGCCCCCGAGCCGCCCGACGGGCGGCTCGAAAGGACATTTCATTCGCCCAGAGCGCCCCGACGCGCAACTTTTGCGAGAAGTCTCTTGCGTCAGGGGCAATTGTCGCGGACCCTTGGGGGCGAATCCTGCGCAACGCGTGCGACCGACCGGCGCAGGGTTCCGACAGCGAGTCCGGGGCACCCTTCGCATGTTCACAGCAACGCCCACCCTGCCCAGGATCGACCGGCTGGCCAGCGCGCCGGACGGCAGCCCGGTGCGCGCGATCTGGATCGGACAGGCCGGAACCCGGGCCCGCATCATGACCTGGGGCGCCTCGCTGATGGACCTCAGGATCGAGGGCCTGCCCCATGCGCTGGTGCTGGGCTCGGAGGCCTTCGCCCCCTATCTGGGACCGATGCGCTATTTCGGGGCCATCGTCGGTCCGGTCGCGAACCGGATCGCCGGAGGCCGCGCGCCCCTGGACGGGCGGATCCTGACGCTTGAGCGCAACGAGGCCGGGCGCAGCATGCTGCATGGCGGAACCGCGGGAACCGCCAGCCGCAACTGGCGGCTCGAGGCCGACAGCCCCGCCGCCTGCACGCTCAGCCTGTCCCTGCCCGAAGGCACCGGCGGCCTGCCCGGCCCGCTCGATCTTCGGGCAAGCTATCTGGTCGATGCAGCGGGGGCGCTGGAAATCCGGCTGGAAGGCCGCAGCGGCGCGCCCACCTTCTGCAACCTCGCCCATCACAGCTACTGGTGCCTCGATGGCAGCGGCAGCCTCGACCGCCACCGGCTTCAGGTCGCGGCGGCGCGCTATCTGCCCGTCGATGACGCATTGATCCCGCAAGGGCCGCCCGCGCCGGTCGCGGGCACCCGGTTCGACTTTTGCACGCCGCGCCCGGTTCTCGATGCCGTGCTGGCGCGCGAGGCGCCGCCGCTCGATCACAACTTCTGCCTCGGGGACAGCGCCGCAGCGCTGCGCCCGGCCTGCCGTCTCTCGGTCCCGGGCGTCGAGCTGGAGGTGACGACGACCGCCCCCGGGCTGCAGGTCTACGATGGTGGCGGCCTGGCCACCGCCCCGGTGCCGGGGCACGAGGGGCGGCCCTATGACGCCCATGCCGGGATCGCGCTGGAACCCCAGGGCTGGCCGGATGCGCCGAACCGGCCCGATTTCCCGTCCGTGCTGCTGCGACCGGGAGAGGTCTATCGGCAGGTGTCGCGCTTTCACGTCCGCCGCACCGGCCCAGGAGATCCGCCATGACACCGCGCGGACCCCGGCGCGCCCCGTGCCCGTCCTCCGCGCATCAGGGGGCTCCGCCCGGCAGGCCAGTGTCCGGACCCCCGCCGCAGCGGCCCCGCCGCGCGCGACATCCGGCGGGGCCAAGATGACCGCGCCGCGCTGGATCGCCGCCGCCTGGGGCCCGTCCTCGCTGAGGATCTGGGCGATGGCGGGACGCAAGGTCCTGACCGAAGGCGCCTCGGATCAAGGGGTCTCGCGGCTTGGACCACGCGACTTCGAATCCGCGCTGCTGACCCTCGCAAGCGGGATGCTGCCGCCCGACGAGGTGACGCCGGTTCTGATCTGCGGTCAGGCGGGCGCCCGCAAGGGCTGGGTCGAGGTGCCGCATGAGATGGTGCCCTGCGCCCCGCATGCCGCGCCCCCGATGCCCGCCCCAAGCCTCGATTCGCGGATCTCGGTCGGCATCCTGCCGGGGCTTGGCCAGATCGATCCGCCCGATGTCATGCGCGGCGAGGAGACCCGGATCGCGGGCTTCCTGCTGGATCGCGCGTCCTTCGACGGGGTGCTGTGCATGCCCGGCCTGCATGGCAAGTGGGTGCGGCTGCGCCACGGCATCGTGCAGGGCTTCCGCACCATGATGACCGGCGAGATCTACGGGCTGATCGCCCGGCAATCGGTCCTGCGCCACATGATGGACGACAGCTGGGACGAGGCCGCCTTCCGCAACGCGGTCGACGAAAGCACGCGCCACCCCGAAACCATCGTCAGTTCGATCTTCGGGATCCGAGCCTCGGCGCTGCTGAGCAACCCGACCCCGGGCCTTGCCCGGGCGCGACTGTCGGGGCTGATGGTCGGCTGCGATATCGGCGCCATGCGCACCTGGTGGCACAACCGGCCGGTCGCGGTGCTGGGCACCGAGCGGGTCTCGGAGCTTTATGCCAGCGCGCTGGCGTCCCAGGGCGCCGATGTCGAGGCGCTGGCGGGCGACCGGCTGACCCTGGCGGGGCTGATCGCGGCCCATGAGCGGACCGGCCGCCTGGAGCCGAGCGAGGCCGCGCATACCTGAAGCCCAGGCCTGCACCACCCGACGGGGCCGCCATGCCTGCGGGCGTTTCCCCCGTCCGCCGGGGCGTCGCCGAGCCGCACGGATCTGTATTTGCCCCCCTCTTCGGCCCCGTCGTCCGGGCGGACATCGGCCCGAGGCTCGGCCCCGGCCCGAAGCGCCCGTCCGGCGGGGTGTGGGCCGCTCAGTCCGCCGCCACCACGTCCTGCCTCTGGGTCCCGAGCCCCTCGACCGTCAGCTCCATCACGTCGCCGGGGCGCAGGAAGCGTTGCGGCTTCATGCCCATGCCGACGCCAGACGGCGTGCCGGTCGCGATGATGTCGCCGGGCTGCAGCGCCATGAAGCGGCTCATGTAGGACACGATCTCGGCCACCGAGAAGATCATGTCGTCGGTGCGGCTGTCCTGAACGGTCTGCCCGTTCAGCGCGAGGCTCAGCCCCAGCGCCTGCGGGTCGGCCACCTCGTCGGCGGTGACCAGCCAGGGGCCGGTCGGGCCGAAGGTCGGCGCCGACTTGCCCTTGACCCACTGGCCGCCGCGCTCGATCTGGAAGGCGCGTTCCGACACGTCGTTGATGACGCAATAGCCCGCCACATGGTCCAGCGCCTCGGCCTCGGACACGTAAAGCGTGTCGCGCCCGATCACCACGCCCAGCTCGACCTCCCAGTCGCTCTTGACCGAGTCGCGCGGGATCACCACCGGGTCATAGGGCCCCGACAGCGCCGAACTGGCCTTCGAGAACAGGATCGGCTCTTTCGGCGGCTCGGCCCCGGTTTCGGCGGCGTGGCGCGCGTAGTTGAGCCCGACGCAGAAGAAGTTCGGCACCCGCGACAGGCAGGCGCCAATGCGGCCCGGCACCTCGACCAGCGGCAGCGTCTCGGGATCGAGTCCCCGAAGCCGGTCGAGCGCCGCGATGGCGACCGCCGCCCCCGACAGGTCGGGCACATGGGCCGACAGGTCCCGGACCCGGCCCGCCGCATCCAGAAGCCCGGTCTTTTCCGACCCCGCCTCGCCATAGCGCAAGAGTTTCATTCGCGTCTCCCTGTTGTGGATTGCCCCGGACCCGCCCGCCGTCAGTCCGCGTCGGAGGGGGCTGGCCCGATTTCAGTTTCGGTCCCGGTTTCGAAAAAGGCGCGCACATTGGCCAGAAGCCGGTCCAGATGCGCCTGCAGGCTGGCCTGAGCCGCCGCGCTGTCGCGCGCCTCGAGTCCCGCGACGATGGCCCGGTGCTGGCTGACGACGCTGTCGCGCGAGCTTTTGCGGCGCGCCGACAGGAACCGGGCCCGCCAAAGCCGACCCAGATAGGATTGGTGCGTCTCGGCCAGCGCCGGATTGTGCGCGGCCCGCACGATGGCCAGGTGAAAGGCCATGTCCACCTCGAACCGGTCGATGTCGTCAAGCGTCGTGAAATTGTCCGAAAGCTCGCGCTCCAGCCGCCGGATCTCGTCCAGATCGGCCTCGGTCGCCCGGTCGCAGGCCAGCCGGACCGACAGCATCTCGAGCGCGGACAGAACCTCGATGGCGTCCCGGACCTCGGCCAGCGTCGGGCTGGCCACCACGGGGCTTCGCGCCGGACGCAAGAGAACCAGACCCTCATTGGCGATGATCCGGATCGCCTCGCGCATCGGCGTGCGGCTGACCCCCATCTCGGCGGCGGTGTCGCGCTCCTTGATCGGCGCGCCGGGGGGCAGCGTCCCGTGCAGGATGCTGCGGCGCAACCGGTTCGCGATGTCCTCGGCGCGGGTCTGTTCCGCCATGTCGCGACTGCTCCTTCGGCCCCGGCCGCCCGGCCGGGAGCGGGCGCGTGGCCCCTGTCTTTCCATTTGGTATACCAACGAAACCGGACTTGTCGAGGCCACCAGGTCCGACGCCGTGTCGCGCCCCTGCCCCCCTGCCGGCCGCTGCGGACCTTGCCCGAAGCACCTTTCGCACATTTGGTATACCAAAATGGTTGATCGGGCCGTGGCGCTTCGGCTAGCCTCACCTCACAAGGCACCATCGCGAGCCGGGGGAGAGACGGCCCGCCAACCGGGGGAAGCCCCATCCAGGGAGGAGACACCATGAATCCGAGACCGATGCTGGCCGCGGTGGCGCTTGCCGCCGGGGCGGCTCTGCCTGCGGCGGCCCAGGACGTGACGCTGCGCATCCAGACCCATTACAACCCCGAACAGACCTCGGGCAAACTGGCCGCCCAGTTCGTCGAGGATGTCGAGACGATGTCGGACGGGTCCATCGACATCGAGATGTTCTATGCCTCGTCGGTGGTCGCGACGGTCGAGACCTTCGACGCCGCCGCCAACGGCATTCTCGACTGCGACATGACCGGCGGCGCCTACCAGACCGGCAAGAACCCGGGATTCCAGTTCGTGGGCGACATCATGGGCGGATATGACACGCCCTATCAGCAGCTGTCCTGGCTTTATTACGGCGGCGGGCTGGAACAGGCACAGACGCTTTACAACGAATTCGGCATGCAGCTGATCGGCTGGTGGGTCTATGGCCAGGAATCGCTGGTCTCCTCGACGCCCATTGCCGGGCCGGACGATCTGAAGGACTGGAAGTTCCGCTCGCCCCCGGGGATGGAAACCGAGATCTTCGCCAATCTCGGCGCCTCGCCCATCGTGATGGACTTCACCGAGGTCTTCACCGCGATGGAGACCGGCATCATCGAGGGCACCGACTATTCGGGGCTTTCGAACGACGAGTCGATCGGGCTGTTCGATCTGGCGAACCACGCCACCTATCCGGGCTTCCATTCGATGCCGTCCGACCATCTGGCCTGCAACAAGGCAGTCTGGGACGGGCTGACCGAGCAGCAGCGGCGCATCGTCGAAGTGGCGATGGAAAAGCTCGCGCTGCGGTCTGCGCTGTATTTCGAGAAGGCCAATGCCGAGGCCGCGGCGCGGCTGACCGAAAAGGGCGTGACGCTGCATGACTGGTCGGCCGAGGACCGCGCCACCTTCCGCAAGGCAGCTCAGGCCGCCTGGGACGTCTGGGCCGACAAATCGCCCGAGGCCAAGGCGCTGGTCGACAGCCACAAGGCCTATCTGACCCAGCTTGGCCTGATCGCCGACTAGGTCCGCCATTCCGCGCGCCCCGGGCCATGGCCGGGGCGCGCCGATCCGGAGGGAGACGGAACGGCATGCAGGAAAAGGACGGCGTCTGGCTGGGGCCTTTTGGCCCGGCGGTGAAAGGAGCGATGATCGTCTCGGGCGCGGCTGCCGCCGCGATGGCGCTCTGGCTGATCGCGGGCCAGGTCTGGCGCGCCGAACCGGTCGGCATGTTCGAGATGCTGCGCCCCGAGGGTCGGCCCGAGGTGCCGCTGATGCTGGGCAGCCTCGCGGCCGCGATGCTGTTCGCGGCACTGCACCTGTCGGACCGGAAAGGCGCCATCGAACGCCCGCCGACCGGGCCGATGGACATCGTGGCGCTCGTGATGTCCCGGCTGGCGATGATCGGCATCGTCTGCGTCGTCGTGGTGATGATCTACGAGGTCGTTGCGCGCTATGTCTTTGAAAAACCAACGCTCTGGGCCAATGAACTGTCGCTGTGGATCGCCGGGTTCATCTTCCTGCTGGCCGGGCTCTATGCCATGCAGCAGCGCAGCCATATCCGCATCTATGTGATCTACGACCTGCTGCCCCGGCCGTTGCAGAAGGCGGCCGACGTGGTCTCGG
Source organism: Rhodovulum viride (assembly GCF_003265965.1). NCBI lineage: Bacteria > Pseudomonadati > Pseudomonadota > Alphaproteobacteria > Rhodobacterales > Paracoccaceae > Rhodovulum > Rhodovulum viride. Next base: position 7,152 of record NZ_MUAV01000001.1, on the reverse strand, counting down.
TCGGGCTGATCTGGGGCTTCTTCCTCTGCCTTCTCTGGGGCGGCTATGGCGAGGCGGTCACCAAATTCGCCCGGATGGAGACCTTCGGCACCGCCTGGGACCCGCCGCTTCCGGCCACCATCAAGCCCGCCATCCTGATCGTCATCGGGCTGGTCGCGCTGCAGGCGTTGTCAAACCTGATCGCCGACTGGAACCGCCCGCCCGAATACCATTCCGCGCTCGACGATATCGACGAGACCGAAATCGCCAATATCCGCCGGACGCTGGAGGACTGAAATGGAGCTGATCCTCGACTTCGGCTGGATGAAGGTCTCGGATATCGGCACGATCAGCCTGATCCTGCTTCTGGGGATGTTCGCTCTGCTGGCCATTGGAATGCCGCTGGGCTTTGCCTCGGCCTTTCTGGCGGTCGCGACGCTGGTGATGAAATTCGGCCCCGATCTGCTGTTTCGCGATTTCGGGCGCGGCCCCTTCGCGGTGCTTGGCCAGGCGATCTATCGGCAGATGACGAATTACGTGCTGATCTCGATCCCGCTTTTCATCTTCATGGCGGCGCTGCTGGAACGCTCCGGCATCGCGCGCGACATGTATTCCTCGCTGAACATGTGGCTGTCGCGGACCCGGGGCGGCATCGCGGTCGTGACCTCGATCATGGCGGTGATCATGGCGGCCATGTCGGGGATCATCGGCGGCGAGGTCGTGCTGCTGGGCCTGATCGCACTCCCGCAGATGCTGCGGCTGGGCTATGACCGGAACCTCGCCATCGGCACGATCTGCGCCTCGGGCTCGCTGGGCACCATGATCCCGCCCTCGATCGTGCTGATCTTCTACGGGCTCGTGACCGAGACCTCGATCAAGGCGCTGTTCACCGCGTCCTTCCTGCCGGGCTTCATGCTGGCCTCGTTCTTCCTGATCTACATTCTGGTGCGGACGCGGCTGAACCCCGGCCTCGCCCCCCTGCCACCGGCCGATCCGGGCGACCCGGCCGGGCGCGAGAAGGCGCTGATGTTTCTGGGCTTCCTTGCCCGCATGACGCTGTGGATCGCGGGCGCGCTGCTGGTGCGGGTGGCCTTCCTGACGGCGACCGGCGCCAATCGCGTGCAAGAGGGTGTCGCGCCCATTTTCCTTGGCATGGTGTCGGACATTCCCTGGCTGGTGGGCGCGCTGGCGCTGGCGCTGGCCGCGATCCTTCTGGCCGTCGGGCCAGAGCGGACCCGCGCGGGCTGGCAGATGGGCAAGGGACTGGTCGCGCCGACAGTGGTGATCGGGGTGGTTCTGGGCTCGATCTATGGCGGCATCACCGGCATCACCGAGGCCGCGGGCATGGGCGTCGTCGCGGTCTTCGCGATCGGGCTGATCCGGCGCGAGATGACCTTCGAGATCGTCTGGGACAGCCTGATGCGCACGCTGCGCTCGACCGGCACCATCATCTGGGTGACCATCGGCGCGGCCGCGCTGGCCGCGGCCTATACGCTGGCGGGCGGGCCGAACTATGTCGCGAACCTGATCGTCGGGGCGGACATGCCGACCATGGGCATCATCCTCGTCATGATGCTGATCTTCCTCGTCATGGGCATGTTCATGGACTGGGTCGGCATCGTGCTGCTGATCATGCCGGTCTTCCTGCCCATCGTGCTGAAGCTGCCCCCGGCCGAGATCGGCGTGCTTGGCCAGCTCGACCCCCGGCATGTGGCGATCTGGTTCGGCGTCGTCTTCTGCATGAACATGCAGGTGAGCTTTCTCTCGCCGCCCTTCGGCCCCGCCGCCTTCTATCTGAAATCGGTGGCCCCGCCCGAGATTTCGCTGACCGACATCTTCAGCGGCTTCCTGCCCTTCATCGGCTTGCAGATCCTCGCTTTGTCGGTCCTGCTGATCTGGCCGCCCATCGTGACGCTGTTCCTGTGAGGGGGGCGCCGCACATCTGCGGGACCGGCCCGGAGGAGACGCCATGAAGACCGTCAGACTGTCCGAGGCCGACAATGTGGTCACCGCCGCCACGGCGCTGGCCCCTGGCCAGGCGGGCGCGGTCCAGCCGATCCCGATGGGCCACAAGATGGCGACCGAGGCGATCGCCACGGGCGCGCCGGTCCTGAAATACGCCCAGGTCATCGGCTATGCCGCCGAAGACATCGCGCCCGGCGCCCATGTCCACACCCACAATCTGGCCTTCCGCGCGGTCGGGGCCGACTATGCCTTCGCCACCAACCTGCGCCCGGCCCCGCCCGCACCGGCGGCGGACCGCTTCCTGGGCTATCGCCGCCCGACCGGCCGGGTCGGCACGCGGAACTTCATCGCGGTGCTGACCTCGGTCAACTGCTCGGCCACCGCCGCGCACCGGATCGCCGCGCATTTCACCCCAGACCGGCTGGCGCCCTACCCGAATGTCGACGGGGTCGCGGCCTTCGTGCATGGCACCGGCTGCGGAATGGCCGGATCGGGCGAGGGCTTCGAGGCGCTGCAACGGGTGATCTGGGGCTATGCCCGCAACCCCAATGTGGGCGGCGTGCTGATGGCCGGGCTGGGCTGCGAGACGATGCAGATCGACTGGCTGATCCAGGCTTTCGGCCTGACCCCGGGGCCCTTGTTCCAGCACATGACGATCCAGGACACCGGCGGGCTGCGCCGCACCGTCGAGGAGGGCATCGCGCGGATCGAGGCGATGCTGCCGCTGGTCGATGCCGCCCGCCGGACGCCCTGCCCGGCCTCGGATCTGACCGTCGCGCTGCAATGCGGCGGCTCGGATGCCTGGTCGGGGATCACCGCGAACCCGGCCTTGGGCCATGCCTGCGACCTGCTGGTCGCCCAGGGCGGCACCGGCGTTCTGGCGGAAACGCCTGAAATCTACGGCGCCGAACATCTGCTGGCCGCCCGCGCCAAGGACCGCGCCACCGGCGAAAAGCTGATCGGCCTGATCCGCTGGTGGGAGGACTATACCGCGCGCAACCGCGGCTCGATGGACAACAACCCGAGCCCCGGCAACAAGCGCGGCGGGCTGACCACCATCCTTGAAAAATCGCTGGGCGCGGCCGCCAAGGGCGGCACGACGCCCCTGACCGCCGTGCTGCGCTATGCCGAGCCCATCGCCGAGACGGGCTTCGTCTTCATGGACAGCCCCGGCTATGACCCGGCCTCGGTGACAGGCCAGATCGCCTCGGGCTGCACGCTGGTCGCCTTCACCACCGGTCGCGGCTCGGCCTTCGGCTCGAAACCCGCCCCGACCGTCAAGATCGCCACCAACAGCGCGATGTTCACCCGGATGACCGAGGACATGGACGTGAATGCGGGCCGCATCCTTGAGGGCGCGGCCAGCGTCGAGGAGGTCGGGCGCGAGATCTACGATCTGTGGCTTCGCGTCGCGAGCGGCGAGAGAACGAAATCCGAGGCGCAGGGGCTCGGAGATCATGAATTCGTGCCCTGGCAGATCGGCGCGGTGATGTGAACGGGACCGGAACGGGAGAGGGATATGGATGATCCGAGGATCGGCTTCGTCGGGCTCGGCCTCATGGGCCGGGCCATGGTCGAATGCCTGCAGAAGAACGGGATGGAACTGACGGTGCTGGGCCATCGCGACCGCTCGGGGATCGACGAGGCGCTGGCGCAAGGCGCGACCGAGGCCGCCTCGGGCCGGGCGCTGGCCGAGGAAAGCGACATCGTGATGCTGTGCATGGGGACCTCGGATCAGGTCGAGGCCCGGATCTACGGCCCCGACGGCATCCTTGCAGGCGCGCGCGAGGGCCAGGTGGTGATCGACTTCGGCACCTCGTTGCCCGCCTCGACGCTGAAGATCGGCGCCGATCTGGCCGAAAAGGCCGCGGTCTATCTGGATGCGCCGCTGGGGCGCACCCCCGCCCAGGCCCGCGAGGGGCTGCTGAACATCATGTGCGCGGGCGAGCGCGCCGCCTATGACCGGGTCAGGCCGGTACTCGACATCCTCGGCGAGAACGTCTTTCATCTGGGCAAGCTCGGCAACGGGCACACGATCAAGCTGATCAACAACTTCTTCGCCATGACCACCGCCTGCGCCATGTCCGAGGCCTTCGCCATGGCCGATGCCGCCGGGATCGAGCGCGAGGCGCTTTATTCGGTGATGTCGGCCGGGCCGCTGAAATCGGGGATGATGGACTTCATCCGCGCCTATGCGGTCGAGGGCCGGATCGACCTGGCCTTCTCGGTCGCGAATGCCGCCAAGGATGTGGGTTATTACCGGCGCATGACCGAGGATCTCGGACGCGAAAGCCCGATCTCGGGCGCGACCGATGCCACCCTGCGTGCCGCCCGCGACGGGGGCGCGGGCGATCTGATGGTGCCGCAGATGACCGACTGGATCGCAACCCATTCAAAAAAGGGACAGACATGAGACTGGACGGAAAACGCGCCTTCGTGACAGCCGCGGGTCAGGGCATCGGCCGGGCCATCGCCGAGGCCTTCGCGGCGGAAGGCGCAATCGTGGTCGCGACCGATCTCGACCCGACGCTGCTGACGGGGCTCACGGCCGAAACCTTCGGGCTGGACGTGACCGACAAGGCGGCCCTGACCGAGGCGATCCGCGCGGCCGATCCCGAGGTGCTGGTCAATTGCGCGGGCATCGTGCATGCGGGCACGCTACTCGAGGCCACCGACGACGAGTTCGACTTCGCCGTCGCGCTGAATGTCCGCGCGCAGTTCCATGCGATGCAGGCCGCACTGCCGGGCATGCTCAAGCGCGGTCATGGCTCGATCGTCAATATCGCCTCGGTCGTCTCGTCGCTGGTCGCGGCCCCCAACCGCTTTGTCTACGGCGCGACCAAGGCGGCGGTGATCGGCATGACGAAATCGGTCGCGCTCGACTATGTCACGCGCGGCATCCGGGTGAACGCGATCTGCCCGGGCACGGTCGACAGCCCCTCGCTGCATGACCGGCTGCGCGCCATGGGCGATTACGAGGCCGCCCACCGCGCCTTCGTCGCCCGCCAGCCGATGGGCCGGATCGGCACCCCGGCCGAAATCGCCCATCTCGCGGTCTATCTCGCGTCGGACGAAAGCGCCTTCACCACCGGCCAGACCCATGTGATCGACGGCGGCTGGGCGGTGGGCTGAGCCCCGATGGGGATCGGACGTCCGCGCGAGGATCGCAGGCTGACCGGGGTGCTGGCCATGGCACTGGCGGTCGCCTTCTTCACCTGCATCGACAGCTCGGCGAAATGGCTGATCCTCGCCGGGCTGCCCGCGCTGCAGGTGGTCTTCGCGCGCTATCTGATCCATTTCCTGCTGGCGCTGGTGGTCTTCCTGCCGCGCGAGGGGCTGGCGGCGCTGCGCTCGAACAGCCCGGTGCGTCAGGTGCTGCGGTCGGTCTTCCTGCTGGGCAGCACGGTCTGCAATTTCGCGGCGCTGAAATACCTGCCGATCACGGTGACGACCACGATCATGTTCGCGGGCCCCATCGCGGTGACGCTGCTGGCGATCCCGATGCTGGGCGAACGGGTCGGGCTGCGCCGGATCGCGGCGGTCTGCACGGGCTTTCTGGGCGTCGCGGTGGTGATGCAGCCCTGGGGCGCGGCCTTCCACCCGGCGATGCTCTTCAGCCTCGGCGCCCTGACCCTGGCCTCGCTTTACTTCGTGCTGACCCGGATACTGGCCGGGATCGAGGCGATCTCGACCCAGCAGATCTGGTCGGCGGGGCTTGCGGCCCTGGCGATCCTGCCCTTCGTTCCGGGCGGCTGGGTCTGGCCCGAGGGCGGCACCGACTGGACGGTCTTCCTGCTGATCGGGGCCTTCGGCGCCGCCGGCCATATCGCCGCGACCGAGGCCCACCGGCTGGCCGATGCCTCGCTGCTGGCGCCTGTCGTCTATCTTCAGGTTTTCCTCGCGGCGCTGGCGGGCATCCTCGTCTTCGACACCTGGCCCACGGTCTGGACGCTTTGCGGCGGCGCCATCATCATCGCCTCGGGACTTTACATCTGGCGCCGCGAACGGGCGCAGCTGCGCGGTGCGAAGCGATCGGGACCGTGAAGATCGCCGAGATCCGCCCGCATCTTCTGCACCAGAGGCTCGATTCCGGCTTCGAAAGCGCCTTCTCGACCTTCCGCGACCGCTGGGCCTGCCTCGTCGAGATCGTCTGCGAGGACGGCCCCCCGGCTGGGGCGAGGCGCTCGGCCCCGCCCGCACCGATGCCGCCGTGATCGCCGAGATGGCGCCCTGGCTGAGCGGCCGCGCCCCCCTGGCGATCGAGCCGCTCTGGACGCGGCTCGCGACCCAGTTCCGCGACCAGGGCCAGCGCGGCCGAGCGTCACCGCGCAATCGGCCCTCGACATCGCGCTCGGGGACATTGCCGGGCGGCATTACGGGGTGCCGGTCCACGCGCTGGCGGGCGGCGCCCACCGGACCTCCGTCCCGGCCTCTGCGACCGGATCGACGCGCCTGGCGCAGACCTCCACCGCGCACGGGCCGAGGGCTTCACTGCCGCCACGATCAAGACCGTCTTCGGCCATGACGCCGATCTCGACGCGATCCGCACCGCGCGCCAGATCCTCGGAACGCGCCCGCTGATGATCGACACCAATCACGGCCATGACGCGATCGAAGCGATCCGGCTCGGGCGCGCCGCCGCCCGATACGACATCGCCTGGTTCGAGGAACCGGTCCTGCCCGAACATCTCGGCGCCTATGCCGAGGTCCGGCGCGGCCAGCCGATCCCGGTCGCGGGCGGCGAGACCTGGCACACCCGTCACGCCCATCCGCAGGCGATCCGCGCCGGTGCCATCGACATCCTGCAACCCGACGTGACCGGCTGCGGCGGGCTGACCGAAATGCGCAAGATCGCGGCCTGCGCCGAAACCGAAGGCATCCGCGTCGTCGCCCATGTCTGGGGACCCGGCGTCCACCTGGACGCTTCGCGGCAAATGCTGGCGCTGCTGCCACCGGTGCCCCGGCGCCATGCGCCGAACGATCCCTTGCCCGACCTCGACCGCACCGGAAATCCGTTCCTCGCCGAGATCGTGAAGACGCCTGTCCGGCTCGAGGCGGGCCGCGTCGCCATCCCACCGGCCCCGGTCTCGGGATCGAGATCGACCGCGATGCGCTGCCCGCCTGGGCCCCGCGCGACCTGGGCCAAGCCTTCTTCTTGGCAGAAATACCCTGGGGGTCCGGGGGCAAAGCCCCCGGCGGGTCGGCCCG